>JAKSBQ010000118.1 GCA_022361075.1 Opitutales bacterium | reverse complement strand
TTGAACACGCGCATGTGCAGCTGACATACCGTAGTCAACTTTTGTCCGTGTGGACGGCCGTTGATTACAAGCGAGCACATACCGCAGATGCCTTCACGACAGTCGTGGTCGAATGCGATAGGCTCTTCGTTCTTTGCCACGAGGTCTTCATTGAGGATGTCGAGCATCTCAAGGAAAGAAATGTCCTCCGACACATCCTTCACCTCGTAAGGAACTAATTTACCTTCGCTGTTCGCGTCTTTTTGTCTCCAGACTTTAACTGTAAGATTCATTTTCTGAAAATAGTTGGACGTTAACCTTATTTGTAAGAACGGACCTGGAGTTTGCAGTATTCAAACTCGAGTTCTTCCTTATGTTTCACAGGGGCTTCCTTTTCGCCCTTGTATTCCCAAACGGAGACGTTACAGAAGTTTTCGTCGTCGCGCATCGCTTCACCTTCTTCGGTTTGGCTCTCCTCACGGAAGTGACCTCCGCAGGATTCCTTACGGTCCAGTGCGTCACGGCAGAGTAGTTCGCCGAAGTCGAGGAAGTCTGCTACGCGGCCAGCTCTTTCAAGCTCTTGGTTGAGCTCAGCATTTTGACCGAGAACATTGACGTCCTTCCAGAACTCTTCGCGAAGCGCAGGAATTTCTTCAAGTGCCTTCTTGAGTCCTTCTTCGTTACGAGCCATTCCGGCGTATTCCCACATGATCTTACCCAGACGTTGGTGGAATGAACGTGGACTTTGTTTACCTTTGATAGAGAGCAGGCGATCGATTTTGTCCTGAACTTCCTTTTCAGCTTCGTTAAACTCGGTGGTGTCCGTCGCAGTTCGGCCAGCGTTTGCCAATCCAAGATCACCTGCCAGGTAATCGTTGATGGTTGCTGGAATCACAAAGTAACCGTCAGCCAGACCCTGCATGAGTGCTGAAGCTCCGAGGCGGTTAGCACCGTGGTCGGAGAAGTTACACTCACCCAGTGCGAAAAGGCCAGGAACGTTGGTCATCAAGTTGTAGTCCACCCAGAGACCACCCATTGTGTAGTGGAGTGCCGGGAAAATCTGCATCGGAGTCTTGTAAGCATTGTCTCCAGTGATGCACTCATACATGTCGAAGAGGTTGCCGTAGCGCTCTTTGATTTTGTTCTCACCCAGGCGGTTGATTGCGTCTGCGAAATCAAGGAATACTCCGTTGCCACCTTCATTGTGAGCAATACCGCGTCCTTCATCACAAGCTTCCTTAGCCGAACGTGAAGAGATGTCACGTGGCGCGAGGTTACCGAAACTTGGATACTTACGCTCAAGGTAGTAATCGCGATCTCCTTCCTTCACCTCCGATGGATGGATGGAACCGTTGCGGATCTTTTCAGCATCTTCCTTGCTTTTGGGAACCCAAACACGACCGTCATTTCTGAGAGACTCAGACATGAGGGTGAGCTTACTTTGTTGGTCACCGTGCTGTGGAATACAAGTTGGGTGAATTTGTGTGTAACAAGGATTCGCAAAGCCTGCACCCTTGCGGTATGCACGATATGCTGCAGTTACGTTACAACCCGTTGCGTTCGTTGAAAGGAAGTAAGCGTTTGAGTAACCACCCGTTGCCAAACAAACTGCGTCTGCTGCCCAGCGGTCGATCTCTCCCGTTACCATGTTGCGGGTGATGATCCCCACCGCACGGCCATCTTCGAGAACGACGTCCACCATCTCATGACGGTTATACATCTTAACCGTGCCGAGATGGATTTGGCGGTTCAGCGCGCTGTAAGCTCCAAGTAATAATTGCTGACCCGTTTGGCCGCGAGCGTAGAACGTGCGGCTTACCTGAGCACCACCGAATGAGCGATTGTCGAGCAATCCTCCATAGTCACGTGCGAAAGGAACACCTTGCGCCACGCACTGGTCGATGATGTTACCGGAAACCTCGGCCAAACGGTGAACGTTTGCTTCGCGAGCACGGAAGTCACCACCTTTAACTGTATCGTAGAACAGACGATAAACACTGTCGCCGTCGTTTTGGTAGTTCTTTGCTGCGTTTACGCCCCCTTGAGCTGCGATCGAGTGAGCACGGCGTGGGCTGTCCTGGTAGCAGAAACATTTAACATTGTAACCAAGTTCTCCGAGAGTTGCTGCTGCGGCACCTCCTGCAAGACCGGAACCCACAACGATGATGTTGTATTTGCGCTTATTCGCAGGGTTAACCAGTTTGACGGAGAATTTATGGTTGTTCCACTTGTCCGCGATTGGACCTTCTGGGATTTTTGAATTTAAATTCATGGGTCTTAAATTAGCTGCGGGTTATCCTGAGATGGTGATGATACCAAGTGAGATCGCTACCGGTATGGAGCTGTAGCCCACAAAGACGACGATTGAATAAACCCAAGCTACTAGCTTGAGGAATGGGTAGGTGCCTGAGTTTCTCAGTCCAAGAGACTGAAACATACTGCTGACACCGTGACCAAGGTGCAGGGCCAGGAGACCAACTGCTACGATGTAAATGACGGATACCCACCAGTAGGAGAAGCCGGAGATCATCATCGCGTGAGTGTTGTGAACATGTTTTGGTTTTGCGACGCCATTCTCGTCCCCGACGCTGTCCATCACAACCTTTCCGTCTGGTTTGACGAGGTCAATGTGAAGTGGATATTCAGTTCCCTGAGCATCCTTAATCACTTCATTGAACTCCTGCCCGGGAACGTGACGCGTGGTGAAGTGAGCAATGTGGAAAACAATGAACAGCAACACGATCACTGCCGAAACACGCATCGTTCGGGAAGCAATGCTTGCCGCAGCTGTCGATTTGAACTTGTAGTCGTCCGGACGAGCTTTCTTATTCTCGATAGTCAGAACGATTGAAGTCCAGATGTGGATCAGTACGGTTGCAAGCAGGCCAAAACGGATCACCCATAGAAGGCCGTATGGCAAATGCTGAAGTTTGTATGCGTAGGCGTTGATCCAGTAAGGATCGAGAAAGATCTGGAGATTACCCGCCATGTGCCCGAGAGCAAAAAGGCTGAGCAATGCTCCGGAAATCGCCATCAGATACTTCTTCCCCAGAGACGAAGTGAATAATGCAATAATCGGATTCATGAATCGCGTCAGTTTGCGTGTTGATTTGTATAAACCTGTTTTGCGGTCATTTACAGGACTCCCTTCCTGATCCAACCGCCACTATCACTTAATTGAATTTTGGTGATTAGTAAAACTTTATCTATACGGAACGCGGATTAATTTCTCAAATAGTATCTTCCGAAAATACGTAATTGATACTGAGTCTCGGTAATCGGAAAAGTTCTCCCAGACGGTCAACATTTCGTCTTTGTTTTCCCACGGCGAAAAAGCAGCAACTTATTATTAATATTACTAATTTTAATGCAATTATAAAATTAGAAAAGCTAATTTTTAAGATTGAATAGTTAGCAATTTTTCTTTAAAAAAGTTGGGTAGGCGTAGTTAACCGCCTCATATCCGCAAAAGATCCCAACGAAAGGCTGACATGTTAGTTGAAGATGCATGCATGGAAGAAGCTCACAACCATGAAACTGACGAGTTGTCCCAACAGGAACTATTGGAAAAGCTCGATGAGATTATTGATCATTACGGTGCCGATAAAGGAGCCCTAATCCCCATCCTTCAAATGGCCCAAAGTTTGTTTGGGTATTTGCCGGATCCAGTCCTGTCCAAGATCTCCGCCAGGCTGGAAAAACCGTTTAGTGAGGTCGCCGGAGTCGTGAGTTTTTATTCCTTCTTTTCCAGGACTCCACAAGGCAAACATCAAATCCGGGTTTGTCTGGGAACTGCCTGTTACGTTCGGGGGGCGAAGGAAGTCCTCACTTCACTCAAAAAGGAACTTGGCATTGACCTGGGGGAGTCGACTGAGGATCGATGCTTTTCTTTGGAGGTGGGGCGATGTTTTGGCGCTTGTGGCCTTGCACCAGTAGCGATGGTAGGCACAGACGTTCACCAGCGTGTGAAACCTTCAAAAATGAAGGCGCTGCTTCAGGACTATCGTCTGTCTTTCAGTTCGGAAGAGGAAGGAGGAGAGGAATGATCCAGAAATTTATCAAATCTCCCATTCGTTCACTCGATGATTTGCAGAGAATAAAAGACACTGCTGAATCCGATGAGTTAACCGCTGACAGTGGAGAAAAAACTTTCATAAGAGTGTGCTCAGGTGGGGGATGTCTTTCCTGCGGCGCAAATGCGATAGTTAAGAAACTCGAGGAATGCCTCACTAATAGCGGATGTTCCTCCAATGTCGAGGTTGTCGAGACAGGATGCCTTGGCCCGTGTTCGCAGGGTCCGGTAATGGTTTTTGATCGGGACAATACTTTCTATCAGGAACTTAATTCGGATAAGATCGAAAGAATCGTAAGAGAACATGTTATCAAAGGGAAACCGGTAGAGGATTATCTTTGGAAAAAGGAAACTGATGGACAGCCTCAACGCACCGAGGACGAGATCGATTTTTTCAAAGGGCAGGAAAAGATCGTATTGAGAAACTGTGGCAAGATCCGACCGACTTCAATCGAGGACTACATTGCATGCGATGGATTTTATGCTCTTGAGCGTGTTTTGAGAGAAAACGACCCGGAAAATGTAATCGAAACAGTAATGGAGTCGGGTTTGCGAGGACGTGGTGGGGCGGGATTTCCAACCGCGATGAAGTGGAAATATGCGCGAAAGAGTGAAGGTGATCAAAAATTCGTACTTTGTAACGCAGACGAAGGCGATCCCGGTGCGTTTATGGATCGCAGTGTGCTTGAGGGAGATCCGTTTTCAGTCATTGAAGGCATGCTCATCGCTGCCTACGCCGTCGGAGCGAGTCAGGGATATTTGTACGTACGGGCCGAGTATCCATTGGCGGTGGAGCGCCTGCAGATCGCGATCGACTCTGCGCGCGAGCGTAGATTACTAGGAGATTACATCCTTAACAGCAATTTTATCTGTGATCTTGAGATTCGTATGGGCTCGGGAGCTTTCGTTTGTGGAGAAGAGACGGCTCTAATTGCTTCCATTGAGGGAAAACGAGGGGAGCCCAGGCCCCGACCTCCATTTCCGGCACACAAAGGACTTTGGGAGAAACCCACTGTTCTTAACAATGTGGAGACCTACGCAAACATCGCGCCGATCATCCTGAATGGAAGCAACTGGTATTCAAGCTTAGGGACGGACAAAAGCAAAGGGACCAAAGTGTTTGCTCTGGCGGGAGTGATCAAAAACTCGGGCCTCGTGGAAGTGCCGGTTGGGACTTCTCTTGGAGAGCTGATCTATGACATTGGTGGAGGTATCAAGGATGACAAAGCCTTCAAGGCTGCTCAAATTGGAGGACCCTCTGGAGGCTGCATTCCGCGATCCGATCTGAATGTGCCTCTGGATTATGAATCCCTTCAGGAACTCGGGGCGATCATGGGCTCCGGCGGACTGATCGTGATGGACGAGGAGAGCTGCATGGTCGATGTGGCGAGGTTTTTTCTGGAATTTGTTCAAGAAGAGTCTTGTGGAAAATGCGTGCCGTGTCGGGTCGGAACCAAGCGGATGCTGGAGATCCTCGAACGCATCTGTGCTGGGCAGGGGAAGTCAGGTGATATCGAGATGTTGATCGAATTGGGTGAACAAATCAAAGACACCTCACTGTGTGGGCTCGGCCAAACGGCGCCAAATCCTGTGCTCTCCACGATCCGCCACTTTAGGGAAGAGTATGAGGAGCACATCCACCAGCATTTCTGTCGCTCTGGAGTCTGTGCGAAGCTGGTTCGAGCTCCCTGCCAGTCGGCTTGTCCGGCAAATGTGGATGTTCCCGGGTTCGTGTCACTGACGGGTGAGAAACGCTATGCTGAGGCATTGAAACTTCATCGCGAGCGAAATCCGTTTGCTGCGATCTGTGCGAGGGTATGTTTCCACACTTGCGAGAGTCGTTGTCGACGGACCAGCATTGACGAGCCAGTCTCGATTCGGGGAATCAAGCGTTTCATGGTAGATCAGGAGGTGACCGTGCAATTGCCGGAAGTGATCGAAAATGAATCCAACGCTTCTCGTAAGATCGCAATCGTGGGTGGTGGGCCGGCTGGACTTTCCTGCGCCTACTTCCTTGCGAGACTGGGTTATCGTCCCGTTGTTTTTGAAGCTGAACCAAGACCCGGGGGTATGTTAGTACAAACCATTCCGGCCTATCGACTGCCGAGAGAAACGGTGGCCCGGGAAATTCGAATGATCGAACAAATGGGTGTCGATATTCGAACACAGCAAGCCTTGGGCAAAGACTTTTCGTTAAGCTCACTCAAAGAGAAAGGATACGAAGCAGTCTTCCTGGGAATTGGGATCCCGGGAGGCATTAAGTTGGAGCTTCCGGGTAGTGAAGGTCCGGGAGTGGTCGACGGAATTTCATTTCTCAAAGAATACAATCTGCGCGGTTCGGTACCGGTTGGGAAGAAGGTGGTCGTGGTTGGTGGAGGGAATGCAGCTACCGATGCCGCAAGGACCGCTGTCCGTCTGGGCGCAGAGGTTGCGATGGTTTATCGACGTTCTCATGCCGAGATGCCCGCTTATGCAGAAGAGATCGAACAGGCTTTGGAGGAGGGTGTTACCATCCACACGCTCACGCATCCGGTTTGCATCGTCAGGGAAGGCGAGCAGATCGTCGCAGTCGAGTGCCAGAAAATGAATCTTGGCGACTTTGATCGATCCGGACGTCGGAGGGCAGTGGAATCGACGAGTAATCATCTTTACCTTGAGGCAGATCAGGTGATCTTTGCGATTGGACAAGGATATGACTTCTCTCCCTTGGCCGAGGAAGTTGGGCTTGAAACACGAAATGGAAAAACCGTGATTGCGGACAAGCAGACCGGGCAGACTTCGGTGCCATGGATTTTCTCAGGAGGAGACTCCGCAACAGGCCCACTCTCGGTGATTGATGCGGTCGCTGGAGGGGAGAAAGCGGCGGTGGGTATCGATCAGTCCCTTAGTGGGGAAGGTCATGCCTTTTGGCGAGAGGAACAAGACAATACGACCGCTTACGATCCTGACTCAGATCCGGTTCCTTATCCCAGGGAGGGTCTGAACACCCTATCGGTGGATCGGCGGTGTCACAACTTTGATGAAGTGGATCTCCCCTGGACGGAGAGTATGGCGGTAAGGCAGGCAAAACGCTGCCTGAGGTGTGATTACGGAAAATAACCAGAGGAATTTAAAATGGCTGAAATTTACATAAACGGACAACCTTGTGTGGTTGAGGACCATGTGACCGTTCTCGACGCGGCCCGCCAGTTGGGTCTCTTTCTTCCAACGCTTTGCAAAATGGAAAACCGATCCGCGATTGGTGCCTGCAGGTTGTGTGTGGTGGAAATCGAAGGGGCCCGGACTTTGCAGGTTGCGTGCGCGACTCCCGTTCGTGACGGGATGGAAATCTTTACTCAGAGTCGAAGAGTTCGAGAGGCGCGACAAATGATTGTGGAGCTGCTGCTTTCTGAGCACTGTGGCGACTGCCAAACCTGCGAACGAAGTGGTGATTGCGAACTTCAGGACATCGCTCGAGAAATGGGCATCCGCGAAGTGCGTTTTGAGGGCGAGAGACTCCCTTGTGAGATCGACGACAGCACACCCGCTTTGATTCGGGATAGTGGGAAATGCATCAAGTGCCGACGATGCGTCACGGTTTGTGGAGATACTCAGGCTGTAGGTGCACTATTTCCTCAGGGACGGGGATTTGACACCAGAATTGGTCCGGCATTTTCGATGGATTTGGATGAAGTTCCGTGCGTGCAATGTGGGCAGTGTGCTGCAGTCTGTCCAGTGGGAGCAATTACTGAGCGCGATCACATTGATGGCGTGTGGGAGGCGCTTCAGGACGAGAAGAAACACGTAGTCGTTCAAACAGCACCTGCGATTCGCGCTGCATTGGGCGAATGCTTCGGTTACGAAGCCGGAACGCTCGTGACGGGTAAAATGACTTCAGCACTGAGGATGTTAGGATTTGATGGGGTATTTGATACCAACTTCACGGCAGATCTCACAATCATGGAGGAAGGAACAGAGCTGTTGAACCGTTTGAAAAAGGCCCTGGTAGATCATGCGCAAGTTGCCTTGCCGATGTTCACGAGCTGTTCTCCGGGATGGATTCGCTTTGCAGAGTTTTTCTATCCGAACTTCTTGCCCAATCTGTCGACGTGTAAATCGCCTCAGCAGATGTTTGGTGCAGTGGCGAAGACCTACTACGCGAAAAAGATGGGTATCCCGGCTGAGGACCTGACAGTCGTATCGGTGATGCCATGCACCGCGAAGAAGTTTGAAGCCCAGCGCTCCGAGATGAATGACAGCGGAGTTCAGGACGTGGATTATGTGCTTACGACTCGTGAGTTAGCGGAGATGATCCAGAGTGCAGGTATTGATTTTAAGTCACTCAAAAACGGCAAAATGGACGCACCGATGGGGCTTTCCTCGGGTGCGGCGGATATTTTTGCGAATACGGGCGGGGTGATGGAAGCGGCGATCCGGACAGCCTATGAACTCGTGACTGGACGACCTCTGCCGATGGATAATCTGCACGTGCAACCTGTCATCGGCCTTGAAGGCATCAAGGAAGCTGCGCTGAAGATCGAAAATCCTTTGCCTGAGTGGGCCTTCCTCGACGGTGTCGAAATGAGAGTGGCAGTTGCGCACGGTCTTAATAACGCTCGCAAAGTAATGGAGGCGATCAAAAGTGGTTACAAAACGTATCACTTCGTGGAGGTTATGACATGCCCAGGAGGTTGCATCGGAGGTGGAGGTCAACCGCGGTTTACCGATGATTCGGTGAGATTGAAGAGGATCAACGCCATTTACCAGGAAGATGAGGGGAAGGAGCTTCGAACGTCCCATAACAATCCTCAGGTAGCGCAGATTTACAAAGAGTTTTTAGGAGAACCACTAGGTGAGCGTTCTCATCACCTCTTGCACACTCACTATATGCCAGCGAAATGTCCATCGGACTAGGAAAACTCCATTGATGCGGATTGATTTTAAAAGAATGTTGATTGTCTTGTGTATCGTTTGGATATGCGAGCAAGGGGGGATTGTCTTGCTTGGTGAGGAAGGAAATCCTCCTGCGGATTCGTATGAACGTGAGGCTGACAGAGTAGCCGGTCATGTGATGGACGGTGCTGAACCCTATGACCCCGAAAAAGAAAAGGAGTATGAAAAAGAATACGAGAAACGAAGAATGTCTTTTCTCGGTGTTTGGGTGCGTACTGCAATCTATGTGAACGGTGGACTTCAGGGAGGGGAGCCTTCGATTCTGGCTTTTGCAGAGGATGGGACCTACTACTCTAAATCAGACCTGTGCATGACATCTGGCACTTACGAAAAAGTTGGCAAAAATAGAATCAAAATGGTGATGCAGCAAAATGGTTGTCCGGGGAATTTGCCGCTGCCGTTCACCGTTACAAACACATTTTCGATCGAGAAGGACAAAGATGGGCTGATCACGATGACCATGGTGACTGGCCCGGTGACGGAAACTTACATGCGACAGTAGTTCTCTTAAGAGATCTCTTGGCTTTTCCCGAGCAGGTGCATAGTTTCGAAAATGAAGTCGGAAGCATGAAGCTTTGGGCTTACTAATATCGAATGTTCCCCGCTGTTCTTACCTCTTTGTGTTTTGCCCTCACCGCGGTGAGCGCAAAGCAGTCCACTGCTCTTGTTGGGCCGATCCGAGCAAATTTTTATCGCTTGTTGATCGCGATCCTTATCCTTGGTGTACTCACCTCATTCACCCGTCAATCTCTTGATGCCTCACTGAATTTCCTTTTTTTCATAGCGGGTGCTGTGGGTTTTGGGCTTGGTGGATTTTGCGTAATGCAGTCTTTGAAGCGACTAGGAGCTCCGTTGACTCTGCTTGTGGTGGAGAGTTTGACTGCGATCTTCGCAGGTGGGTTGGCGTGGATCGTTTTGAAGGACGGAATGAGTCTCTCCCAAATCTTGTCCTGTGGAATCATTCTCGCGGGAGTAATCGTCGCAGGCACGAGTGGTTGGAGAAAGAAAGATTTTCAGCATCTGGAGAGGAAAGATTATCTGGAAGGTTTTGCGTTTACGGCAGTGGCTTCGGTTTTTCAGGCGGTCAGTTTGGTGATCAGCCGTCACGCGTTTCTACTGGCCAAGCAGGGAGCTTTGGAGGTTTCGAAAATTGATGCAGCCTTTGTCCGATTGATCGGTGGACTGGGTATCGCGATGGCTTTGCTCGCCTACCAATATCTCAAAATGCGAAAGGAGAAAGATAAGTGGGTGCCATTTGTCAATCGCGGCGAGTCTCTGCGTCACCAACCCTACATTTGGGCGTCTGCAAATGCGCTGTTCGGTCCGGTTTTGGGTGTGACCTGTTGGTTGTGGGCGGTGAGCGTGATGAACCCAGGCATTGTGCAATCGATTGCTGCCACTTCACCACTTATCAGCATCCCTGTGGCTCGTTTGTTGGAATCGCATCGGATCGGCTCTCAATTTTATATGGGTGCGGTTGTGGCGATTTTGGGGATAACCGCATTGGTACTTTGGTGAATAAGGGCGCGGATTGAGCTTGTGCATTGCTCTGGGGTAGGTGTAAATTTCCTTTTTTAAGGACTTGCAGACTTCTCGCGCTGGCTATCCGGTTGCGAAATAAAAAAATCGGTAACGATATGGAAAAGGCTCTTTTTGATAAAAAATTAAAAGAAAAACTGCTCAAGATCATGCTTGAAAGTCGTCTTGGAGATCGTCGCGAGCAAAGCATGATTCGGCAGGGAAAAGGGTGGTTCCATATTTCGAGCGCGGGTCACGAGGCGATGGCCGCAGTTGGCGTGCAACTTGAGGCGGATGATTATTGCGCTCCCTACTATCGCGACCGAGCGATGGTGCTCGCCAAAGGCATGAGCACGCGCGGGATGGCATTGAATTTCCTCGGTAAAAAAGAAGCTTCCAGTGCGGGTCGCCAACTTCCCAGTCACTACAGTGACCGTTCGCTGAACATCTGGAGTCACGCTTCTCCCGTTGGCAGTCATTTGTTACCCGCCTGCGGAATTGCCTGGGGTATTCAGTTGGACGGCAAAAAGAACGTTGTAATTGCCTCCCTTGGAGAGGCTGCGAGTCGACAAGGCGATTTTTACGAGTCTGTCTGCATCGCGAAGGAGAAAAAGCTTCCGGTCATTTTCATTGTCGAGGACAATAAGCTTGGCATCAGCACTTCCAACGTGGAAAGCAGTCCACTTGCGATTGAGGCTTTGAACGTAGCGGATTGGGAAAAGGTGGATGCTTCCGATACCGAGGCGGTGTATAATGCTTCCCAAAAAGCGATCAAGAAAGCTCGTTCGGGTGAAGGACCCTCGTTCCTCTGGATGGACCTCGAACGACTCGACAGTCACTCCAGCGCAGATGATCACCGTAATTATAGGGACGAAGAGGAGCTTTCTCAGATGTTGGAGAGATGTCCCATTCGTTTGCTGAAGGAGGATTTGATCGCGAGTGGCGACCTCACTCAGGAAGATTTTGAAGACCTCGAAAAGAAGTTAAAGGAACAGGTCCGAGCCGACTACCTGGGTGCTAACAAATCTGCGGATCCAACACCGGAGGATACGGTGGTTCAGCTTTTCGAGGAGGACCAGGAGCCGGAGAAAGCTCCTGTCGAACTGGGCGAGAAGTCCAGGATGGTAGAGGCTGTTAATCTTACGCTTAGAGCTGCGATTGAGAAGGATCCAGACACGATCATCTACGGGCAGGATGTTGAGGATCCCAAAGGCGGTGTCTTTAAATTGACTGCCGGACTTTCGAGTGATTTCCCGCAAAACGTATTCAACGCACCTGTGGCGGAGTCGACGATTGTTGGCTTGGCTTGCGGGCTTGGCGCTTACGGAAAACGTCCAGTTTTTGAGATCCAGTTTGTTGATTTCATCAGTCCTGCCTGGAATCAGCTCGTGAGCAATCTCGCGACGATTCGTTGGCGCACCTTCGGGGACTGGGATTGTCCCGTGGTGATTTACGCGCCGTGTGGAGCTTATTTGCCCGGCGGAGCGATCTGGCACAGCCAGACGAACGAATCCCTTTTTGCCTCGGTTCCGGGGCTGAAGATTGTGGTGCCGTCCACGCCTGAAGATTGTGCAAATCTCTTCTGGACCTCAATGCAGGCGAAGGACCCCATTTTAGTTCTAATTCCGAAGCATCTGATGTGGGAGGAACAGTGGGTGCTGAAGCAACCTACCGCGACACGATTGGGAGAGAGCCGATTAGTGCTACCGGGTAAGGAAATAACCGTAGTGACCTGGGGCAACTGTTTGGAACTTGTGGAAGCGGCTTCCGAATCTTTTGACGAAGACCTTCTTGAGATCATCGATTTGCGTTCGGTGGTTCCCTGGGATGTCGAAGCGGTGAAAAGTTCGCTCCAGAAGACCGGCCGCCTTTTGGTCGTGCAGGAAGATACTCCGAACGGTTCGGTTGGACAGATGATTTTGGCGGAACTCGTGCAGGATCAGCATCTGTGGAAGGCGATGAAGGCGACTCCGATCCTGATCTCCCGTGAAAACGTGCAAATTGGTCTCAATCCGGTCTACGAATACTCGGCGCTCCCTGACAAAGAGAAGATTGTCAATGCGATCCACACTCTGGCTTCAACGACGGTAAAAAGAGATGCTATCCACGCCACTCTTGGGGAAACTTCGATACAGCCGGTCGCTGTGCAATCGGGTGATGTTCCGACGGGGCAGAAAATCACTAAGAAGCTCCATCAAATTCAAGTTCCGATACTCGGTGAAGGCATCCAAAGTGCCCGAGTGGTTTCGATCATCAAGGACGTGGGAGACAAAGTGGAGCTTGATGATGCACTTTGTGAATTGGAAACCGACAAAGCGGTTTTTCCTGTAGAGTCTTCCGTTGAGGGTGCATTTGTTCGTTGGTTGATCGCCGAAGACGACGAGGTGACTGTCGGACAACCCATCGCCGAAATTGAAATCGAAGGTGACGAGACAGAACTCGAGGCGATTTCAAGTGAAGCACCTGTTCAGGAGACTGCTCAAGTTCCTGTTGAGGGACAGGGAGAGCATCAAACTGCGGTTGGTGCTTCGAAAAAATTGCTCTCGTCGTTGATTGGAAGAGTGTTTCATTCCGAAGGGGAACGTGAGAAGAAGTCAGGTCTTTCATCCGAAATTGTTCAGGCTATGCAGGGCATCGTGCCTGCAACCATCACGCTCAAGGCGAATTGGAGCAGTATCAAAAAGGCTCGTGCACAGGCTAAAAAACTTTACGGACAGAAAGCTCCGTCGCCTTCCGCGATTATTGCATGGAACATCCTCCAGGCGATGAAGAAGCACGAGATGTTCACCTACACGGTTGCGATGGACAAGCTCAACACGGACTCCAGCGACTTTGACATCGGAGTGGCCGTATCGCTTCCGGATGACGAATTACAGACCGCGATTATTCGCAATGCGAATCGTTTGGAGTGGGCTGAGTTTACCGACGAATTTGTAGTGGCGATCAACCGAGCGCGTCGTGGGGAAAATTCTCCTAAGACACGTGCACCGATTCTCGTATCGACCATGGGACCATTTGACGTCCGATCTGCGGTTCCGGTCGTCGTACCCCCAGCGATTGCGACCTTGTTCATCGGCAGCGCACACTTTGAGCCCACAAGGAACACGAAAGCGGGATCGTTGAGAGAAGTGGTTAATCTGACACTCACCTTTGATCATCGCTGGATCAATGGAGTTGGATCAGCGTCGTTCATGAGCGATGTGCGAAAGAACATCGAAGAGTTTACGCTACCTGAGTGAGCCATAAACTAAACTTATACTGTGCTGCAGAGTCGCAGTAGGTGTGGGAGTGGAGAGCAGTTATTGATTTTCAATATCGAATGGTGACCACAGAATGACAAGGAAACTGATTTTTAGGACAAGATTTATAGGATCAGCAGGATAGTTGTTCTAATGAGGGTTTTTATATCCTGAAAATCCTGTTCATTTTGTCTGACATCATCTGATCTGGATAGAGGAGATTTACTTCGAATCCAAATTTAATTTGACAAACTACAAGTGTAGTCTAAGGATTACGAGTGTAGTTTATGAAAAGTCCTCAACGCATATCCGACTCTGAATGGCAAGTGATGCGAGTGATCTGGGAATGTCCAGGGCTCCATGCCATCGACATTCATTCCCGGTTGGATGCTTCATTAGAATGGTCGCAAAAGACGGTGAATACCTTTCTGGCTAGGCTGGAGAAAAAGTTGGTGATTCGCTCCGAAAAGATTGGCCGCATGAAGCATTATCACCCAGAGGTCTCGGAAGAAGAGTGCCAGCAGGCAGAGAGTTCTCAATTCCTTGAGAAAGTCTTTCGAGGCAATGCAGGGATGGCCCTTCTTCATTTCGCCGAGAACGAAGAGCTCAGCGATGAGGAAGTGCAGAAATTGCGTGAGATTATCGATAAATCCTCAAAATCATGAATGACCTCTTTATTCATTACCTCCAGATATCCCTACAAACCAGTTTTTTTGCGCTTATCGTTTGGATCCTATTTGAAGGATTTCTGAAAAAAAAATGCAGTGCACAATCGGTTCTTTTGATATGGGCAATCATCTTCGTAAGGTTATCCATTCCATGGAATTTTGAGATCCAGACCAATTCATTCAATGACTCTCATTACAATGAACAAGAGTTTATTTACCCATTTTCTAAGCGGGTGCTGGAGCCGGTTTTTGAGCCTGAATTTGATCTAACACTGCCTATTTTTTTACAACAAGAGTTTTCGACTACACCCGATAGGATAGAAGCTTCATTGTTCAGTTTTAGCATCGCTCATATTTGGGGATTGGGTTTCCTGATTATCGTTTGTTTTTATCTATGGAAGTTTTGGACTCTTAGTCGTTTGATTGAGCGATCATCTGTTGAGATTGATAAACAAGTATTCGAAATCTATCAGTCGCTTATACTTGAGATGGGGTTGAAAAAACAGCCACTACTTTCGATCAATGAAAACGTTCATAATGCGGCAATAGTTGGCTTATTTTCCCCTCAGATCCTTATTTCGCCGAAGCTTATTGAGGAATGCTGCAATGAAGAAATACGTTCGGTTCTTGCACACGAGTTATACCACTTCAAAGAAAAGCATTTGCTCATTCATTATGTCGGACTTTTTGTTTGTGCGGTTCATTGGTTTAATCCACTGATTTGGATTCTTCGTGGTTATTTGAAGCGTAGTATCGAGTTGGCTTGTGATGAAAGAGTGGTTCAAAACAGCACAGGTTCGAATCCTCAGACATACGCGCATCATTTACTGAATCTCACCCAGCGACTTCCATTTCAGAATCTGCCAGGTCTTGGGTACATAGGGCTATTCAATCGATTCAATCACAAGTTTATTACCCAAAGAATCGTGATGATCACGAAGTCCTCTGAAAGGAAAATACCGCTATTTATGGTCACCATTTTTACTTTGCTTGGCATCGCGGCAGCCTCGACGGATATGAATCGACCACCCGATCCTTTACCGGATTTGAGAGTGCTTCAGCTTTTTAAAGAGAAATACGAATTCGCTGAAACTGGCGTTGATGGAGTTGTCGCTTTAAAGAAAATCCCAACAGGTAAAGTCGCTTGCAGCTTGATTCCCGGATCGTCGTGGTTAGGCGTTGAGCTCAAAAGCATTCAGGAGGATGAGAGGACTGCAAAATTAAATTATAAAGGCGAAGACTTCGATGTATCACTTGTGGCATTCAATGGTGGAACCTATACGAATGATCAAAGGTTTGTAGATTCTGAATTTGCTCGATTGAATTTGGGATTCGAAGCCGTGAGCGAATCGAATTTTAGCACAGGAGCAAAAGCATTTTTAAAGAAAAAAATAACCCCTATAATCCAAAAGGCTAAAGCATGTGAGGTGTTGGATCTGTTGAAGCAATCTCCCTATGCCGTGGAAGGGCCGATGCAGTTTCTTATTGGGAACTATCATTTGCAAACGAAAGAACTCGATGCGGCAGAAGTTGCTTACATCAATGCAATTAATACCGGATATACCAGTAATTCATCGAAGAACCTAGCCATTATTTATTTGGTTCAAAATGAATATGATAAAGCAGAGATCATTTTGGAAAAAATGCTTTCAGTTCATGATTCCATCAAGCCGGATCAATACCTGTATCTTGGAATCTGTAAGATGGAAAAAGAGAATTATCTGCGAGCGATTAGCCTCTTCAAAACGGCTCTGGATCAGAACGATCCCAGCATCAAATCATCGATCCAGGATAATCTTTTTAAATGCTACCTTGCTGTAGAAGATTGGGATGGAGCCGAGTTGATTCTCGAAGAAATGCTTCGAGATTTGGATGATCCCGAGCGCCTTGTTAATCATTACATGAATCTTGGGTATTTAGCAGAGACGAAGAGTGATTTTATAAGAGCAAAGTTCGCATACAACAACGCACTTTTATTGACCAATAATTCCGAGACTAAGGTGCAGTTAGAATCCATTCTAGCCACACTGTAGAAATCCCTCAAAAAAGTTATGAAAAAACTGTTAATCTTAATAACAGTCGTATCCCTTTGTGTACCTTTGCATGCTCAAAAAATACGGCAACTCACTATCGACACACAGTCGGCAACCGATTTGGCTGCCAAGATGTGGGCAGATCCCGACTATAGAAAAGAGTTTATTAGTAGCTGTGATCCGTTACAAAGTATTGAGCCAGAATTCAGTAATGAAGAAAAGATTGTCCTAAGAGATGAGGTCGCACCGATTCTGAATAGCCCCAATAGGCAGGATGCTGTTCCTATTCTTTTAGAGCTTTCCAATAGGCCAAATGCATCTGCAGGGATAGATTTTCTTTTAGGTGATTTTTATCTCAAAAGTAATCGCACTGGACAGGCAGAAAGCTCCTATTTATTGGCTGTTAAAAAATTTCCAAACTATCGTATGGCATGGCAGAGGTTAGGCACGATCTACATGATTGCTGCTGATTATGAAAGTGCACTTAAGCCTATAACGAGATCCATGGAGTTAGGTGAAGTTAATGGAGACAACTACGGTTACCTTGGTGTGATTTACATGGCGATGGAAGATTACGTATCTGCTGAGACCGCATTCCGAAATGCGCTATTGATGAAACCTGAAGACAATCGATGGAGAGATAGTTTGTTTAAAACTATGTTGCTTCAAGAGCGTTATGAAGAGGCGGGCGCCATTCTAAAAGCGCTCCTACAGAGAGAACCAAACAATGGAGAATACTGGAAATACCTTGCTAATGTTTATGTTGGTACGGACAGACCATTGGAAGCAGCAGAAGTATTAGAGATCTGTGACCGTATGGGCACCTCTGATGCGCAAAGTTTGGAGATGCTAGCAACCATTTACTTCAATCATACTCTCTACGACGTTGCCTACGATGTTTATGAAAGAGCATTGAACGCTTCGGGTGCTCGTTTTGAATTACTCTTTAATTCTGCAAATGCATTGGCTGTTGTTGGCGAGTATGAGAATACTCTCACATTTGTAGCTAATCTCAGACAGCGTTTTGCCACTTCTATCGACAAATCTGATGAGATGAAGCTGTTAGTTCTGGAAGCAAGCGTTAAAAGAGCTCTTGGCGAACTTGATGAAGCTGCAGAAATCCTTGAAAAGATCATCGTAGAAGATCCGATGAATGGACCTGCCTTGATTGAATTAGGTCGATATTATAAAAATCTGGACAAGCCGGATATACCCAAGGCGATTTCAATGTTCGAAAAAGCTGAGAAAATTCAGATGTCTGCTGCAGAAGCTTTTCTTGAACATGCGAGTATATTGGTGTCACCAATGAAACGCTATCGTGATGCAGTTGAGCTTCTTCATAAGGCACAGGAGATAGAATACAAACAGTCTGTTCAGGACTATTTAGAAAAGGTTCAGCGAGCGGCGAACCGTTACTGACTCAATATTTAGAGCATTCAAAAAGCGCAGTGAAATTTCACTGCGCTCTTTTTGTCTAGAGACAGAATCTACTTCCAATTAGATGATGAATTTGAGCACGAAGAGTACGCTCAGGGCATACATGAGTGGTGAAACGTCTTTTGCCCGCCCAGAGACGACTCTCAGGATGACGAAAGACAGCATGCCAAATACAATCCCTTCTGCGATGGAAAAGGCGAGTGGCATCATGATGACGGTTAGGAAGACCGGAATGGTGTCGGTCAGATCGTCCAGCTTCACATTCTTGATTGGTGTCATCATCATCGCTCCGACAACGACCAGAGCGGCAGCGGTTGCGGCAGCGGGGATCATCAGAAAGATGGGTGACAAGAGCAACGCGAGCAAAAACAAGACGGCCGTTGTCAGTGAAGTCAGGCCAGTTCGTCCGCCTTCAGCCACACCCGATGCACTTTCCACGTAAGTGGTGACAGTTGAAGTTCCAAGCACAGCACCAGCGGTTGTTCCGATGGCATCGGCAAAGAGTGCTTGTTTCACGTTGGGAATTTTACCGTCTTTATCGAGCATGTCCGCCTTAGATGACACACCGATGAGGGTGCCGATGGTGTCGAACATATCCACAAACAGGAAGGTGAAGAGCACGACCGCCATATCGATCGAGAGAATCTCTTTCCATTCAAACTTGAAAAAGAGAGGTGAAAGCGATGGTGGCGTGAAATCAAACGATGCCGGCAGCATGGTCACTCCGAGCGGAATGCCCGCAATGGTCCCAAGAATGATACCGATCAGGATGGCGCCACGGATCTTGAGTGCCAGAAATGCCCCGGTGACCACAATGGTGAGAAGGGCCAGAAGAGGTGCTGGGTTTTCCTTAATTCCCGCGATGTCGCCCAGAGATACAAAGGTCGCAGGATTATCCACAATGACCCCGGCATTTTTCAACCCGATGAATGCAATGAATACCCCGATACCCACCGAGATCGCATGCTTTAGATTAAGTGGAATCGCGTTTACGATGAGCTCGCGAATGTTGAAAGCCGTGAGGAGCAGGAAGATGATTCCCTCGAGGAAAACGGCAGTCAGGGCAAATTGCCAACTGTGTCCCATGCCGAGACAGACCGAAAAGGCAAAAAAGGCATTAAGCCCCATTCCGGGAGCGAGTGCGAAAGGCAACTTCGCCCAAAGAGCCATGACGAGTGTCGCGATGGCTGCGGAGAGGGCAGTAGCTGTGAAGACTGCACCTTTGTCCATGCCCGCTGCGCTTAAAATATCGGGATTGACGGCCAGAATGTAGGCCATGGTCAGGAATGTGGTGATCCCTGCGAGCACCTCAGTGCGAACCGAAGTCTTGGCTTCGGAGAGTTTAAAGAGTTTCTCAAACATGATCGATTTGCTCTAGAAGCAGGTAAAGGGATTTTTTAGAAAGTCCAGCGAACCACGGCGGTTGGGCGAACTTTAAAGCCAGTCTGGCCACCGAAATTGTTGGAAAATTCGATCTCAGTTCCCCAGGAGAAGTGATCGTTTACGTGATACCAGATTTGGGGTTCAGCGAGGAAAACATAACCTTTGCCGGTAAACATGTCTTCTTTCCAGAAGTCTGCAAAGCCGTTGAATGTCATTTTGTCATTGAGGAAATTGTAGAACCAAACCGTGGTCAGCTGGAAGTTATGGGGTTTGTCAGTAGGAGTTTGCGTGATGTGTTTATACATGACTTGGAAACTGATTCCCTTGCTGAAGTCATCGGCTAGCCAGTTGTAAGCGATACCACCAAGGTAGGCATTTCCAAAAGAGAATTCGTTGGTCAAGCCACCGTTGTATTCGATGTGAGCCGCAAAACCAGAGTCACCGATGTTCCACTCTCGTGCGATTTCACCGTAAGCCGAACTCGCTTCGCCATCGCCCTCATTGTAGTCGAAATCAATGAAGAAAAAGGTGCTTCCCCAGTCGTCGGGCTTGAACATTTCGATCGTTGATGTGGGATGCTCTCTCTCAAAGTCCCAGTGCAGTTGCACGTTTTGGGCACTCAGAGCGCATACAGTTAGAAGAAGGAACGCAGATGCGAAGATACGTTTCATAGTCTAGTATTTGGAATAGTTAGGTGAGTTCGATTGGTAGCTTACAGTCTCAGCTCCGCGAAGCCCTGACTGTTTAAAATGTTACGAAAACGCCATCTAAATCGTTTTTCGTAATTGTAACAATACATAAGATTAGTATTTCTTATGAAAAATCGAAGATCTTAACTACATGAAAGACACCCAATATCGCTTTTCGCCGAGAGACAGCATCGTCGGCCTGCAGTTTCTGCTCGTTGCATTTGGCGCACTCGTGCTTGTACCCATCCTTACCGGGCTTAATCCCAACGTAGCTCTTTTCACCGCTGGCCTTGGCACCCTGCTGTTTCAACTGGTTAATCGCAAGAAGGTCCCGCCGATTTTCCTGGCATCGTCATTCGCCTTCATCGCCCCCATCATTCATGGGGCTGCGACTTGGGGAATCGCTGCCACCATGTCGGGCTTGATGGCGGCCGGTATCTTTTACATCGTGCTCAGCTTTATTGTGAGATTGAAGGGGTCGGATTTTCTTCACTTTCTCTTACCTCCGATCGTGGTGGGACCTGTGATCATGACGATTGGGCTCATCTTATCCCCGGTTGCAGTGAACATGGCAATGGGCAAGACAGGAGACGGTGCAGTGCAACTGGTTCCGTTTGGACAGGCGATTGCGGTGTCGATGGTAGCATTGGCTGCGACTTTGCTAACCACTTTGCTGGCGAAAGGGATGATCCGTTTGCTGACCATTTTGTTTGGGATTGCTGCAGGTTACGTCTTAGCGCTCATTTTGGGGATTGTGGATTTCACTCCTTTCAAAGAAGCAGCGATTTTCTCCATACCGAAGTTCGTTATGCCGGAGTTTAACCTCGAAGCCATACTCTTCATCCTTCCGATCGCGATCGCACCGGCTGTGGAGCATATCGGTGACATGCTCGCGATCAGCAACGTGACGAAAGAAGACTACCTCAAAAAACCAGGGCTCAAAAACACTTTACTCGGCGATGGAATTGCGACTACTGCTGCAGCGGCTCTTGGCGGACCGCCGAACACGACCTACTCGGAAGTGACTGGTGCGGTGACTATCACCAAAGCCTACAATCCGGCGATCATGACCTGGGCGTCCATTTTTGCGATTATCTTGGCGTTTTTTGGCAAGTTAGGAGCATTTCTTTCGACGATTCCGGTTCCGGTTATGGGTGGAATCATGCTATTGCTTTTCGGAATCATCGCCTCCATCGGTATGCAGACCTTGATCAAAAACAAAGTCGATCTTGGATGTCCGCGAAATATGATCGTCGTCTCGATGATCCTCGTATTTGCAATCGGAGGAATGACGTTCAACTTCGGTGGGGTGAGTTTTAGCGGTATTGGTCTCGGTGCGATTGTGGGGATTATCCTGAATCTCGTACTGCCCCAACCCACGAAAGAATCAGAATAAAGAATTTTTCAAAATTTAAAAAGTGTCGACGAAAGCCGGCACTTTTTTGCGCATGCGCTCAATTGGAAAACTCTTCATGAGTATCATGTGGATCTCTGAAAAAGGAATATTAATGATATAAATTAAAAAATTTAATAATTCTTTTAGGAATTTTCGCAGATTGGGTGTCCTATCTATTAACTACCCCATTTGATGAAGAACCCCGATCGTCAGCATGATGTTTGGTTTGTTGACCAAATCTTACCCCACGAAGAGAATTTGAAGTCGTGGCTGGCTCGGCGTTTTACGGGGTTGAATGATCTGGATGACATCATTCAAGAATCCTATTTCAAAGTGCTGAAGGCTCATGCGTCCGGTCCCATCATCAATCCGAGAGCCTACTTATTTTTGACTGCTAAGAACCTGGTTCTGAATCGTTTTCGGCATTTCAGGCACGAGAAACCCCCTGGGGACGATGAATATCAGGTTGGGGAAATGTCTGACGAATTAGACGATCCACTTGAGGAGGTCACGAAGAAGGAAGAAATCCAGATCATGATCCAGGCGATCAAATCGTTGCCGAAGCGTTGTCGCCAAGTGGTGACTTTGCGAAAGATTTACGGGTACTCACTCAGGGAAGTGGCGAAGAAATTGGGGATTTCAGTGAGTGCAGTGGATGCCCAGAGCAGCATCGGTCTCAGAAAATGTGCCGAATACTACGAAGCTTATCAATTTAGGGGAGAGAAATGAGAAACCATAAAAAACACATGCAGGATCAGGATTTGGAAAAAATCCGAGATGAAGCAGCGAAATGGGTTATTCGAAACGAGAATGGACTCTCAGCTGCTGAACAGGATGAGTTCAATGAATGGCTAACTTCGAATCCGGAGCATTGCACTCACTACGCCCGTCATAAATCGTATTGGGCTGATATGGACAGACTGGCGGGGCTTCAGGCATTTTTCCACAAGAAAGTAGATCCCGACCTACTTGAGGACGAGATCCTCCCACACATGGAAAAACGGAAACTGAAGTATGTGGTCTCAGTGGTTGTGGGACTAGCAGCGTGCTTTCTGGTAATGTTTGCAGTAACGAATTTTCAATTCGGATCAGGTCTTAGCCAACCGGTATTAGCCACTGATTTGCAGATTGAGAGAATCCAAAAACTGGACCTTGAAGATGGCTCCACTGTTTTCCTCAACCGCTCGGCCTCCGCTGAGACCCGGTATACTGACGAAGAGCGTTTGGTTGTTCTCAAATCGGGCGAAGCTCATTTTGATGTAGCCAAGGATTTCAACCGACCCTTTGTGGTAGATGTCCATGGAGTTCGCATCCGGGCGGTGGGAACTGCCTTCAACGTAAACTACCAGTATGACAAGGTGGATGTATTCGTCACGGAAGGCATCATAGCGGTTCATTCAAGCGAGTTGTCAGATGAAGAGACTCTTGAAGAATCGTATGTTGAGATCAATCAACACGCGGTCGTGTCGCTGGATCAGAAACAACCCGAGATCGAGGTCAACTCGTTGGCGGAACACGAGATCGAAGACATGTTGCTATGGAAACCTCAGTTGATCGATTTTCAAAATACACCCCTTGAGCAGATTATCGACGAGTTTAACCGTCGGAATGACATCAAAATTGTTATCAGAGACAACGACATCGGTGATATCCGAATCACTAGTATTTTCTGGTCAGACAATCTCGGTGGATTCGTGAGGTTGTTAGAGGCTAAGTTTGGAATCATGGCGGTTTATCAAGATGATCGTGCGATTCTGCTTACGCGTTCCGTAGACTAATTTTTACCCCCCATGACCCCTATACGTTACTGTTTATTTCTCTTCCTCATGCTGGCCATTTTTGTTGCGGGCTGTGGGAAACAAGAATCGTTGGAGTTTAATATCGAAGCAGGCAACGCGACGCTGACATTGGT
>JAKSBQ010000038.1 GCA_022361075.1 Opitutales bacterium | reverse complement strand
TGCTCTTCCGATCTAGGTAATTGGCCAAAGGCCGTTCGGATTTCCAGATTTTGTTATATCTCTGAAGGCTCAACTCTTCTTAAAAAACTCGAACTTCAATCAAATTGTCGCGCAACCCTAAAACAACATAATCCAATGATTATCAATAACTAACAACTTATCATTGCCATTCCGAACACGCATGATATACCCATACACATGATCTCCTCCTCAATTTTCGATCACCCACTCAATCCGGTGTTCTCCAAATTTATATTCTGATATAACTACTGTTATGTAAAAAATGAAAAATCCTCGATACAATAACTCTGCTGGAAGACTTCTTGAATTATTATCAGAAATAAACGAATCAAAAGGTGATTACCTCCATTTGATTCCAAATATTTTAAAGGTTTCTTCAACCGACAATAATAAATCAGCAACGGAACCCCAGAGACTGACCTACAGCGGCATCGTTCATTTGCACCGTCTCTATTATCAGTTTCTCGATGACATGAGAAGCGCTGACATGAATGAGCAACAAAGAAGCGTGTTACTCAATGGGTTAAAAGATATCCAATTGATTGTGTTTCCAGCTCAATTCAACACTAGCCCAAGAAGAATTACAGAAGCAGAGAAATCACTACTTGAAGTTTGTGCGACAGTACTCCCCATAGAAGAAGATCTCACTAAAGATTATATTAATGAGATAAGAGAGAGTATCGGTTCATTGCGTGAACTGATAGAGAATTCGAACACACCAAAAGAACTCAAATCTCTTTTACTTGAGTTTATACGACTTAGTAACGACTCAATTGATAGATTTAATATTTACGGAGCTAAAGGGCTTAAATCATCAATAAAATCGATGTTAGCGGAAGTTGCAGAGCTACAGCTTTCATTGGAAGAAAAACAGATTGAAAAGATAAAGAAAAGTGGGGCTTGGGATAGGATTATCAACCATCTTCGAATTATCGATGGAGTCGCATCAAAAATTTTGAAATACAAACCTTTATTGGAAAGTGCTAGTAAGCTCTTTTTAGGAAATGATGGATCATAACAAGACACTTGAAGAAATTTCGAGAAGCTCTGCTTCCCGAAATTCCTCAGTTTGACGTTCTGAAAAGAAATGAATTCCGGAAAACTAGTATCAATATCCTCCATTATTTCGGTGATTTCTTTTGTGATTATGAGATTTGCTGATCATTACCAAGGTGATTTAGACAAATTGGCTTATCCGGTTTTATATACGATTTCCGCAGTGTTGTTGGTTTCAACGTTAGTCTTTTGGGCAGTCACACCAATTTACTTAAAAAAAGTAGGCTACAATTGGTTTGTGGGAGTAGTAGTTTCCATAATGTCAGTTTGTAGCTTATTCGTTGCAGGACCTGTAGCTTTGTTCGTAACACCTTTGGTTGTTTTTGCGCTTTCTAAAAGCCATGGATTTCCACGACTAGACCTTTTAGGATCAGTCATCAGTACACTGATTTTTGGGATTTTTGTATCACTTGATCACTATGGATTCCGAATTTATGGACACTCACATTTTTATCGATCAAAGCCACCCAAAAATGAAAATTGGATAAGAGTAGTCGATTTCGAAGATAGGACGCATATACGTTTGGAAGATGATCGATTGCTTAGCACCTTACCTCTAGGGCTTAAAAAAGAAGCGTTTGAACTGACTGACGATGAGTTATCAATGCGGCTTTTTAATGTTCCATTAGATGACTTGTATTTCAGAAAAGAACCTAAGGACCAATGGATCACCAGGGTTGGAAATGAGATTTATTGCAGTCATGCTCACTTCTTTCCTGAAAGAATTTATGGTTACTACGAAGATGAGTTCCCTGACAGTCTAATGTCATCCGAAGTCATGAATGGATATGAACACAGAATCATAGAAGTAGTTGATGAAGATGCCTATAGAAAATATTGGAACCAAAGAAAAAGTAGTCAGAACAAGGCAGTGGAGGAGGAATTACTTCCCGCTCCGCGGTCGTAATCCCTCACTTAGACGTTCTGAAAATCAATTTCCTACTAATGAAAAACAAAATATTAACACTATTTCTATCGACCTTCATCATTCAATTGAATGCATCAGATGTGCACTCGATCACCGAAATTTCATTTGAACAAAGTGAAATATCTTTTGATTTCGATATTCAGACATATTACGGAAAACGAAAAATTACAGATGCAGGTGATGTAAGAAATACAATCGGAAAGATAGAATCATCATATTATTTCGATGGAAGAACTATCATTGGACCATTAGATCAGTTCAAATTTTTCGAGCCTTCGAGTTACATATTCTTATCTCATTCTTATATTCGCAAAGACTTCTCAAATCTAGCTTCAGATTTGATACAATATTACGGCCCCCAATATTGGAATGATCGGGAATACAACCTAAGTAGCATTCGAGGAAGATATTATCATGGGAACTACTTCGCAGGAGCAGGATTGGATTACAGTAGTTTTGATGACTCAACTCTCGGTGAAGCTGAGCTAGGATTTATGCTTTTCGACAATTTTGAGTTAGGAGTAGTAGGAACCGAGTATATTGAAAGTGATTACGATTTCTCTGCTGCATTCCGATATGAGCATTCAATAGATGAAGGTAGTTATATCGGGTTATCAGCTCTCATAAGTGAAAACTCAGATATTTCCTATTTGGCCTTTAAATACTTTCTGAGAATTCTCGAAAGTTACTACCTTTCGAACGAAATTTTTCTTACGGAAGACTCCTGGAAGCTGAAATCAAGCTTCTACTCAAACCAAAGACTTTCAATGTCATTGGGCTTCTCGAATGATAACAACCTATCAATGATTGGAGCTAGTTATTTCATAACAGACAATTTTTCTCTCACTATTCAACATTCTAGCGATTTTGAAGATTATTACGTTTCTAAAGCTGGTATTAGCGCACAATTCTAATCAGAACAAGGCGGGTATTGAAACTCCGTGAGGCTCCGCCTCCCAGAGTTCCATCCCTTGACGTTCTGAAAACAAAAACAATGAAGTCCTACTCTGACCAGATTTTATCGGAAATTAAATCTTGGGCGATAAACGAAGAAAAAGTATCTTCTTTGGCACTGGTTGGTTCATATGCTACAGGCAGACAAACTGATGCTTCTGATATAGACCTCGTGGTAGTGTCCAAATCGAAAGGGGATCTTTTGAGAGACCGAAATTGGACAAATCTTTTCGGAAAAATAAAAAGGAAGAAATTGAAGATTGGGGAGAACTTTCTTCTATTCGGATTTGGTATTCCGACTGCGTTGAGGTCGAGTTTGGTATAGTCTCTCCAGAATGGGTTAAAGTGCCTTCTGACGAAGGGACTTCCCGGGTAGTAAATGATGGAATGAAAATCCTCTATGATCCAGAAGGAGACCTTGAAAAGCTCAATTACCACTGTAACAAAAAGATACAGAACAAGGCAGGCATAGGAATTACTACCAGCTCCGCTGTCCGTAATCCCTCCACTCGACGTTATGAAAATTAGATTGTTAACCTCCCTTTGGATTTTCATCTGCTGCTCCCCACTCGTTTTTGCAGACCTAGCGGAAGAATTTGAAATTAGTCCTCTGAGACTTTCAGCAGAGATTGAAGATATCGTAATCAAAGAAATAGAAAATGGCCCTGACCTAACCATATCGGATATAGGAAGGCGAGGAATTGGGTCGGAATACTCGGTAGAATTAAAGGAAGAAACAATTACAATCACATTTATCGAAGACTTTGATAAGTCCTGGGCGAAAACCACAATTTATACGATAGAATTTCAACGCCGAAAGCACGTTTTTGGAAAGACCAATCAGCGTTCCAAACTAACAATCAATTCTTTTGTCAAAGGGCTGAAAATACCGATGAGATTTACTGATCTTGAAACTCACAGAATGAATCAAATAAAAAGTCATAACAAGACGGGTATTGAAACTCCGTGAGGCTCCGCCTCCCAGAGTTCCATTCTTCGACGTTGTAAATAAAATGAATGAATAGCTTCCCCTTCCAGTGATAGAGCGTGAACCCTTACCGTGAGAGACAGTCGCTCAGCGTAGGGATAGAGTGTCTATCAGCATAATGGTAGGCGCACAATCCAAAGAAGAATTTGAAAATAAATCGAAAAAGAAAGTTAGGCCGCTTCGCTGAAGTTAAAGAATAGAAAATAAGCCATCAGCACGATAAGTAAGCCACTCCACAGCTGAAAGAACATTAGAAAATTACCTTCGAAGATTTTGAACTTCCACGAACAATACGATCAAATTACAACAAGGCGGTTGGTGAAACTCGGCTAAGGCCTCGTCTCACCACCTCCAAGTTCAAAAAAGAACACTTGTAATCAATACTATTAATGATACTATCAAATAATGCCAAGTATCAAAAAACTTGTATCGCAAGTTAAGAAAAATCCCAATGATGTTCGATTTTCTGAACTTTGCAGGATTTGCGATCATTATTTTGGAGATCCAAGGCAGACAGGAGGAAGTCACAGGATATACAAAATGCCCTGGAAAGGCGATCCACGGGTAAACATCCAAGACAACAAAGGAAAATCAAAAGTCTATCAGACTAAGCAGGTATTAAAAGCAATTGGAAAATTGGAGGAACAAAATGAATTTAAAAATAAATAAATATACATACAGGGTAACCTGGTCGGGAGAAGACGAAGAGTTTGTTGGTTTATGTGCTGAGTATCCAAGTCTCAGCTGGCTAGGGTCCACTCCTGAAAAAGCACTTTCGGGAATAAGACAATTAGTGAAAGATGTTATTGAGGATATGGAATCTACAGGTGAGATACCGCCCGAACCTTATTCCACACGCAGCTATAGTGGTAAATTTGTGGTTAGAATCCCACCTGAAGCTCATAGAGATCTAGTCATTAAAGCAGCTGAATCAGGGATTAGTTTAAATCGATATGCCAGTATGAAATTAGCACACTAAGCACAACAAGGCACTTGGAGTAATTTCGAGCAGCTCCGCAGCCCGAATTTCTCTAGTTTGACGTTGGCAAAAAATTTATGAAACTTAAAATACTACTCACAATAGCCACCTATCTCATCGTTTCTTCCACGTATGCAGAAAAATATAAAGATACACACTGTGATGCTGCCCGACGTCTCATTGAGTTCGAAGGAGGAAAAGACGAATATGTTAAAAATTTAAGAGAAGGACTTGAAGCTCAAATCAGTCTAAACCCTCAGCTTGCCAAATTCAGAAGTATTTTTACGAAGTGGCAAGACGAATACTTGAGTTGGGAAAAATTTGAACCTCAATACGTAGAGGCTGTTTGTGGTGTCTATTCTGAGGATGAAATTAGTAAACTGATTGATTTCTATTCGACAGAAATCGGAATGAAATTGCTTTCGAAACAAGATGATTTGATGAAAGAAGTGATTACGTTTTCCCAAAAACTAGCACTAGAGCATCAACCAGAACTTCAAATCATGATTCGAGAAAGGATGAAAGAGTTGCAGATCGAAGTAAAAAACCTGTTCCCTGAATGGAGTGAAAAAAATGATGATGCTGATCCTATGCAAAAAGAGTTTGAAATTCATCAAACGAGTAGCTGGGACGGTGGCGACATGCAAAACATGGTTTTTGTCCTTAATGCAGCGAGAATCATTACACTTCCTTCGAACAGCCCATTTGATGATGAGCTAAAGTTATCCGTCAAAAATTCTCTCGATATAGCATTTGATCAATATTACAGCGACTTAGGGATTGCGCGAGAAAAGTATGAATCCAATGCCGAGATTTCACTGGACAGTTACCTATGGAGTCCTGATTCCATTGCTACAGAGCATGAAGAAAAGAGAATATGGTTTTACGAGATCGATTTGGGATTCGGATCAGGTGGTGTTTTGAATGATCCTCCAAGCGTTTTAGTTCTACAGTCTGGCGAAATTCTTAAAGCGAAGAAAAAAGTAAAATAGTCGCCAACAAGGTGAGTAAAAAAGAAATTGAGGAATACACCTGTATTATTAATTTTGGTGTATGGGTAGGACAAATATAGTTTTAGATGATTCCCTTATCTCGAAGGGGTTGAAAATTACTGGACTTCGTACCAAGAAAGATCTCGTTGATCTGGCTCTTCGAGAATTAGTTAGGAAAGAAGATCAAAAATCAATTCTAGCCCTAGAAGGCAAGGTAAGCTGGGAAGGTGATTTGAACAAAATTCGAAAAAACAGATTTGAGAGATGATCCTTGTCGATACGAGTGTTTGGATCGATTTTCTAGAAGGTAACGATCACTGGACAAAAGAAAGATTAAAGAAAAAAATAAATGAAAGAGTATCAGTTACCTACATTGACCTGATACTTCTTGAGATTCTCCAAGGCATTCGCAGCGAAAAAGATAGGAGAAAAATAGAAAGATATTTTTCAAATTTCGTCCTTCTAAACCAAACTCGAATATCAATTTTGCTAGCAGCAAAAATCTATCAAGAATTACAACGAAAAGGAATCAAAATAAGAAGCCTCATAGATTGTCTGATTGCTGCTATAAGCATCGAAACCGGAGCAAGGATTCTTCACAAAGATCGTGATTTTGATCACATTGAAAAATACTTTCCCATAACAACCGAAAAGTATAAATCACAACAAGACGGTTGAGGAAACTCCACCTCGCTTCGTTCCTCACCTCTACGTTAGTGAAAGAGATTTCTCAATTTCATTATAGACGCCCGGTCAAAGCAGTACTGACCACGTTGTCAAAGAGCACTTGAAAGAAACACTCCTCTGAAAGAAATTTCAAAATATTAAAGAAGCTACTCTGACTCTGAAAGTTACCACTCCACCACGAAAAGAATTGATCCAGCAAACCGCGAAGAGTTTATTGGATCTGCTCCAAGAAAGATGAACCTCAATTCTAATTTAACGAAAACCTCTAACAAGACAATGGTGTGGAATTACTTCCAGCTCCGCTGTTCGTAATTCCACACTTTGAAGTTCCAATGATAAGATTCTTCACTAGCGATATGCTGAGCAATTTATTTCGAATCCAAAAAACACTATTATTATGAAAAAGATATCCATGTCACTAATTCTATTCTCTCCACTACTTGGAACTTTGATCGCAGGTACTGGAAGTGCCACAATTCCATGTTTTGAATTGTACAAAAACGGAACTCAGACTACTCTTCTACAAATCTACTTATCGAACGTCACAAATGAAGATGTTACAGCTGTTGTTACCCTTACAACAGGAAGTGATAATAATGGGGATAGTGAAATATTGTTGGATGGAGATGACAATAAAACAACCGGAATGATAACGGGGTTTGGTGAGTTTAAGTCTTATGATGAATCCCCCGTTGCAGGAGGTTCTGTCGAAATAGAATTGTCAGCCTTTGAAACGATTAAACTGGCGATAGCTAAAACTTCTCAAGCATCAGATTCAATTTTTGGATTCGGAAAAATTGAATGGTTTAATGCATCAAACCAACCCACAGCTTTGATAGCACACGCTAGATGGCAGCACAACCATACTGACTCCACTGCTAAACATGCTGCACTTCCAATAAATAATGGAAAACCATTCTAGATCAATCAGATCGAATAAGACATTTGGAAACAACGACTTACAGCTCCACATCCCGCCTTACTTCACCTTAACGTTCGCAAAAAGAAAAGCGACTCCTTGATGCCATGACGCTTTAATGGCAGATTCTTCTCACAATGAGTAAAGCGACACTATATTTGAATGATTCGATCCACCAAGCGTTGCGTTTGAAGGCTGCTGAAACGCGCCAATCCATGTCGGATTTAGTGAATGATGCATTGTCTACTTTGTTGTCCGAGGATCTTGAAGATATCGCTGATTGGAAAAAAAGAAGAAAAGAGAAAACAATTGGTTACGAAGAATTCCTCCAACAATTGAAAAAAGATGGCACAATTTGACCTCGAATTTGTACCTTCGGTAAAGAAAGATTTAAAGAAAATCAACAAGCCCGATGTTCCTCAAATCCTTGAGGCAATCGATCAGCTTCAATACGATCCGAAACCTCAAGGATCTAAAAGATTAGTCAACGAAGAATTGTATAGGATTCGTGCCGGAGTTTACAGGATTGTATACGAAATTCGCGAAGGAACATTAATAATTCACATCGTTAAAGTTGGACACAGAAAAAGCATTTACAAATAATGTGAGAACAAGACGGTCGAGGAAACTCGGCTAATGCCTCGCCCCTCACCTCAATGTTCTCCAACAAAAATTGACAATACGTGCATTCGAAATAAATTACACGTCATGCAAACTAAACTAACTCTTCGAATGGAAGAAGCCCTCATTCGTAAGGCCAAGCGGATTGCTCGCAGAAAAGGAACCTCAGTTTCGAAGATATTTGGGGAATACATAAAAAAGGAATCCGACGAAGGTTTAGACGATGAGCTTCCTCCGATCACCTCATCAATGCTTGGAGTTTTAAAGAACGACTCGGTAGAAGTTGACGAAGGATCATACCACAAGCAATTGGAAGAAAAGTATTTATGAAAGTATTACTTGATACCAATGTGATTTTGGATGTCTGGTTGGCAAGAGAACCATTTTGCAGAGATTCAGCCTTACTTGTCGGAAAGGTAGAAAAGAAAGAAATACAAGCAGTTATAGCGCCCCACACAATCACCACACTGCATTATCTCGGGAAGAAAGTTTTAGGTGAAGATCGAACGCGAAAATTACTAAGCTTACTCTTAGACATTTGCAAAGTTGGGAACAGTTCGGAAAAGACATTTAAAATGGCATTAAAAAGTAATCTCTCAGATTTCGAAGATGCCGTTATTGAAGCTGTTTCTGTTGCTTCAAAAGTTGATTTTATCGCAACACGAAACATCAAAGATTTTAGGCAATCTCAATTGAAAGCCCTCGAGCCCTCGGAAATAATAGGGCGAGAATCAGACGATTGAGAAATCTCGTCTTACGCCCCATTCCATCCTTTGACGTTGGATAAGCAATAGTGAAAATTGAATTTGCCAGTCTTCAAGACCTCCAAGGTATCATAGAAATGGACGATTCCATCGATTCAGAATTGATGGAAGAAAAGATCCAGCAGCAGGAAATTCTGCTAGCAAAAGAAGAAAAAGAAATAATCGCTCTCCTTAGGTTTTCACTGTTTTGGGATAATACGCCCTTCATAAACCTATTGCTCGTCAAAGAAGAAAAAAGAAAAGAAGGTATCGGAACCAACCTGATCCAGAAATGGGAATCAGAGATGAAAGAAAAAGGATTTGAAAGGGTTATGACCTCGTCTCAGTCTGACGAGACAGGCCAAGAGTTTTTCAAAAAACTAAAGTATAAAGAAATTGGTAGTTTCGAGTTTCCGGAGCAGGAGCCGGAGCTACTATTCCTTAAAGAATTTAATTCCAACAAGGCAGGGATTGAAACTCGGCCTACGCTCCGTTCCTCACCTTAATTTTATGAAAAAGAGATTTAGCCACCTAATAACTTTCTATTTCATTCTTCAATTGATTCTCTTCGCAAATCATGAAGATGAGATACTTGGAAATTGGGTGACTGCGGAGGGACAATCTCGTGTGGAGATTTTTAAGAAGGATGACCTCTATTTTGGAAAAATAGTCGCACTTAAGGAACCCTATTATCTCTCAACTGAGAATATCGGAGTAGTCGGCACGCCACGATTAGATTCTTACAATCCAGACCAATCGTTAGCTTCTCGCCCAATGATCGGAATCGAACTAATGACCAATTTTCATTTCGACGGAGAAAAGTGGGTGGGAGGAAGGATTTATGATCCACAAAACGGGAAAAACTATAAATGCAGGATTTCACTAGCTGAAGATGGAACCTTACATGTTCGAGGCTATGTGGGGTTTTCGATGCTGGGTCGCACGACAGTCTGGGAACCCACAGAAGTGTATTTGAAGAGAGAATTGGCCTTTTTAGGCATTGAAAACTGTTCATGCCAATCAAGTGAAAAGGCGTCCAAAGCAACAGAAGAGATAGATCACAACGGGACCGCAGAGATGGATTAACGTCCGCTTCAGTCTTCTATTCCGTCTTGGCGAGTCTCTTTTAGAGAGGAAAATGAACTCATTTTCAGCAAGAAACGGGTGGTTGCGCCACAGTCTCTTTGATATTATGAGTCATGATCATGAACGCTACACCGACAGATGTGGCACTCGACGCTGAAAGGGTGTCGAAGGCCATTCAATTTATCCGAAATTCCGCGCCAGAACAACCTGGTCTTAAGGATGTAGCGACAGCAGTTCATCTAAGCGAGTTTCATCTGCAACGTCTTTTTTCGCGATGGGCGGGCATCAGCCCGAAGCGCTTTCTCCAACTACTCACTCTGGAGCACGCCAAGGCTCAACTCGCTCAATCCCAGGATGTGCTCAACGCCAGCCTTCGAGCTGGATTGTCGGGTTCCGGACGGTTGCACGACTTGTTTGTCAATATTGAGGCTGTGACTCCCGGTGAGTTTAAAATGCAAGGAAAGCATGTCACGATCGACTATGGCTTTCACCCCACCCCTTTTGGTGAGTGTATGATCGGAGTGACCAAGCGGGGAATTTGTTTCCTGGAGTTCTCAGCAAATCGGTCAGAGCAAGAGATAATAGAAAAGCTTCGTTACCGTTGGCCGGAGAGTCGGGTGAATCGATCTGAACTCTCGACGAAGCCAGTGATCGATCAAATCTTTGCAACCCAAAAGTCCGATTCCATTTCCTTTAACCTATTGGTCAAAGGCACCAACTTCCAACTTCAGGTTTGGAACGCATTGCTCAAAATTCCCGCAGGATACACAGTCAGCTATTCCGATGTTGCCAAATGGATAGGAAAACCCAAAGCCCATCGCGCGGTAGGGAGTGCCATCGGCAACAATCCCATCGCATGGTTGATCCCTTGCCACCGGGTGCTTCGCAGCGACGGAAACCTCGGTGGCTACCATTGGGGAGAGGATCGAAAGTCAGCTTGTCTCACATGGGAAGGTCGATACGATCAGTAGATCAAGATGATTCGCAAAGTTGAGCCAAAAGACGCTGCGGCGATTGCCGAGATTTACAATTACTACATCGAACACACCATCATCACGTTTGAAACCAGTCCGGTGGACGTCCATGAGATGAAAGAACGAATCTCTGAAATCACCGGAGACGGGTTTCCTTGGTTGGTTTTTGAGGGAAACGGACAAGTATTGGGGTATGCCTACGCCAATAAATGGCGCGGACGTTGCGCTTACCGTGATTCGATCGAAAGCACGGTCTACCTAAATCGATCTCAAATCGGTAAAGGAGTCGGAAAACAGCTCTATGCAGAACTCATCAAAATCCTGAAAGCCGAAGGGTTCCATACCGTGATCGGAGGCATCGCTTTACCCAACGATGCGAGTATCGCGCTTCACGAAAAATTGGGATTTCAGAAGGTCGCCCACTTTAAAGAAGTCGGCAACAAATTCGACCACCGCATCGACGTCGGCTACTGGCAACTGATGTTAAGCTAAACAGGCAGGGAGGTTCCCGACCAAGCGGGAATCGCCGTCCAGTGGCACAGAATCAAATGCAGTTGAACGAGACGCTCAACCCTACCTTTTGCTAACTCGCTTCGCGCTTTTCTTCTCTTTTACGTGCGTGTGGATCAAGAATTCGCTTTCGCAAACGAATGGCAGCTGGTGTTGCCTCCACGTATTCGTCATGAGCGATGTATTCGATCGCACGTTCAAGCGAAAATTGAATCGGTGGCGCAAGGTAGATGCCTTTATCGCTCCCCGATGCGCGGACGTTGGTGAGTTGCTTGCCCTTGGTCGGGTTCACTGGCAAATCCTGAGCACGAGGGTTTTCACCCACGATCATGCCGACGTAAACATCCTCAGTTGGTCCTACAAATAGCTTCCCACGGCTCTGTAGAGCATCCAGCGAGTAAGCAGTTGCTGCCCCCTGGTCCATGGAAACTAAAGTTCCGGTATTACGCGTCGCGAGTTTACCGAGGTGGGGCTTGTATTCGTCAAACAAATGACTCATCACCCCCTCGCCACTTGTGAGGTTTATCAACTCCGTTTCGAAACCGATTAGACCTCGGGTAGGGATCGTCGCCTCGATGGTCATACCGTGAGCGTGGGGTGTCATGTTTTGCACCTGACCTTTGCGATCCGCCAACTTCTGCATCACATCACCGGTCACCGATTCCGGAACATCGATCCACAGACGTTCCCAGGGTTCCATTTTTACCCCATTGATTTCCTTGAGAATCACCGTGGGTCGGGAAACTAAAACCTCGTAATCCTCACGACGCATCGTTTCGACCAAAACCGCGATCTGCATGGCACCTCGCGCGGAAACCAAAAATTTACCCGACTCAGGCGCATCCTCCACTTCAATCGAGATGTTGGACTTCATCTCTCGCTCGAGTCGTTCGCGAATCTGACGGGACGTCACTTTCTTTCCTTCACGGCCAGCAAACGGGCCGTCGTTCACTGCAAATTCCATTTGGATCGTAGCAGGATCAATCGAAACGAAGGGCAAACGTTCTGCATCCGGAACTGCGCTCAGTGTATCTCCAATCGAGAGATCCTCAATTCCGGAGAGACCGATGATGTTGCCTGCCTCACAACCAACGGAGTCCTTGGTCTGGATACCTGAATATTCGAAGACCTTGGTGATTTTACCTTTTTGAGGTTTCCCATCCTTTTTGAGCACGTAAATCTCATCTCCCACGTCTACGCTTCCGCTCAACACACGCCCCACTCCAATCCGGCCGACGAAATCATTCCAATCGATATTGCTCACCAACATACGAAATGGACCGTTTTCCACCGAAGGAGGAGGCACTCGCTCAACCACGGCCTTGTAAAGTGGCTCCATGCCGTTTTTTTCGTCCGCAAGATCTTCGACCATGTAGCCGTCCTTCGCGCTTCCGTAAACGAAAGCCGCGTTAAACTGCTCCTCATCCGCTTCAAGTTCCAAGAACAGCTCTAGCACTCCGTCATGCACGTGATCAGGGCGACTATTCTCACGATCTACCTTGTTGATCACCACAATTGGCACCAAATCGTTTTCCAGTGCTTTTTTGAGCACAAATCGCGTCTGCGCCTGGGGTCCTTCGTAGGCATCCACAAGGAGCAACACCCCATCGACCATCTTCATCACACGCTCTACCTCGGCCCCAAAATCCGCGTGACCCGGAGTATCCACGATGTTGATGGTGTAATCGTTCCAGTGGATGGAAGTATTTTTCGCTTTAATCGTGATCCCCTTCTCACGCTCGAGGTCCATCGAGTCCATCACACGCTCGTCTACCACCTGGTTGCTGCGAAAAGTGCCGCTTTGTTTTAAAAGCTCGTCAACCAAAGTCGTTTTACCGTGATCCACATGCGCGATGATCGCGATATTTCTAAATTTACTGTGCTTCCCCATGAAACTGTTGATTTTCCCAAAAGCGGGGAAGCATGACGAATCAGCCACGAAAAACGAGTCCTTTTTTCAGACACAAATAAGGAGCCTCAAACGAGACTCCCTTCAAAAGTTGACTTTAACGACAGAAATTAGACCGCTTCAGCCTGCCCTTCTGCTTTTTTGCGAGTAAATAGTGGAATGATCAGAGAAAGGATCGTTCCGAAGAAAATACTGCCCACAAATGCCATAATTGAGTATGGAATTGGTTTCAGCATCATCCGTGTCCCCTTCTCCATTTGCTGCAGCATTTCCTCAGCTGCACCCTTCTCAATCATCTTGTCTGCCTGCATGTTGACGATCGCATCCACAAATTCCGGATTGATATAAGACATGTAGATGAAGGTAAAGATTGCGCCTCCAATCGAAGCGAAAAGATTGGTCATAAAACTCACCTTAAATCCACTGCCCCAAGTGAAATCCCTGGGTTCCTCGAGCACATCTTTGCGGCACTCACGAATAGCCAGAAACAATCCGATAACGCCAATCAGGATGCCCACGTATCCCAGAGCCTGCCCCTGAGCCATTTTCTCTCCGTGAAATCCGAGGAAATAGAGAATTAAAGTGTAAACGAAATTTACAACCGCGATGATCAAACCGTAGAAGATATAATTAGTCATGATTATGTGTGGGTTATTATGTGGCAATAGCCATGGGATCTCGCCACGCTAAACCACTAAACAGAGACTCGCAAATCATATTCAAAAATCGTGTATACTTGTTTCACGATGGGAGAAAACACAACCCCCAACCGAGGAGTATGACAGTTCTGTTAAATCTAAAACGAATCACACTTTTTGGTTTGGCTTAGCTCCTCACATAATCTCAATGATAGCGACAAGTCCCTAACGAATCCCACCGAATCATGATCTCAAAAACAACTGCCGCCCTTCTAACCATCGTCGCCCTGAGTGCGTGGAGCATTGCCAAGGAAAATTTCGACCTCACTTATGAAGAGCTGCTGACCCGGGAGATACAGGGTAATCTCGAAAACGATCCGAGCCAACTCGACAAACCCTACGTCATCATGGTCTCGCTGGATGGGTACCGGCACGACTACGCCAAGCTTCACGGGGCAAACCAACTACTCAATGTAGTCGAAAATGGTGCACGAGTAAAAAACTGGATGCCTTGTTTCCCTTCAAAGACGTTTCCCAACCACTATTCCATCGCCACCGGACTCTATCCGGCCCACCACGGAATCGTCGCCAATACGTTCTACAGTAGAGAAAAGGATGAAATGTACGCGATCCGAGATCGTTCAAAAGTCGAAGACGGTTCCTGGTATGGTGGGGTACCCATTTGGAATCTGGCCCAGCAACAGGGAATGTTATCCGCAAGTTTCTTCTGGGTGGGTAGCGAAGCAGACATCAACGGTATGCATCCCAACTATCACTATAAGTTCGATGGTTCTGTTCCCTACAAATATCGAGTTCGACGCGTGCTCGAGTGGCTCGATCTCCCCGAATTGAAACGCCCGCACATGCTGACTCTTTATTTTTCAATGACGGACACCTGTGGGCACAAATATGGTCCCGAAGCAGACGAGACTTGCGAAGCGGTTCAAATCGTCGACAGCCACATCAAAACTCTCCGTGAGGGTATCGAAAAATCGGGTCTACCTGTGACTCTCATCGTAAATTCAGATCACGGAATGACCGATATCACCGAGGCGATCTACCTCGAAGATTATACCGATCTAAAAGACAACACGGTGCTACATGGTCCTTTCGCATTCATTTACACCACTGACGAATCTGAAACCGAACGACTTTACAACGATTTCATAAAAACGGACGACTTCCGAACTTACCTCTCGGGCTCACTCCCGTCGTATCTCCATTACGATAATCCCGACCGTCTGGGTGATTTGGTACTCTTAGCTGAAGCACCCGCGCAGTTTAACAAAAAAACAAGCGAGCCCTACTCTATTGCAGGGAATCATGGATTTGATCCGTTCACTACGCCCGACATGGGTGGTATTCTCTACATGGAAGGTCCGAGGATCAAAAAAGGATCTGTAGTGGACGCAGTGGAAAACATCCATCTTTACCCTCTCATCGCCGAACTTCTTGGACTAAAAATCAACCACCCCATCGACGGCCGTCTGGAGGTTCTGAAACCCCTGATCACCGATTAAAAACCTCACTCGATTTTCAAAATTCTACATTCAAAATTCCGGATTCTATATTTTTCTCATACTTCTTCTAAGAAAAACCCCTTCCCGAGTGTTAGGTGAATAGAAACTCAATTATTTGCCTAATTGCCCATGTCTCGAAAGCCCATGCAACCGACTGAAGACGATTGGTTTGATGACACCATTCAAACCTATCAGTCCAAACTGATCGCCTACGCCACGAGAATTCTAGGCGACCCTGATCGCTCAAAAGACGCGGTCCAGGACGCTTTTGTGAAGCTCTATCAGTCGGACAGATCCAAAATTCAGGATCACGTGGCACCGTGGCTTTACCGAGTCGTTCGCAATCTGGCGTTAAACATCATCAGGAAGGACAAGCGCATGATTCAGTTCAAAACCTCGGAAGAAATCGACGATCCAAATTCTTCCCAACAACGCGAAACCGCCGAATCACTTTTCGAAATGGTTCACGACCTCCAGCCACCCAAAGACGAGCTCATCATGCTCAAATTTAAGGATGGCTTTTCTTACAAGGAAATCGCCGCCATCACCGGACTCAGCGTCAGCAACGTCGGATACCAGCTCCATCACGCCATACGTGAGCTGAAACAACAATGGGAAGTGCAAACCACCGGCAACTAAGGAGAAACATCATGAAATATTTAAATCCAGAAGACCCTAACTTTACCGCCAAAGCCCTCGGAGAAAATCTCAGCGACGACTCTGCTGAGATTCCAGCTGAACATCTTGAGGAATTCGAAGAACTTAAGTCGTTTACCCATAAACTGAAAAACTCGATCCAAAAGGAAGAAACAAACCAAACCCTCGAAGTGGAACGCATTTCTGAAATCAAAAAACCGAAATCTTCAAAGATCCTGAGATACCCAACATGGATCGGAGCAATCGCAGCGTTGTTGCTTGTCGCGCTTATAATGCCAAACTACAAGTCAGCTAAGAAGGAAATAGATTCGGAAAGAGTCCCCGAAGTAATTGATTTTAGTGAACCAAACTCATCGAAAAACTCAGGAGAAATTTCTGAAACATCCGTTGTCGAATTGACTGTCCGTGAAAAAGAGACTGATCCGGCCCCGGTTCTCAAAAACGATAGTTTCACAACCTCATCTGACTTAGTTGATCAATACGTAGATAAAAACCCAAAACTACAAATTGATCTCAATAAAAAACCAACACCCTCGACTGAGAGAGCAAAAAAGATAGAAGAGACTCCCGTCGTTCTAAAGCAATCCGGGCCCAAAAGCAAAATGATGGAACGACCGCGAGCTCAGTTAGTGGGTGATGAGACAAAAGTTACCAAATCTGATTACAATCCGGGATCATCAAAGACTGTATCTAAAGATTTCCAACCAGCAAAGGTCCTAAAACCTGTCGCGACTTCTCCTGTAAATCCTGATGAAGAAATCCTCACGTCGAGCCCATACATGCGATCAAAGGTCGAAGCCAGTGAAACTGGAGCGACCACCAGTTACGAACGCACAAAAACGGCAACACCACAAGATCGCTTACCTGAAGCAAATGAAGAGGATATCTATGAATTAAGTCCCTTCGCGGTAGAAGCTGAGAAAACAGGTTACACGACTCGGTTAGTCGCAGGTAAAAAACGAAGAGTGAAGATCCAGGCTCCCTCATCCCGGCTAGAGCACAGACTACCCTTGGGACAAAATGTGGGAGCTCCCGCTGTTGCCCAACCTCCACAAATCGCAGAAGTTGAATCCTTTAGTCGTGAGGGTTACTCACCGATTACTGAAAACAGCTTTAAGAATCCGCTCGATCATCCGCTTTCGACCTTCTCCATCGATGTCGATACCGCCTCTTACAGCAATACCCGACGCATGTTGAACTGGAATCAGCGTCCTCCGATCGATTCAGTAAGAATTGAGGAGTTTATCAACTACTTCTCTTACGATTACGGTGCTCCTGAAGACGAGCATCCATTCGCCGTGCACCTTGACAGCGCCTCGGCGCCGTGGAACAAGGCGAACCGACTGGTCCGCATCGCCTTGAAGGGCAAGGACCTTGATCACAGTGAACGGGCCGATGCCAATCTCGTGTTCCTCGTCGATGTGTCAGGATCGATGAACGATCGCAAAAAGCTTCCCCTTGTGAAGAAGTCCCTTAGTTACATCATTGAAAAAATGAGCGCCAGCGACCGTATTGCAATCGTCGTCTATGCTGGAGCATCTGGTCTAGCCCTACCCTCGACCACTGCGAACAACCAGGAAACAATCCAACATGCTCTGGACCGCTTGTCTGCAGGTGGTTCAACGAACGGTGGAGCGGGAATCGAACTCGCCTACAAAGTCGCTCAAGAACACTTCATCGAAAATGGGATCAACCGCGTAATCCTTTGCACCGACGGAGATTTCAACGTGGGGGTCTCGGATCAAGGCAGCCTGCAGCGGCTCATCGAGGAAAAGGCAAAATCAGGAGTTTTCTTCTCCGCTATCGGGTTCGGCTCTGGCAACTACCGCGACGACATGATGGAACTGCTTTCCAACAAAGGAAACGGCAACTACGCCTACATCGATTCCGACAAAGAAGCTCGCAAGGTGTTTGTACAAAATCTCCTCGGCACACTCTACACCATCGCCAAAGATGTGAAGATTCAGGTGGAGTTCAATCCCGAACAAGTCGCTGCCTATCGCCTCATCGGTTACGAAAATCGCATGCTGGCAAAGGAGGATTTCAATAATGACAAGAAAGACGCGGGCGAAATCGGAGCTGGGCACACCGTCACCGCACTCTACGAGATCGTTCCCACAGGACAGGAAGCTCCGACAACCGAGGTTGATGATCTTCGCTATCAGAAACCTGCTGAACAAACGACCACAGCCGCAGATGGAGAGATGCTCACAGTCAAACTCCGCTATAAAAAACCTGATGGCGACACCAGCAAACTCATCACTCATCACCTGATCGATTCCAATCAATTGATTGAAAACGCCGATGAGGACTTCCGCTTTGCCTCAGGGGTGGCAGCATTTGCGATGATACTGAGAAATTCCCCCTACGTCGGTGAATTCAGCTCGGAGGACGTAAAATCTCTCATCTCAGGATCCCTCGGAAAGGACTCTGGTGGCTACCGGTCTGAACTACTAGAGTTAATCGAGAAGTTCCAATCATCGAAATAGCAAAAACCATCCAGTAGTGGGTCTGTCTGATCAAGGGCAGATCCGTATATTGCAAAACTACTCTCGAGAGTAATCCACCGCATCGTCCCAGTGTTTTTCCAGAATCTCTGCGATGTGGGGGTAATTTCGCTCCTCTTCTCCTAGATTCAGCCGGATTCTACGAAGCTGTTCTTTGAGACCATCAACCAACAGATTGCGCTGAAAGTCAGATTTTAGCGGAATCGATTCATTTTGGTAGCTCCAATAAGGTTCGGTTCGGTTGACGGAAACCGCTTTAAGAAATTCCTCATCATCCTCCGCAGGCCCAACTGGCTCCTGATAGTCAACCCCATAAAAGAAAGTCAAAGAAGTCTTACCCAGGCGAACTCCAAAATGGGCAGGGGTCTCTCCATCTGCCAGATGAGACCAGTAACGAAAATAGAACACCGTTCGAGCCTTGGCGGTGGATCCCTCATTCGCTAAAAAATTACTGCTATTTTTCAAATCCAATAATGGTAAATCGGCGTAGGCAAGAATCGTGTTTACAAGGTCGATGACTGCCAACTCTGCGTGGGAAACGAAAGGGGTCAGATCTCCTGGCCCCTCGACTCTACATTTCCATGAAAATTGGGGTTTCGAAGGAGCAAAAACAGTTATCAGGATTACGTCATCTTTTTGATCAGCCAAACGCTGATGCATCACATTCCAGTTTTCCCAGGCACGCTCTCCCCTTACATCGTAAAAATAAAAGACTGGTTTTTCTGCTATTTCATAATCCTCAGAAGCGGGATTAATGATTTTCAAATTTCTCTCCAAAAGCTGAGCTTGAGCAAAAATCGAAGAACCACTGAATAAGACGCATTCGTAGCCTGCTTTCTGCATTGCTTGTGTGAGTTTGTATTTCTCTGGATACAATGTGCCACGTTGATCCAGAACTCCATTCGTCTGACTGTGCTCTCCCGAAAGGGCGACCGCCATTGCTCCGTCAAATTGAAGATTACTTGAGAAAATCGAATACTCCCAAGTCTGGGGACCTTCTTTCTTTTCGATGTGTTTGGATTCAAGCACATCAGGCACAAAACTCAGCAAAATAGACGGTTTCGAATAGAGCTCTGAGATACTAAACAGCGCGACGACAAAGCAGGTTTTTAAAACAAATCGAAAAACTCCCCTGGGGTTCCACATACCGCCATCATCGAGCAAACTTTAACGCTTTCAAGAGGAAAGAACCACCCCAGATAAAAGACAGAAAACGGACACATTAGCAGGCTTAATGAAAATAATTAGCAATTTAAGACATTCTTCTTGCAACCAATCCATTTAAGTTGGAATAATATCAAATTCCCTAAGAGTAGTTAATCTAATGACGTAATGCCGATGAGTAAACCATCCAAGAACATGGTCGTGGGATGTTCTTCCTGTTCGCAGACAGAATGCCCTTTGAGTGATGAGAGCTGCTCTGTGTGTCCGGAAGGTCATCGAGTCTTTTCAGGCTGGATGTTCTCGTTCATGTGTTCGATGGTTTTTTTAATGCCCATATTGTTCGCGATCGTAGGATCACTTTTACTATCTCAAACCAGAGAACTCGGCATCCTGGGAGGGATCGCTGGTTTTGCCGGGGGCTGGCTCATTTCGATGGGCATCTCGCGCTACTGCGTGATCGCGAAGCAGTAATTCTAAAAGGGGAACTATTTTTGATAGCCGGTTATGCAACTTAAAAACCTGCCTCGATTCACGTTTAAAAAAGGAATTCACCCACCAGAGTGTAAATCCTTCTCCGAACACCAAGCCATTGAAGTGCTTCCGACTCCGGATATCGTTCGCATCCCGCTGCTTCAGCACATTGGAGCACCTTCCAAGGTCTCGATCAAACCAAGAGCTGAGGTCGCGGTTGGAGATAAAATAGCCGATTCGGGTGGTTTCATTTCAGCTCCGGTTCACGCCTCAGTTTCAGGAAAAACCGCCCGCGAGGGTGTTATCACTCTGCCGAATGGACGCCGAGTCACGACTGTCCCAATTAAAGCCAGTGAGGAACAACCCCTTGAAGGCGACACACTCAAAGAGGCTTTTCTTGGAGGAGACTGGTCGATAAATTTAGACGAAATCGACCCCACTTCATTGTCCACTGCCTGCTCCGAAGCGGGAATAGTCGGGATGGGTGGCGCAGCTTTTCCTACTCACGTTAAGTTGATGCGTAACGAAGAACGTCCTGTGACCGATCTGTTGATCAACGGATGCGAATGTGAGCCTTTTCTGACAGCCGATCATCGGCTCATGCTCGAGTCGCCAGCTTCGATCCTTGCGGGTGCGAAACTTGCCGCCCACGCAACTGGTGCGGAAAATATCACGATCTGCATTGAAGAGAACAAAATGGATGCCGTTCAGGCACTCGCCGATGCAATCGGGGACGAAAATATCCAAATCAAAGTCATGCTTTCCAAATACCCACAGGGCGGAGAGAAATCGCTCGTGATGGCGGCCCTTGGAAAAGCGGTTCCGACTGGCGGACTCCCTCTGGATGTAGGAGTGGTAGTGATGAATGTTGGTACTGCTTCATCGCTCGCAAGAATGGTGCTTCGTCAAATGCCTCTCACTCACCGCATCGTGACCGTAACGGGCGCGGGTATTGAAAATCCAAAGAATTTGATTGTTCCGATCGGCACACCTTTCCAAACCGTCATCGACTACTGCGGAGGCATCAAAGACAACGTCTCGCGCATCATCGCAGGCGGACCAATGATGGGATTCTCCGTAACGGATCTTGAGATTCCAGTCACCAAGGGAACAAGTGGTATCACGGTTCTCACTCACGACGACATCAAGCAGGCGAACACAACTGCCTGCGTGCGCTGTGGAATGTGTGTCGACACCTGTCCGCTGGACCTGGTTCCCACCAAACTTGCGCTGGCCGCAAGGCACAAAAGCATCGATACCCTCAAACAATACTCAGTGGACGCTTGTATGGAGTGCGGTTGCTGTGCCTATCAGTGCCCCGCAAATATTCCACTCGTTCAACTCATCAGGACCGGAAAGATCCTGAAGAAAATGAGCAACAACTAACCTTTTGATTTAACCGAGCGATCTATCCTATTTCATGAACGTTTCCGTTGCATCGTCTCCCCATTTTTCCAACATGAAGCAGGGCACCCGCCAGATGATGGTGGATGTCATTCTGGCGCTCATCCCCACGATCGCAGTCTCAGTTTGGATTTTCGGGTGGTATTCCATCTTACACATCGGTATCTGCGTGCTGACTTGCTCACTCACTGAGCTTGTTTGGAAAAAACTCGCGGGCATGCCCGCCTCCGTTTCAGATGCATCAGGGCCCCTGACCGGTGTCATCCTTGCTCTATCGCTTCCATGGAGCGCACCGATCTACGTCTCTGTTCTCGGTTCCATATTTGCGATCGCCATCGGTAAAATGATCTTTGGCGGACTCGGAATGAACCTTTTCAACCCTGCGATGGTCGGACGGGCTTTTGTGATGCTCAGCTTTGCAGGAGCGCTCGGAGCAAGCGCCTACGTTTACGACGGTGCACCTGCTGATGCGCTGACTCAAGCCACTCCACTTACGGTGGCCCGAGACGTCGCGACCGCTCAGGAATTTCCGGGACTCTGGCCACTTCTCATTGGTAAAACGAACGGCTCCCTTGGGGAGACGAGTAGCCTCGCAATTCTACTCGGAGGAATCTTCCTTTGCGTGCGCCGCACTGCTGCCTGGCAAATCCCAACCGGAGTGGTTTTAGGAGCTGTAATTCCGGCCGCCTTTTTTGAACTGCTCGGGTTTACGGCGATCACAGCGTTCGATCACCTCTTCGCGGGTTCGCTACTCTTCGGAGCTTTTTTCATCGCGACCGATCCGGTATCCAGCCCGATCACTCCTAAAGGAAAATGGATTTTTGGAGTCGGCATCGGCATCCTGATCATGATTTTGCGAACTTTCAGCTCCTATCCAGAAGGTGTGATGTTCGCGGTTCTACTCATGAACTCGGTCGTTCCTTTACTCAATCGCTGGACCATCCCGACACCCGTTGGTGGTTCGTTCCCTGAAAAACCAAACGCATAACGAAAATGTCAGCGAATAAGATACAGTTTCACAAATTGCTCAGCCAGGCGTGGCTCGTGTTGATTCTTGCAGCTTTTTATGGCGGTGGACTGGCCTTCATCCACATCACGCTCTCTCCAAGAATCGCAGCCAATATTAAGAATGAAACCTACTCACTGATCCCGACTCTCGTCGGCAATCCAGAGCAATACGAAGTGACGGAACGCGATCTTGTTTTACAGGATCGATCAGCGCTTAAAGTTTACGAGGTTAAGAACGGAGCTTCCGAAGGCGTGGGATGGGTCATTCCGGCATCTTCCATGGGTTTCGCGGACAAAATCAGCCTGCTGGTCGGTATCGATTACCAATTTGAACGCATCACCGGGATGGAGGTCATCGATCAAAAAGAAACTCCCGGTCTTGGAAATCTCATCATCGATGAAAAATGGCGTGACCAGTTTAAGGGTAAATCCACAGCTCAAGACATTGAAGTGGTTAAGCGCCCGGTCGATGCGGATCAGGAAGTTGAAGCCGTCACTGGAGCAACCATCTCAAGTGTGACCGTCGCAGTGGCAATCAACGAAACACTCGCAAAAGCTCGTCCCGAAATCGAGCGCCTCCTTAACGAACCCATTTCAGAATAACCATGAGCGTCAAACCTACATCTGCAGAAAGATTCATGGCCGGCATCCTGCCGGAAAATCCAGTCTACCGTCAACTTCTGGGTCTATGCCCCGTTCTTGCGGTCACCAATAGCCTGAAGCCGGCACTCACAATGGCAGCCGCAACCGCCTTCGTGTTGATCTGCGCAAACATTATGGTCAGTTTGTTGCGTCACCTGCTCAAACCTCACCTTCGGATTCTCGTTTTCACGCTCACCATCGCCACTTTTGTGACAGTCGCGGATAAGTTGCTCGCCGCATTTCTCTACGACATGAGCAAGGAGCTTGGGCCATACGTTCCGCTCATCATCGTAAACTGCCTGATCATTTCTCGCTGTGAAGCCTGCTCGTCCAAAGAGCCCCTCTGGCCATCCATCGTAGATGCACTTGGTCAGGGTGTTGGGTTCACACTAGCACTGGGCAGCCTTGCGTTCGTTCGTGAACTCCTCGGCATGGGTAGTCTCCTTGGATTTCAGGTCTTACCCAGTTCGTTCCCAACTTGGGGCATTCTAGTGTTACCACCCGGAGCTTTTTTAACCCTTGGAGTTCTTCTCGGCACCGTAAACTGGTGGAGCGCGAGAAAGAGTTAGGAGGAATACAGAATTTGGAATTCAGAATCTAGAATGGACAGCATAGCTACAGTATCAGTGAAGCAGCCAGCAAAGTCGTTTCAGGATTTGGAGGTTTGGAAAGCTGCTCATGAGTGGGTTTTGGACATCTACAGACTCACCGACTCTTTCCCGAATTCTGAAACTTACGGACTCACCTCACAACTCAGACGAGCAGCCATATCCGTGCTGGCAAACATAGCTGAGGGTTTCAAAAAAAGGGGCAGAGCCGATAAGGCAAGATTCTACAACATCGCCCAAGGTTCACTAGAGGAATCAACTTACTACCTGATCCTGGCGACTGATCTCAATTATATCACCGAACCACACGGTGCTAACAAACAAATCCAAACAATTTCAAAAATGCTGGAATCATTCATTCGCAACATTCCAGATCCAAACTTCTAATTTCGTATAGCGAATTCTGAATTCTATATTCCGTATTCCAAATTCTCAAAAACAGCCATGGACAGCATTATTTCAATGGTCTTGATTTTCATCGGAGCCGCTCTGATCAACAACTTCGTACTTCACTACTTCGTCGGCATCTGCCCGTTTTTTGGAGTTTCCCGTAAGGTGGACATGGCGTTTGGCATGGGCTGTGCGGTGACGTTTGTGATTTCGATCGCTTCGACTCTGAGCTGGATACTCACCTATTTCTTCCTCCGTCCGGAAGCGGCTTTTATCAATAATGTTTTTCACGCACTTGGAGGTCCGGCTGACATCATGATCGATCTTTCGGTCCTGAGTTACATCGCTTACATCTTCGTAATCGCGTCCAGCGTTCAGTTCGTAGAGATGTATGTGAAGAAGTTTTTTCCAGCTCTTCACCAATCTTTTGGTATTTTCCTCCCATTGATCACGACGAACTGCGCGATTCTTTTTGCCTGCCTCGAAATCATGAAAAATCTCCAAAACCCCGAAAAACTCTGGGGATTTCACGAGGCGCTCGCATTGGCACTTGGCGGAGGAATCGGTTTTACGATCGCGATCGTCATCATGGGGGGGCTCCGTGAGGAGCTCGAACTCTGCGAGGTGCCCAAAGCACTCAAGGGACCAGGGATCGCGCTGATCGTGGCTGGAATTTTAGCAATGGCCTTTATGGGTTTCACAGGAGTCGATCGCGGAGTCGCCGACGCCATTAGCATGATTCGAAACTAAAAGAGGAGTAGTCATGGAAAGTATTTTAGGAACTATTTTATTCGCGGCGGGCATCTTATTCGTCCTCGCCATCATCATGGCGCTTATTCTGGGTTGGGCAAACATCGCCTTCCATGTAGAGACCGACCCCAAAGTAGATGCACTTAACGAAGCGCTTCCAGGAGCGAACTGCGGTGGATGTGGCTACGTAGGTTGTAACGAATACGCGGTGGCGGTGGCTGAGGGAAAAGCCGAGTTGACTCTTTGCGGGCCCGGAGGAGCTTCCTGCGTGCAGGAAATTGCAGGAATCATGGGTCAGGAAGTGAAAGAGACCTGGCCCTTCAAAGCAGTCGTACACTGTGCGGCCAAGCGTGACCAACGTCTCAAGCAGCAACCCTACGAAGGCGAAAAAACCTGCGCAGCTGCGAACCTGGTTCCCGGAGTGCAAGGCTGCACCTACGGCTGCCTGGGTTACGGCGACTGCTTCAATGTTTGTGACTACGGCGCCATCGATATGGTCGAAGGTCTGGCGATCATCAATCCTGAGAAGTGCACGGGTTGTAAGGCCTGCGTATCTGCCTGTCCTCGTGGAATCATCACGATGGTCCCTTTCAAAACTACCGAGGTCATGGTAGTCGCTTGTTCCAATAAAGACAAAGGGCCTTTGGTGAAGGATGTTTGCTCTATCGGTTGTATCGGTTGCTCAGCTTGTGCAAAGCCATCTGATGGTTTGCTAACGATGGTCGATAACATTCCGGTCATGGATTATGACAAATTTGGCAAGGATTCCGATTTGAGTAAATCCATCGAAAAATGTCCTAGAGAAAGCCTTGTCTACATTGGTGAACCCGAGAAGAAAGAGGAACTTAAAGGCGCACCTGAACGCATTGAGGCTGACTTCGAAACCACCATCGATAAAACCGATTGGTGGGGATAGTAACCTCAAAGGTTACTTGAATGTTCCCCGTCGGTCCTGTCAAAGGCAACCATTGATGAGCGAGGAGGAGTCACTTTTCCAATATCAGTGATCTAAGGTATCAAAGATCAGTTGACGGAGGTGATGTAAATATACTCAAAACTTTGCCAGGTGCCATTCACTTGAGCATGTAAAGTAACGTATAAGCTACTTCCATTTACAGGCAAACCACTCACATTTACACTAGTTACGTCTGCTGGTAGAACATCGCTTAAATAGTAATCAGATACTAAAGGACTCGAACCAATCCACAATCGCCAACGAGTAACATTATGCCCATTGGCTGACCACGCGAAAGTTTGATTTGGTCCGTTTAAGACAGTTCCTTCACTAGGAGAAGTTAATTCTGGTTCACCAGTAATTTGTAAAGGTCGAGAAGGTGGAGATCCGATATAAGCGATAATCACAGGATCAGATCTATTCTCAGAAGTACCATCGCCGAGACGTCCATTGCCATTATGCCCAACTCCCCATAATGTTCCATCCGTTTTAGAAATCAAACTATGAAATTCGCCACCGGAAACCGAAGATACGCCTTCCACAACCCTAACTGGTCCATAATAGTATGAGTTGGGTGCACCTCCAATCTGGTTGTGAACGTTATAACCTGTCCCCCACATTGCATGATCTGATGTGATAAAATAGGTATTCATATATCCGACTTGTACCATTTTCACCGATTCAGCAATAAGAGTTGGTTCCATTGCCCAAGATCTATCATCTGTTCCCAATTGACCGTTATAATTATCACCAATTCCCCATAAAGTATCATCAGATTTGATAAATACCGAGTATGACTCTCCCCCCTCAACAGAGGTAACATTTTCAGAGATAAGGATAGGTAATTTAAAACTAACTCGATCTCTTTGACCTAACTGAAGACGCCCATTGCTTCCCATTCCCCATAGTGTGCCATCTTTTTTAAGAAACAAACTGTGAGAACCACCCGCCGCTGCAGAAATGACTCCATCAGCGATTTTGACTGGACTAAGTACAGAAGTCTGCTCTGTTGCGACCCCTAATTGACCAAAATAGTTCTCTCCCATGCCCCACAAGCTTTCATCCGATTTAATAAATAATGTATGAAAACTTCCGGCTTCCACAAAAATTACATCCTGTGCTACTTGAGTCGGTACATACAGTCTATCCAAGCTTCCAGTTCCCAACTCTCCATAGTCATTCTCACCCATCGCCCAAAGAGTACCATTCTGTTTCACATAAAAACTATGATCGCTACCGGCAACAACAAGGCTCACACCAGAATCAATGAATTTCGGATTTCTATCCAAAAACGAACTACCAGGTAATCCCAATTGACTTCTATAATTACTACCAGAACCATAGAGATGTCCCAAAGTATTTACAAAAAGACTGTGATCACCACCGGCCGAAAATTGCAGATTATTTCCTATTGATAACTTTAGTTCATTATTGGCTCTGTACGGATAATCTTTGAAATTCCAAACACCATCAGCTGACCACCATAATCGCACAAATAGCTTAGATCCATCAGTCGGGAGTCCAGTAACCAAAAGACTTAAGGTAGTCGGAAGAAGGAATTCAGATTCATAAAAGTCATTACTACCTTCAAAACTACCCACTTGTAATTTCCAAGCTTCAACTGCAACACCATCATCTTGCCAAACAAAAGTGACGTCTGCTCCAGATAAAATCTCACCTATACTGGGTGCAAGCATCCCAAAATAATCAACCGGAGATGTTTCTAAATCAGCAATAATAATTGGAGAAAATTGATAATCCGTGGTTCCATCTCCTAATTGTCCGTGTGAATTATTACCCATACCCCACAAAGTACCATCTGTTTTCAAAAGCAGACTTTGATCCCTTCCTGCGGAAAACTCATTAACGCCTGTGTGTAGCAAGGCAGGGACATAGTGATTGTTATAGGTTCCATCTCCTAATTGCCCAATATTATTCTGGCCCATGCCCCATAGAGATCCATCAGCCTTTTGATAAAAGCTATGGTTTTCTCCCGCTGAAACAGAATTCACATGAGTATCAATCTGGACTGGTGAAAGATAGATTGATTGGTTTCCCAAACCCAATCGACCAAAAGAATTCGACCCTGTTCCCCACAAAGTTCCATCTCGTTTGATGAACAAGCTGTTATACATGCCAGCAGCAATAGCCGTAACCTCATCAACAACTTTAATAAATGTATTTGTACTGTCATTACTGCCATCACCCAAAGCTCCGAAATAATTGTGCCCAACTCCCCAAAGACTTGCATCAGATTTAATCACTAAACTATGCCCATAACCTCCAGTTGCTGAAATAACATCTGAAGCAACAAAGATTGGCTCCCACCTGTCTATTCGCGTACCGTCACCAAGTTGACCACTAGAGTTAGAACCCATCACCCATAGATTGCCGTCTGATTTGACAAACATACTATGAAAAGTGCCTGCTGCTATATGAACGACATCAGACGCAATATGTATCGGCTTATTTCTGCTATCAGTCGTTCCATCACCTAACTCTCCTGCATAGTTTCTACCCATTCCCCACAGAGTTCCATCAGTTTTCAAGTAGAGACTATGATTTAATCCACATGATACGATCTGGACTCCGCTATCGATCAAAACCGGCTCCGTTTTATCAATAAAGGTACCGTCTCCTAACTGACCATAATTGTTAAGCCCTATACCAAATAGATTTCCATTAGAATCTATGAACAAGTTAAAACCATATCCCTTAGCAGAGATGTTGAGTGATTCAGAAGTGAACCCCTGGTAGAGCCCCAGAAATACGGAAACAACAAGAAGAAGCAACGAGGGAAAAGACGGAATTTTCATTATTAAACGGAGTAAAGCAGTTCTACTTAAGAGCATAGGCAAAGCAGATGCAATACCGTAGTATTATCCGCTTATGACAATTGGAGACAGTGCATGAATCTCACAAAGTTCGCGAAGCGACGCCAAGAAGTTCGATACTCAGCCTTACCTAGCTGCTCTATGTGAGAGAACTCAGAGTGATCCGATCCATTTCTTGACGACGGAAAAGCGTATTTGCACGAATTGTTCATCAACAGATTTGGTCGAGTCAAAGTTGACATTTACCTTTTGTATGTAATCCAAAATGATATATTTATTCCGATCGATCCAATCAAATAGATCGGTATAGAACGAATCTTTCCAGGTCAGCCTTTCCAATGCTTCAACATAGAATACTTGATGAGCCCGAATAATTTTCGTCTTTAGAGTTTTAGAAGAATCAACATTTTCGCCCTGAAAGGGTAATCTTGCTTCGGTCAGCTTGAATTCAGGTTTAAGACCGCTAGGATTAATTAGATGAATCAGCTCAGGTTGGTGTCCAGGACGCATTCCTGTATACTTGACCTGCCGGTATAGCTCCCCATTTGATAGGTTCAATACCCTTTAATAACCTGCCTGGATGGCTTAGGCCACAGATCGCCCGATATGCTAGATACTTGGATCAGTGTCTTGATTGCCGATCCAGTCGCAAATTTCGCTACGTTTCCTCGATTGCTTTAAGCGCTTAAACACCCTCAGATAAATCTTTCATCCGTTTTACTATGCAACACAGAATTATCGTTGAGAGTTTATTCGCAAAAAATGCAGGTCACTTAAGACCTGCGTTTCCGCTACTTAATATAAAAGGTAAGAGGGATATCTTACTCGAACGTGATATCATTCACAAACTCATTGATCTCGATCGCGGTTTGCGAGAGATCCGTGATCTTCTTTCCATTCGCGGTCAGGTTGATGAAATGGAACCCGGAAATGTCACTGGTTTCATTTTGACCATTCATGAACAAT
>JAKSBQ010000004.1 GCA_022361075.1 Opitutales bacterium | reverse complement strand
TCCAAATGCTGTTCGACAGGACGTTTCACCTTCAATAGGTAATACTTAAACCACGGAATTCGTTCCAGCAAAGGCATCAAAAAACAGATCGGATTTCCCCCGAGACAATCTTGCTCATCCAACATGCTGCTCAGTATAGCGACCAATGGAGTTTCACTGATCCACCCACGATTGTGCAAAAGGAGTAGACGATAAATCAGAGTCGCGTTACCTTCGTGGTCTACCCTAAGGTTGAGCGATGGATGAAATCTGAGCGCTCTAGTAATCGAATATCCACCACAACGACCTGGTGACGGAAACAGAAAACGTTTATATACTTGAGGGTGAATACCTGCCCAATGTTTCCGAAATTCAAGGTAAGACGAGGATAGGATTTCAATGGATTTTACCTGCGTACAACTGGGTTTAGGTTCGGATAGAGCGAGATGTTCAATCTGTTCGATACAACCCGTCATCCATTTCACACATCTAAGATCCGATTCACTTTCCCAAAGAGCCTCTTGTTCATCGGTATGTAGGGGACTGAGGCCGCAGAGCAAGACATCTCCTTCTCTATGAGCAATCTCTATCTGATTCTTCAGTTGAGAAAAAAAAACAACTCGTTCTTTCTCGATTCCACGAGAAAGGAGGGTATTCATCGCTTCTTCAGAGGGTGTAGCGCACAACAGATATAAAGCCCTAGGAGAAGGAGCATCATCACTGTTGAAAGAAGGAATTCCATCAATGCAGATTCTCGTCCTTTGGTTTATAAAACGTTTCGCAAATTCGGTTTGTGAGCCCCTTCCAACGATTGCGCATCCAGCGGGGTCAAAAAGCAACTGCTCTAATATGCTATCGAGGTTCAATACTATCCCGTCTTTGTCTAATCTAACTATCTAAATCAATTCCCAGCTCTGAAAGCTTCTTACACCGAATGGGTGACACCATCTTATTTGCGGAATCGCGATGGTTTTTCTCGAAAACATTTCTCCATTCATCAACCTTCCCTTTTCGAAAATGCAACTGACCTTCAGATGGTGAGGGAACCAAAGCATCCTGAAGATCATGAGTGAATCCAAAATGCTTTAATATCTTCCTAAAATATCCAGTTTGATCACTTTTGAACTGCTCATATGATACAAGGACCACCTTCGAGTGATCACATTTGTCAGATTTCAAAAAAGTCATCCAATCATCAATCCAGGAGACAAAAACGGGAAGCATATTCTCAATTTGAAATGATATTTTGTCCGATAGTGACCACTCAAAGTATTCATTCGGTATAATCGGCTCTATCATTTTGAGGAGATGAAACTCCTCCGTCTTTTTCAAACGATCTACATGATGCGTCCAGGACAGAATGGCTTGCCTTGGATCTCGGAGGTGGATCACTGTTTTGTCGACAGAACAATAATCTAGCAAAGTTAGGTTCTTGTGGGTTGCTCTCACATGTGCCTGTGCAACTGCGCCAATGCTTTTCGCATAATCGACTTTTTCGGGAACAACGAGGTCGTCAGGGAATGTGCCGGATGCCACTGTGATTCTTTGTTGTTCTACTGAAAGGATCTTCGCAAATTGATCCCACAGGAATATACTACCAGATTTTGGTAACGTGTTAAGAAATAATAAAGGTTTCATTTTATTTAGGACCGAACGGAAACGAACATTCACAGGGAAACCTACCTGACAATCTCGCAATTTAGATCAAATTTACCCTCGTCTAAATCCATAGTTCTTACATGCCGAGCCATCAAACGTTCACCAATCATCACATGATTTGGCTCACCATCTCCAAGGGGGTCTCTCCACAGAGAGTTTAATCGTGGATACAAACTCGAATAGGAATCCATTATCTTTGAATTTGAAATTGCTAGTTTGTCAGAAACTTGGTGTGTCCCCAAGTTTGGCCAAGTGCACCACCACAATTTATTAGGGTTCTCAAATATTTTCAATGGCAGAGGCTCATATACCGCTAAATCTGGACGAAGCCTTATCACAAAATCATACTTGAATTGTCTATCATTCTCTTCCGCCAGCTTTAGTTGATTGCATGCCCATATTTTGTAGGATTGGGGTAAGCAAGCTGGAGACCTTAAGGGGTCGAATTTTGCGAGTGAAGGTGGAAGAAATACATCCAAAATTTTGGAACTCATAGATTCGAAGAAACTTTCAATAACCACTCTTTTGGGATTGAACAGTTCCTGCAGTTCTTCAGTCGTTATCTCAAGGTTGCCATACTCTTCTCTTGTTGGTTTGTGGTAACGACCGAAAGCACTTTCCTTCACTCCGTCCATATCTGGTTTCTTCGGAGTCGAGCCCGAAACACTCCAAGTGTGAATGAACACATCAGCATTGAGTGGATTTACAACATTTTCTAAAATCGCTTTATAAGTGTACCTGTATGACCTCATTTGACCTGAGATGCAAACGGCAATGTTGAATAGTTCTCCAAGCCTCGAATATATGGACGTGGGGTTTAAATGAGCCTTAGTAAGTACGTTAACATAATCTATGCTACATCTCCAACCCTTGGACATGAGTTCAATCGATACATCCTCATAATGTCCGTTTGCAACCATCAAAAACAGCTCAGTTGAAGTGCAGATATTCTTTGGGTCAACAACCTTCACTCCGTTTAGACTTTGTTTCTGTAGTTTTCTATCTTTGTCAAAAAACACCTCAACTTCCACCCCGATTTCTTGCAAATACTGCCGGAGAATTTGCCCGCCCCTTCCTGCTCCATAGATGCCTATGGGACGATTCAAAGGAACCGTTTGCAGAGTATATTGAATGATACTACGGTCTAATATGGAATAATCAGTCATTCTTAGCTGAAAGAATTATCCTCCGTTTAATCTCGGAAGAGCTGATTTCTTTTGTATAGGGTAGATAAATCAATTCAATTTCATGATGATTCAACCACTCCTGGTCAATCCTCATTTGCTTATGGTAGTCTTTCGTCTTCCAGTCATCCCCCACAGCAATGATGTCAGGGTTCACGCTTAAAATGCTAGGTTTACTATCAGCATTCGAAAAGTTCTCCACGATTTTATCTACGTAGGGACAATGTCTAAGTGACTCAAGACGCTCATCGTATGACATGATCGGAGCAGCTCCCTTGAATTTCTCAACAAAGTCATCCCTATTTAAAGACACAACAACAACATCAGCATATTCACTGCACTTTTTTAAGAAACTCTGGTGGCCAAAATGAAAAAGGTCAAACGTTCCTCCTGTGTATAGTATTTTCATTTACATTTTGAAAGTAGAAGGTCACTAAATGGGATTGTGACTACAAAAAATCCTCAAACCCACACTCTCCAACAACTTCTAATGATATCTTTCGGAGTTCGGCGAGATTAGTAACTGTACTGATTATATCGCGATTATTCATTTTGTTGTTGGAAGAAAAATACTTCATAAAACTGGCTTCTCTTGCGCACGAATAAAAATCAATCTGCAAAAATCTACACATTTCTTTCAGGTGATGAAGTTTGTTTTTCCCGAATAGATTTTCATAGGTGGCAACCCATGGAGATATTTCACTTATTAACTTAGACATTTCATGGTTCATTTCTGAATAATCCAGTAAAAATGCCCGAAATTTTTCCGAACTTATTGGACCTATTCGGTTCCTTTGATAGTTCTTTACGTCATTGCCTGATACCCACCAACTTCCAGTTTCTTCGGCAATACACCTTGAAAGTGTCGCATTAGAAATAGACCTTCTTGAAGTCACTATTACCTTGGGCTTTTCATTTTTTATCAAATCAACAAGCAATCGATGGTCATAGCCTTGAAGATGATTGATCATATGCTTAACCAACTGAAAATTTTTAAAAAGATATTGTAGGTCAGTTTCAATCTCGCCCCCAACATACTTGCCAGGGTTAAATGGCTCTCCATTCCTGGTTTTAAAGAGGGATTGAAGTGCGAAAAACAAACTTGTGCTACCAGTACGTGCTTGTCCAATAATTAGAACTTCCATTTCAATTCTTACCTGATGATATCTCCTCCAAGATTAACTCTAATCCCTTAGCATCAAAAATGTTAACCATAGGGCATTGTTTATCGACGACTGACTTCAAGGACATTCGCATTTGATCATCAAAACTTAAACTGGTAATGACGTAGAGCTCCGGCTCTCCAAAGCAGGCCGACTTATAGTCACGAATCGAAATTCCATTCCAACGGTCACCAAAACCCTGCTGATCAATTACGGAAACGATGTTTGCATTAGACGTATTCTCATGTGAACCAATATGGCGAAGGACACTCCCTGCCCCCACTAACGCAATCTTGGGATTGAACTGAATGAGATTATCCCATGAGTTCGATAACACAATTTTTCTATCTTCTTCTGATAGCAATGATACGACTTTACGTATCGCATGAATCATGACAGGAGGAATGTCAGCGAATTTCAATTTTATTGATTTAGCGTGACAATATATTCTATCCACTAGTTCATCGATGTAAACAATTGTAGAACTGTCTCGAGAAACTCTTTCTAGTTTCGAAACACGTTCTACAATTCGTTTTAGCAAAGTCATGCCTAATAGAAACGCCTCAAAGTGATAATTTGATCCTGAAAGAGATTTTAATGCATTCTGGAGATGCTTTTCTCCTAGCTTTCCAGAATAAGCATTTGAGATAAGCAACCACAATGAAGCCTGGAGATACTTTCCTTTCTTTTGATAGTATCTCCAATTGCCCTCCAAAATCCTTAAAAGGACATGCGGAGTGTCAAAGTTTTCAAGAATACCTTTTCGAATCGAGGCTTCAACATCATCCCACATTCTTTGACTGGAATACATCGAAATTTGATTCTCAAAGTCTAGATAGGCAGTCTCTCGAAATTCCTTCAATTCCACACGCTTATTTACTTTCGGTGTCCAACCATAAAGTCCAAACTTCTCAACGGTGTATCGATACAGTTCTATATCAAGTTGATTCAAATCTTGAATCCTATGCAGATGTTCGCATGTGAATTTGAGTTTAGACTCACGTGTGACATTTCGTGGTGTATAGTTATCAACTGAAAGATTGAGTATTCTCGAAAACTCCATAATCGATTCACACATTTGCTCCACGATTCCTATATACTCAAATTCGTTGTCAACGGCATTGATGGCTTTCTCAAGCGATCCATTCCCGATGGTCTTGACAAATTTGTTATGGTAACTCGGATTTCCCAGGATATCATCCACGGTAAAACAAGGAATCAGAGAACTGTTAGTGAAATTAGTAGCTGAAATAATTCTACTGACAGGCTCTCTCATAAAAGTAAAATATCTCACTTGATATTCGAATCCGTAAAAATACTCCTCCGCCCTCCAAGCAAGGTGTCCAAAAATTCCTACTTTCTGATAGTTTTCCGCTATATATTGAGTACGAGATGATAGCTCTAACAACTCTTCGATGTTGTCTACTTTGCAATGAAAACACTCTGGCATAGACTTCATCCATTCTCGGAATGAGGTCCCTGCACATTTATACACGTGAACAAAAATTATCAACTCGCGATCACACATTTCTTGAATCATACACCCCACGGAAAACCTTAGAGACTATAGGAGAGTCGCTTTTTAGGTAATCGAGTATCCTTGAAGTCCATATGGAATGAAATTCGACTGACATATGAGCCCTGTTTATTGCTTTCAATAGAAAACTGTTTGAAAGATCATAGTCTCGTTCAACACCAAATAATATGGAGAGTAGAAGAAACGGATCGTAGTAATAATCAAAAGCTTCCAGTTGATCATTCCCATCCAATGAAGAAGCAAATTCTTCCCATAAATCAGATTGACACGTCCTTGATTCACAAACTCTTTGGATCCATAAGTCGAAAAACTTTGCTCCTTGAGACTCAAGCTCGAAATCCAAATTTCTGTAGCGATGAAAAGATTCATGATCACCTAGAATCCATGTTATAATCGACAGTTGTAGGATATCACATTCGTATTGATTATTGCTAAAGTTCGTTATGATTTTTTCAGCTGCAAAAAGACCAACACCATTCACTGAAGCCAGGGTTTGATAGATATAAATCTCCGCCCGCTCGCTCTTTGAAATTTCCGCCCGCTCGCTCTTTGGAGAAGGTGTATCATTTCGAATCAATTTCCAAAGTTTTTCAATGTATTCACTGTTGTTTTCAACAAATTGAGATTCGAAAAGATTAACCGCCTCTTTATTCCAAAAGTTGAATTTGATAAAATAGAACTTGAATTCTCCTTCTATCGGAAACAGAGAAAAAAAGATTTCAGAGAGACAGTCTTGCTTAGAAAGTGGCACTATTTGAGAGTAAGAAACTATCCATTGGCGAATTATGTTAAACTGAATTTCCGAATCAAAACCTCCTAAAGCTGCAACGATATTCACTTTGCAGTTAGTCAGATCCTCGGCATTACCAAATCGAGGCAGATAGAACATCAACCGATTCAGAATTTCGAAATGTTGTTGACCTTCTTTCACGCAATTGGACTGCAAACGTAACAAATGAGTTAAAAACTCTGCGAACGAAGAGAAACTTTTTTCTTCACGCTGACCTTTAAAAATCATAAGCCATCCAGATCCAGTTATATCCAAAAACACTTCGAGCTGCTGGTTAGACTCAATTTGATCTAAGAAAACAAACAAGTAATCGATGACAAGATCCCTTATGTTTTGGTCGTCTAACAGAGTAACGACGATATCAGAACGACGCCAAATAAATGCAAGACAAAGCAAAAAATGGCCATGAGTCTTTGCTAATTCAACAGATAACGGATATCGGAAAATTTCTTGTTCACTTAATTTTTCTTGTTCACTCGAAACGAGAACTTCAGCGGCCAACAGGGACTTTAAATTTATCTCCCTCATTTTCCGAAAACCGATATAACGAAGATATCGTAAAGAAGTCTCTGTTTTATCTCCTTCAATGACACCCGCAGATTCTTCCAAAATTCGTGCGAATTGTGGGTATTTTACTTCCAGTTTGAAAAAAAATGAGTACCAGTGCCCATCTGGAACAAACTCAAAAAATGACTTTGCCGCAAAGCGAAATGCTGTTGCTTGATCTACTCTATGCCCTTTGGTTATATTGTCTATTGGACACAAGGAGTCTTCGTCCAATACATCCAATGCCCTTAGCCAGAGGAAGGACTTAACGGCTCCTCTTCTGTCGTACCACTTTTCACTTTTGCTAGAAGTGAGAGGTGTTAGTGCATCCCAGTCTTTGAGAGTAGGCATCAAGATCTCTATGGAGCTAAGAATCAATTCTTCGGAAAAACCTACATATCCAGCAGCACTCGTTTGCAGTTGCCGTTCCTCAATAGATTCAAACCTTCATTAATCGAATCGAGTGTAAATCGATGGGAGATCAATGCCTCGAAATCGTATTTTCTAGCGGTAGAAACTTTCAAAAGCCTTGGAATGTCGAGGTCAGGAATCGTCGATCCTCCCTCACTTCCTTTCAATACTTTGCCGAAGTGCAAAGGCAGGGTGTAGATCGGTGTTTTTTCGCTGGCGTTTGGAACGCCTGCAAGAATGATCCTACCCGTGCGATCGCGGCCCAGTTCGTAGGCACTTTGGATAACCTTCACGATCCCGGTGTTTTCTATCACTACATCAGCAAATCGGTCGCCCAAATGAGCGCGAATGTCATCCAAAACCGTATCGCTTGAAAGCACGACTTCATCTGCCCCAAAATCTTTCGCCCACTGCAATTTTTGTTCGGAAACATCGACGCCAATCACTGGATATGCACCAGCGATCTTCGCCGCTTGAATTTCTGGAAGTCCGATGCCTCCACAACCGAAAACAACGACGGATTCTCCGATGTTAACACTCGCGTCGTTATTGATAATTCCAAATGCGGTCGTCAGCGCGCAACCCATCAAAGCACAAACTTCAAAAGAAGTGGTTTCAGGAACAACGGTGAGTCGATTTTCGGAAACGACCGAGTATTCACTAAAGGTGGTTACCCACCCCGCATTCACTGTTTTCCCGTTCCAGTTATACTTCGCTGGCTGGGCATGTATGCCGGAAGCTTTTCGCCAGTGCATCACCACGCGATCACCAGGTTTTAATCGAGTCACACCTGCTCCTATCTCCTGGACGATGCCACCACCTTCATGACCGAGAAGATGCGGGAGGAAATTGTCGGGACCTTTGACCGCATCGATTTCGTTGATCTGAGCGCCACAAATACCGCTGCAGTTGATTTTCACCAACACCTGACCCGCCTCGAGGGGTCTGGAGGAGATCTCATCCACGACCAAGTCCTTTTTAGACTCTACTAATATTGCTGCTTTAAATTTCATTATTCGAAATAAATAAACTCATAATCACCAGTGAATCCGAAGTGCCTGTAGAGCCAAATCCACTCGGCTGTATCAAAGAAACTCTCACAAGTCAGCGCCCAACACTGCAAATTGAAAAGCTCTTGTTCGTTGCGATAACTTTCAAGCATCACATAGCCTTGTTTGCCGACGCGTTCTACTTCAGCGAGAGCCGTTTGAAGTTCGAACAAACGAAGATTGTGGAGGCAACCCAAAGAAAGAACCAAATCGAAGTATTTGTCGCCATATGGGTAAGCGTCTTGCGCCCGATAGTTATAAAGATGTTCGCGAATACCTTCGGGAGCGTCCGCAATTCCGTGCTTGGAAACATCGAATCCGACAATCTCAGCACCTGGCAGCAGTTGCTTCATTTCATAGATCAAAAACGCTTTACCGCAACCAACATCAAGGACCTTGGACTCGTTGGTCAGGCCATACGTCTTGATGATTTCTTCTGCGACTGGTTTCCAGCGACCATCGTATTTGTATCCACCGTATCCAAATCGTCGGTCTCCATCCCAATAATCAAACTCATACTCTTTTGCTTTGAGCATGCAGTGAACCTTTTCGTCCACCATTCGATCTACGTAATTCCGCTTTGTCTTTTTGTGTAACGGCGTAAAGAAGTTTCTTAACTGACCCATAATATTAATTAATTAAAGTTTTAGCCCTCTCAACAATAGCGTCAGCGGAAACTCCGAGTGACTCCATTAGGGGCAGTTGCTTACCATAACCTTCAGGGAATTTGTCCGGAAGGCCAATTCTTGAATATCCAACATCGAGGCTTCGGCTATTCTCGGCGATCGTTTCCGCCACCAATGTTCCAAGCCCTCCACTCAAAAGATGCTCTTCAACGGTAATCACCACTGGGTATCGCTTTAGGAAATCCATGCACTTTCCAGGATCAAAGGGTTTGAGGGTTGGCAGATGAACAATTCCACAATCAATGCCCGAACTCTTTAATTTTTCTGAAGCTTCGATGCACAGATTCAAGCCAATGCCTGTCGTGATGAGGAGTAAGTCGTTTCCTTCTTGATACTCGTACCAATCACCGAACGCAAAACCCCAATCGTCTTTCGAGACGATAGGATCATGTCCTTTTGCCAGACGAATATAAATGGGGCCTTGTCTTTCTAGCGTCCCTGGCATCAGGCGACGCATTTCATTTGCGTCTGATGGCACTACGATGCTCATGTTTGGAATACTCCGCATCAGTGCGATGTCATCAAAGGCTTCGTGTGTGGGGCCCAGGGGACCGTAGACTAAGCCACCGCCATTTGCGATCAGCCTTACCGGAAGGTTGTGTAACCCGAGGTCCAAGCAGACCTGTTCAAATGCACGCCTCACAAAAAATGTCGCAATAGTGTTCACGTAGGGAATCTTCCCTTCCATCGCCATACCCGCGGCCATGCCAATCAAGTTGGCCTCAGAAATACCCTCCATGAAGAATCGATCCGGAAACCGCTCCTGGAACTCCTTCATGGTACCCAAGCCTAAGTCGGAGCCAATGAAAACCACGCGCTCATCCTTTTCGGCTAACTCACCAACCATCTGTAAGGCAGTTTTACGCAATCTCAGCCCCTCCTTCCAACAAGTTCACAAGCTGTTGATACTGATTATCAGTGAAATTGTTCACGTGATGGTATTTCAAATTTCCCTCTACGGTATCGATTCCCTTGCCTTTGACTGTATGGCAAATCAAAACAGAGGGTCGCCCGGGTTCAAAGGGCACCCCTGTTAGCTTTTCTTTCAGCGCACCAACGTCGTGCCCATCGCAATCTGCCACGCCGAAACCAAAAGCTCTCCACTTATCTGCTAACGGTTCGAGTGGACAAATCTCATCTGTTGAGCTGTAAGATTGCTGTTTGTTGTAATCGATGATGACTGTGAGTTCCTCGACTTTGTGCTTCGAGGCCGAAAGCGCCGCTTCCCAAACGCTGCCCTCATTGATCTCACCATCGCCGACAATGACAAATACCTTTGGTTTTCTGCCATCCATGCGCGAAGCCAAAGCCTGACCAAGACCAATGGAAAGACCGTGTCCCAAACTTCCTGTGGATGCCTCAACACCGGGAATGAAGATCTCCGGATGTCCACCAAAAAGACTATCCATGGTGCAAAACTTCTTCAGTTCCTGTCTTGGAAAATATCCTTTATCCGCTAAAATTGCGTAGAGTGCCATACAACCGTGCCCTTTGCTCAAAATACAACGGTCTCTACCTGGCCATTTCGGTTCCTTTGGGTTGAATGTAAGGATGTCATCATACAATACGCGAAAAATCTCAACTAGGGACAAAGCGGAAGCGAGATGCCCTCTTTTGCCAGCGAGGAGCATTTTTAGCATCTCTTTTCTCAGCGCTTTTGAACGTTTGTCTAACATAATCAACTCCCTAGATGCTAGCGCTTCGAGCGCTCATGTGTTTTTGAACAAATGATTGAATTTTCTGAAACTGTGTGAGGCGATCCTCCTTGGATTCGCCTTTCCTCAGAAAAATATTCGATTGAATGTAAACCCACTTGAGTGCGTATAGTGGAAAAAATACCTCAAACCGAAAATCAAATCCACTGTCATCCACACATCGCTTCCTGAATTCAGAATTAAAATGAGCTTTTAAAGTTTCGCTGATACGCATCTTTTCGTGAGGATGAAGCAGAAAATCAATCAAGGTTTTCACAGGGTCATCCCATCCGAAGTATTCAAAATCAAGGAAACATAGTTTGTCATTCTCGATTACGAGGCAGTTGTGGAAGCCGAAATCTGATGGGCTAAGGATCCGTTTTGACTGCGGAAGCAAGTCCGTAGAATAAAAGTCCTGCGCTTGGTATGCCTCCAATGCGTTGTGGACAAGATCCTGTTTCAGTGAGGTTAGTTTTTCATCAACCCAGTCGGCAAAAGATTGATCCATCTCATCGTTAATGCTGACCTCTGTGAGTCGCTTATGCCGCTCGTTAAGATTGCTAACAAGTTGCTTCAGAGAAAAACATGCCTCCGATGCATGTGCATCGTGATCCCAATTTTCGGTCACTGGAGATTTCTGGAGCTTCTGGAAAAAATCAACAAAGGCTTCGATGTGACCTTCATTCACCTCATCAGGCAATAGGTCTCTTCCTTCTATCCAGGTGAAAACACTCGCATTGGACAGCTCGTCTGAACTAACCAGAGAAGGAACGTTTTTAAAGCCAAATCCTCCCAAAAGCTGCAGTGTTTCTGATTCATTTTCTCTGCGATTACGGTGGTCATCGCGGTACTTTTTGAAATAGTAACTGTTTCCCTCGGAATCTATCACTTTGCACCCACGGCTATTCAATCCGCCTTCTTTTGTGAGGAACCGCGGATTACTAAGGTTCTGGCTATGAGACAAACGAGAAACCCAGAAATCGACTGGGTATGTTTCGCACATGTGCTTTGAAATGCCTTTCCAATCGGGGAATGATTTTACCCCAAGAGCTTCACCTTCGCTCTCTGGTAATCCAATAAGGACAGAGATAGTCCAATCAGGAAAATTCGGATCCTCAAAAATCTCTGGCAAATCATCAACAAATATGTCGCATCGCAAGCGAGTAATATCAGCTATTTTATGGGAACGATCATCAAAAAACAAAATATGCTCGGCAGGGATCGATTGGTAGCAGGTTGACACCATTCCTTGATGCTTTAACCAACCGATGGCTGCTTCACGAAGATCGCAAGAGCGGTCTTTATCCTGCGCAGCATACTGCGTTTTGTGACTCAAAATGTATATATCGTGCCCGCATGCCAGAGATTGCTTAAGGAACTCCGCAAAACCTTCCATGACTTTGGCTTGACCAAGTCTTGGGCCATAAACCTGGGCCTGCAGTTGCTGCCATTTCAGTTCACCATCCTCCAATTCCCGGATGGAGTCCCTCAACTCGTTTTTCGATCGGTTTACCTCTGCTTCACAGAACCCGAGCTCACGGGCAACACTCTCGAACACCTTCCGGTAGTCGATGATTGTGTTATCCAAATCTATCCCTAGTCGCACGAGTTGTTTATGTTTTGGCTATTATCGAAATGAACGCATCAATTCAATTATTCGATCCACTTCATCATCGCGCAGGTATGGATGCGCAGGCAGGGTAAGAATACGAGCTGCTTGTTTTTCGGAGACAGGGAAATCCCCCTGTTTGTAGCCCAAGTTCTGGCTCGCAGGTTGGAGATGCAACGGAACGGGATAGTGAATTTTTACACTCACGTTATGTTGCAAGAGGTATTCTTTCAATTCATCGCGTCGATCGGTCTCAATGATATACAAATGAAAAACATGACGAACTCCGTCCCTTCTTGTCGGCACATCAACATAATCGAGTTGCTCAAATGCATCATCGAATTTCTGTGCAATCTGGATCCTGCGATTCGTGATCTCCCGAAGTTTCGGAATGAGGCGATTTCCGATTACGGCCTGAAGGGTATCGAGTCGTGAGTTGTGACCAAAAAACGCAACCGTGTCTCGGTCAACCAAACCATGATTTCGAAACAATCGCAATTGCTCTGCAAGGTGATCGTCGTTGGTGGCAATCAATCCTCCATCGCCCCACACGTTCAGGTTTTTCAAAGGGTGTAAACTAAAACAAGTCGCAGACCCCCAGTCACCCACAGGTCGGTTGTGGATAGATGCAAGAATCGATTGGCAAGCGTCCTCAACAACGATCAAACCGTGTTTTTCTGCAATTTCCGTAACACGATCCATATCCGCGACATTGCCGGTGAAATGGACCGGAACAATGGCTTTTGTTTTGGGCGTAATCGCAGCTTCGATTTTGTCCGTATCAATAACATAACCCTCTTCACAATCCACAAAAACAGGCGTGGCTCCCGTCATCGCAATGGCTCCTGCCGTTGCAATAAAAGTATTCGCAGCTGTAATGACCTCATCACCCAGCCCTATCCCCTGGATTTTGAGGGCGAGCATGATGGCATCCGTCCCACTCGCAACACCAATGACATGTTTGAGGCTCACTTCTTCTGCAAATGCGTTTTCAAACCGGGTGAGTTCCTTGCCGAGCGTCAAATCCGTGCTAACAACAACCTTCTTCAAATCCTGAAGATAGGGGTCAATGTCTTCAAATTGCCTTTCCAGGTAACCGAATGGGATTTTTTCGGGTTTTGAAATGTTACTCATAGTGGCGTAATCAACGGTTATAAAAATCGGAGATGGATTGGGTGATCCTCTCCATTTGCTCTCGGGTTAATCCATCGAACCCTGGGATCGTCAAAATGTCTTTTGCCTGTCGTTCCGCTACCGGGAAACTACCTTCTCCATACCCAAGATCCTCTGCGACGGGTTGAAGATGAATCGGCGTTGGATAATGAATCGAAGTCTTGATGCCTCGTTCTAGCAGATAATTCTTCAGTGCATCACGGTCATCTACCTGGATGACGAATGTATGGAATACGGGTTCTGAGGCTTCATCCACAACCGGAAGGCGGACTTGGGATACATTAGCAAGCGCATCCATGTAATAGGTCGCAATCGACTGACGTCCCGATGCAGTCCGCTCGAAGTGGTTAAGTTTTACTAACAATATCGCAGCTTGGATCGTATCCAGTCTCGAGTTCCCTGACCAATGAACGCAGGTATTTCTGTCTTTGAGTCCAAGGTTGCGGAGCAAACGAATCTCTTCGACAACTTTTTCGTCGTCCGTAGTGATCATACCCCCGTCCCCGCAGGCGTTTAGGTTCTTCAAGGGGTGTAGGCTAAAACAACTGATGTCCCCTAATGAACCCACTGGCTGACCGTCATACCTAGATCCAATCGCTTGGGCACAGTCATCGATAACAGCGATTTCGTGTTTCTTAGCGACGGCATTGATCTGCTCCATTTTAGCAGGAATCCCTCCGAGGTGAACCGGCATGATCGCCTTGGTTTTGGGAGTAATCGCGGTCTCTATCAAATTGGGGTCTATATTTCGATCTTCACCAACATCAACAAAAACGGGATTCGCTCCGCATACGATAATTGCACTCGTTGAACCCACAAATGAGTTGGGAGGTGTGATGACTTCATCTCCCTCCCCAATTCCAAGCGCCCTCATCGCGAGGATCAAAGCATCTGTGCCAGAGTTCACGCCTATCGCAAATTTTGAGCCACAGAGTTCAGCAAAAGCAGTTTCAAATTTCCGAACACTTTCACCTAAGACAAAATCACCGCGATCAATCACACCCGCGACTGCCTCGAGGATTTCCTCTTTCAGTTCAGCGTGTTGGCCTTTCAGATCAACGTATGGAACAAGCTCAGACAAACTTAGACGAGGTCGATTTCCTGCATGCGTTTGATATTGAAATACTTGGAATCATTCATCGAATCCGGTAGATTGCCCGACTCAAACGCCTGACACAAACCAACAACAGCCTCTTCAATACTGTGTTTTGCTTCGAACCCTAATTCGTCCTTAATCTTTTGCGACGAGATGTGGTAAGAACGATTGTCATCCGTTGGCGTTTTTTCCAGGACGACATCCTCTCCTATATTGTGCCTCACAATCTTAGCGATTTGATTAACCGTGTGGTTGTGATAACCCGCGTTGTAGATCTTGCGGTCAATTTTTTCCGACTCCCATTCCAAGGAGTTGAGATAGAAACGCACCATGTCTTTGATATGAATATTCGGCCGCTTCTGTTCACCGCCAAATACCTTGATTTTACGGTTGTGAAAAGCGTGGTTGCTAAGGATGTTGACGATGACATCCAGTCTTTGTCTTGGCGCGTAGCCACATACCGTAGCAGGACGAACTATCAGAGTCGTGAAACCCTCCTCTGCTCGTTTCAAAAGTTCTTCTTCACAATCCGCCTTAAAACGAGAGTAATCGGTGAGCGGTTCCAATGGTAAATCCTCCGTCACATTTTCCACCTCTTTGATGCCATATACACTGGACGAAGATGCATAAATGAATCGCTTCACCCCAAGAGATTTCGAGATTTCAACAAGCGGGATAAAAGCATCATAATTGATCGTTTTCCCCAACTCGGGATTCAGTTCGAAACTAGGATCGTTGGATATGCAGGCAAGGTGTATAACGGCATCCGCACCTTCGATACTCGATTTGAGAAGCTCTTGATCCCGAATGTCGCCTTTGATCAATGTAAGATTGGGGTGATTTTGGTGTTCACCAAAAACATTCTCTCCATAGATACAAAGATCCAACACCCGAACTTCGTAATCATTGTCGAGTAGAGTAGGAATTAGGGCTGAACCAACATATCCAGCACCGCCAGTTACAAAAACGGTTTTTAGTTTATCCATCGTTCTTTTTTAAATACTTAAACCAGTCCTTTGTTGCTTCCGCGATCGTTTCCTTGTTCCAAAGGGGAGCATCTCTCCAATCATCGATGTGTTTCAACATTTCCTGAACACCTTCTTCCAGAGAAATTCGTGGGTTCCAATCAACGGTAGACTGGATCTTCGAAATATCTGCGAATGTGCAATCGGGCTCTCCGGGACGTTTCGGAAGGTGCTCAACGGGGCCGCCCAAAAGCTCAACCAGTCGATTAACACTATAGGTATTGCCAGAGCCAACATTGAGCCTCATGCCACCGGCGTCCGATTCCGCACCCGCCAAGAAGGCCTCCGCCACATCTGTAACGAATGTAAAATCGCGGGTTTGCTCACCGTCTCCAACCACCGTAAACGGTTTTTCAGCCAGTTTTTGCTTCAGAAAAACGCCAAACACGGCTCCGTAAGCACCAGTGGTCCGACTTCTCGGTCCGTAAACATTGAAGAGACAGAGTGATAAAACCGGGAGGTGATAAATCTTCGCCCAAAAAAGAGCCAATTCCTCTCCCATTAGTTTGGTCAACGCATAAGGATGCTCTGGCTTGGAGGGAGCAGCCTCACCCGTCGGGTAGGCATCTGGAACTCCATAACACGTCGAACTCGCGGTATATAAAAACTTCCGCACACCGCACTCACGGGCTAACTGCAGGGCATTAAGGGTGCCTGTTACATTGATATGATAGTAGTCCTCCGGGTTCTGGATCGAAGGGACAAGATCTGCCCTTCCGGCCAAATGGAACCACCAATCGACGGTTTCCGGCAATGACTCTCTGTGCAGATCGCAAACGCTTTCTGCTATAAAATGAAACGCCTGGTTCTCCACCAAGTGCTGGATGTTCTTCTCACGACCGGTAGACAAATCGTCTACCACCCAAACTTCATGTCCTTTTGAAATAAGGAGGTCACACAAATGACTCCCAATAAAACCGGCACCGCCTGTGACCACACACTTCATAACTCTTATACGTTGAGCAACGAAACTCCACTTTTCATCAGTTCCCCTTTTCTGATACAGTCTCTATTACCTACTATCTTAACCGCTAATGCTCCGGCAATTTGTGCGATAAATGTCGCCATTTCTAAGGGAACATTCTTCACCGCAGCTAATGATGCCAGTGCGAAGAAAGCGTCGCCTGCACCAATCGTGTCGACCACTTTGGTTTCAAAAGGAGCACATTTAATAACTGATTGCTCGGTGTTCACACAAATCGTTTTCTCGTCTCCGAGGGTCAACCACGCATACTTCGCGTTTAGCTGGGACTTGAGGTCTGTGAGACTTTCAGCCAAATCAAAATCCTTTTGGGCGATCGCTAAAGCCATCTCCTTGCGGTCCAGACTGAAACAATCCACATCAACCCAACGTTTATTGATGATGTTGAAGCCGTAGTTGTTGCTGTTGGTTTGGCAGTTAACCGACAGAAATTTGGCCTTCTCCTGTAGGAAGCTCCTGATCGGCTCCGCCATCACACCATGCCCAAAATCCGCAGCGACTACTAAATCATAGTTATCGATATGCTCTTCGAGCCAACTCAGGCTCTTGCTAATGGTCTTATCTGAAGGCGGACTCGAATCGATAAAATTAACAGAAAAGAGTTTGGACATCTCTTTGCCATCTTTGATCGGCTCCACAAAACGTTGTTTGATGATCGTCCTGTTCCCCATCCTCAGAATCGCATCTGATTCTTCCGGAATCCATTGTTTGAGCCACTCATCGATCCAGGGTTCCTGTCCGACGAATCCAAACAAATCCAAATTGTTGGTGAACTCCTTCAAGTGCCTGAAAATTGCTAATGCACCACCTGCTTGAGTTTCTTCGTCCATGAAACGGCCGCTAAGCATCCGATTTTTTGAAGTCAAGCCCTGAACTGAAACGGTTGAATATCGATCGAGTATGATGTCGCCAATAACCAAAACTTTGAGATCCTGGAATCCATCAACAATGGAAACGAAGTCATCACTGCTCCACTTCTGGGCAAGCTGCTCACAAAATTCTTTGACAGATTTGGTGGTGACCGTGAAATTTTGATTAATGAGTTTGGTTGAGCTAAAAACGACGTCACCAACAAACGCTACTTTTCCTCCACACTTTTCGACCGCCGTTACATCATCTGCAAAATTGCCGGTCACATCCGCACCGTCGGCCGCATACTCTTTGCCTTTGCAATAGACATCTGGACGTACAGTTTCAATTGCCTCTATTGCTGCTGGATGAGGAATCACAACCACGTAGTCTATCATTTCCAACGCGGAAAGGCTTTTAACCCTCAACTCATTATTAAAATAAGGCCTTCCGGGGCCTTTATTCACGTGTTTCTCGTCAGTAAGTGTAACAACCAACACGTCTCCCAAAGCCTTCGCTTCTTCGAAATGAACAACATGACCGGGGTGAACCAAATCAAATGTGCCATGGCATTGAACTATCTTCCTACCATTTTTTTTAAAATCGCAGAAAAAGATACTGGCATCTTTGAATGAAATCTCCTTTTCTCTGAACTCCATTTTGAAGTGACTGATTACAAGGTTCGAATCCGTTGCACCATCATATGAATGACAATCATTTGCAAATCTTCTGAAATTTGCATGTCCTTAACTGGAAAATGAATAGGAATATCGAGCAAGGGTTTCGCATTCCCTCCTGTGAATCCCAGAATACCTGCGGTAATTACCTTAAGTTGTTTTGCTGTTTTTATGGCGTTAACAACGTTTTCAGAATTCCCGCTTCCGGAAAAAACGATCAATAGATCCCCCGGTTTACCCATCGCATTGATCTGATAGGAAAAAATGTTCTCATAACCGGTATCATTCGCTGCGCAGCTATTTACAGAAAAGTTTGCACATAAAGAATGAGCATTGATCCCTTTTCCGTTCGGACTCAGACCGTAGACTAAGTCGTTTGCGGCATGATCTGCGTTTGCTGCGCTACCGCCGTTCCCGCACAGTAAAACCTGGTTTCCATTTTTCCACACCGTGCCAAGTGCATGAGCTAGAGGCTCTACGGAATGCCAATCGAAGGCCTCCAGAACTTGACAAAGTTCTTCCGTGTATTGTTGAAAATGATTTTTCAGAACAGTCGTGATTTAGGGTTGAGACAATGCTACCGCTGCTGGTTGCTGTTTGAAAGGGGAGAACCAGGCATAGGTAGTATCAGTGAAAAATATTCCCACAAATAAGATAGGCCAAATGAGAGCAATACTTGCGCCAATCTGCAAACGCTTTCTCTCGGTTAGAATGTAACTACTTCTTGATATTGAATGATATAGGAGATCCATCATCGAACTAAATTCTTATTAATTCCCTTCATTTCAAAACAGTTCAAAACAAGGACAAATAGTTTCTTTTGAGGGAGTTGTTTCGGCAAGCAGCCATTCCATGTTCTGTTTTTCCATCGACCAAACTTTGTTGGCGTAATACTTGGAAGGATGGTTTCCGTCATTGGAGGGATCATATGGCAAAGTTTTCTCTATACAATGATTGTTTCGTTTGTCTTGGACGAAGCTATCCTTTTCGAATCTATAAAATATATTACTTCACTCCTCGGCATCAAACTCACTGGGCAGATCAATTTTCTTTGGGGCTATAGTAGCTAAGGCAGCAAAAATGTCTTAAGCTACGAACAATGTATCAGCGAAAAAGTCGCTTATCACTAGGCAAACAAAGTAAACTCATTGAGCACTTCGTTGCCGGAACAACAGCCCGCGCG
>JAKSBQ010000236.1 GCA_022361075.1 Opitutales bacterium | reverse complement strand
ATTATCACTTTTTATTGTATATATTTCTTTTATAAGCTGTTGGTTAAACTTTGAAATGGAATGACTTTTTATTTAACATTGTGCTAGCCTGAGCTGGGGGGTGAAGGGGCCATATACCCCAACTGGCCTTTTCGACATTGCAGGACTAGCCAACAACTATTCTGAGTTACAAGAAACTATGTACAAGCCATGTCTTAGTGTTACTCTTGGGACATCTGCTGAGTCAAAGAACTTAGGTGCTTCCTAACACCCACTCCATCAGTGCGATGCCTCACATCCCTTGACATAGCAAAGGGGGAAGCTGAAGGATGGTTCACCACCATGTTGTTGGAATTGGTAGAATGGGTGTGGTGTTGAGGTTGAGGTTGAGGTGTTATTTATTTAAAGTCGTCCACTGACAGAGGGGGCAGGCATTTAGACTGTCCTTACTCGCAGGGCCACGACTAATGAGTCTGTACAACTGGATAATACAATGAGTACTGGTAGCCTAGTGGCTACCAGAGGGCAGGGTCCATGACCAAAGTCATCTTTCCATCAATTCAGCCTGTTGGTCTGTGAGGGTGGCTTGAAATTGCCTGGCAACTCTCTTGCGCTTCATCCACAGTGTTGGTTCCATGGGTGCATTTGCTGCAGGGAGAGGCCCAGCACTGTTGTTGATAGAGCCAAACAGCTCTGCATGCCTCAATCAGTGCTGTGGCAGTGCTGCTGGGTGAAGCTGTGGCCCTGGGGATGAGGACCCAGGCCAGATTCTCCCGTAGATGCAGTTCGCTCCAGTGTTGTGCTACTTTTTGTGGCGGTTTCACGCTTGCTTGAACTGCATTGAGTTGACGATTCCATTCGTCCTGTAGTGCAGGGCAGTCGAACCAGTGCTCTGCATTGTCTTGTGCTGGTCTGCGGCAGAGTGGGCACTCGATTGAGGGGAGGCATGCATCTGGTTTGAAGTAGAGGTGTGCATGTTGAGCTGTGGCCAGTGCATGATCATGTGCATGAAATGCAAAGGTTTGGATGTGTTCATGTTGTGAGTGTGCCTGCCAGAATGATGAGTGACCAGTGGCTGTATAGAAATGATCTGATCAATGGGTGATGGTCAGGTTTTTGAAGTGTTGGTGTTGAAGGGTGTTGTTGACTGCAT
>JAKSBQ010000078.1 GCA_022361075.1 Opitutales bacterium | reverse complement strand
TTGATTACAAAACGCTTGAATTGAGATATTTCCGGAATAGTGACAAAACCCGTTATCTCTATCTTCGTGTAGACAATGAATTGCATAGTGGCAGGAAAATCGACGATAATCTTTGCTACCTCCCTGCGAACAAATGGGATATTGCCATCGCAAAAAACAGCTCACTGTGGCGGGTGAACTTGAAACAATATGAGTTGAAGGAAAATGAAAAATTGATCGTTGTACTTTCTTTTGCCAAATCAGCCAGTACTGCGGTTGCAAAGAGCGTGTTGGGGCAGAAGAATGCTTCCGGATCTGAAATCCCTGTTTACCACATTCACAGTCTGGTGCATCCTCAAATTCCCGAAGGTTGTAACGATATAACACAAATATCCTCTTTGGCTCTGAGAGATGCATTTCTAAAATATCACAGTTGTCTCAATTGGAAGTTTATGACCGGGATCAGGGAACCGGTAGGATCAATGTTATCAGCCTACTATCATCGGTTTTTTGAATCCAAAGGACATCCTTCCAAGGATGAATTGGTTACTTTTCTTGATTTCAGATTGAAGGCTTACCAAGGATTTCTGGATAGTGCATTCAAAGCACAGGTAAATCTGGACCCTTATCAAACCAAATTTGACAAAACCGCAGGATTTGGAGTTTTGGTGAATCGAAATCTCGAACTTCTGATGTATCGTGTTGAATCATTGAATGATTCATTCGGGTCCATTTTTGATGATTACCTCGGAGTTCAGAACATCAATCTGAAAAGAGACAATGTTGCCAATTATAGAAATATCCAATCAAGAGGAATGATGATTGATGAGAGTTATTATTTAAGCAAAAAGGACTTTAAACTTCCATGTAAACGCCTCAAGGAAATCTATTCTCATAAAAGTGTTACTCATTTTTATACCGAACAAGAAATCGCCCAATATATTGATCATTGGTCAGAATAAGAAACAGGATGGAAAAAGACAATTGGTTTACTCGGAATAATCTGCCAGAGACTTATGAATGGAGCGAATACAGAAATCGTGCCCGAGTTGTTGGTGATATGATCAACAGTTATTTCAAAGACGGACTTACTATTGTCGACTACGGTTGTGGTAAAATGACGGTTTTGGAATTTTTGAAAATCGACTATCGATATATTGCAATTGATATTGTTTCTCGATGTGAGGGGTGCATTGTATGTGATCTTGATGACGAGAATACGCCGCTGCCTGATGTTGAATCAGAATTGGTTATATGTACAGGAGTATTAGGAAAGCTGGATTGTAATAATCGCCCTAGGCTGATCGATCATATCAAGTCCAAATCAAAGTATTTGTTAATAAACGAAGTTCAGAATTATAAAATATGCCTGAATCGTGGACTTGAGTTAGTTGAATCGCGTGAATACTCCAAAATCCGTCCTGAAGAGAATTATACTGAAAATCCTCATTTTTTGTACCTGATGAAAATGAATGATTAGTAGTCTGTAGACCAAGGCAAGCGATGTAAGGCTAGAGATGAGTAAAAAACTTATATTATTCCAGGAAGCGTCTAAATTTTTTGACAAACTTCGGGAGCAAGGGAAAAAACTTGTTCAATGTCATGGGACGTTTGATCTGATCCACCCAGGACACGTTATCCATTTTGAGGAAGCAAAAGAGATGGGTGATGTTCTGGTCGTAACTATCACGGGTGAGGAATTTGTAAACAAAGGTCCAGGTCGCCCCTATTTTAATGATCAAATGCGTGTCAAATCACTCGTTGCGTTGAAGTGCATTGATTATGTTGTCGTTATACCTTTTTCCGCAGCGGTAGAGGCGATTGAATGTGTGAAGCCCGATTATTATTGCAAAGGAAAGGAATACGAAAATCCAGAAAATGATGTGACCGGAAATATCTGTGATGATGTTGCCGCTGTTGAGAAATTTGGTGGAGAGATCAAGTATGTGGGATCGGTTGTATTCAGTTCTACCCGTTTATTGAATAACCATTTCGATGTCTTAAGTTCTGAAATCAAATCCTTTTGTCAGAAACTGGCTGCTGATATAAACCCAGATCAATTTCGCAACACAATCGACGGTTTTAGTAACCTAAAAGTTCTGGTGATCGGAGACATCATTTTTGATCGATATACAACTGTCGAAGTACAGGGCTTGACTTCGAAAAACAGGATCCTTTCCGGCCGTTATCGTGAAGAATCGACACAAGCAGGAGGTTCTTTGGCAAGTCTGCGTCATGTTTTGAGTTTTGCTCCCCACTGTAAACTTATAGGTATTGTTGGAACTGAATCCTGGGTTGAAGAAGAGCTGAACAAGTATCTCCCCAAAAAAGCTGATCGATTAGTGAGAAGCGAACAGTTTACAACGGTTCTCAAGCAACGTTTTGTGGAGCCACAAAAGGAGGGCATCGAGCTCAATAAACTATTTTCCGTCAACTACCTTGATCGGGTGCATCCAAATGGTGAAATTGAAGCAAGTATTTTGCAAAGGGTTGAAAGTGAAATTGAAAATGCAGATGTAGTTTTGGTGATGGATTTTGGACATGGCGTCATGTCTCAAGGTGTCCGTGATTTG
>JAKSBQ010000175.1 GCA_022361075.1 Opitutales bacterium | reverse complement strand
GTATGCGAGGAGGTCAGGTTGTTTATTTTCAGGTAGGCGGTGAAGGTGGAGTTAATACTGTATTCGGTTCCGATGTTCAGAGATTCGTGAGGGGAGTAATATTGATCTCTGTCCGCATCTACTCCGATGCGATCGAGGAAAGTCGAACGGCGTTTGTAAGTGGCAGTGATGTCCCAGTTTTCCCTTCGCACTCGTATGCTGGTTTCGAGTTGGTTTTCAGGGATGTCGACGATTTCGTGTTCGCGTATTTCCTCTCTATCCTCGGATGCTGTTTCTGAGACGTTGTGGGTGTAACGCACCTCCAGTGAAACTCCTTCAAGCCAATCGGAGAGAAAGTCCACTCCTTGGTACCATCGGACCTCGACACTTGATAGATTTCCTTCATCTAGGTTGATCCATGAGTCCTTCCGGTAACCTTCGAAAATGCCGTCGTCGATGATTTGTTGTTTGCGGATGACTATATCTGCGTAATTTCTTTGGAGAAGTTCTATGTTGATAAAACCTTGTTTGTGGTAGTTGTATTCAAGAGCCAATAGAGCGCTGGTAAACTGAGTGGGGTTTAGATTTGGGTTACCTTCAGAAATGTATTTGTTTCGTTGTGATACTCGGCGATAGGGAGCCAGATACTGGAAATGAGGGCGTTCGAGTGCCTTTGACCAAGAAGCATAAAATGTAAGATCTTGATTCACTGAATAGGCCAGGTGGAGGCCGGGAAAAAACTGACGATAGTTGCTATCACCAGTAGTATCGATGGTCTCAACATAGTTCCCTTTTTCATCAAGATAAACTTCACGTCCCGTAAACTCATTGTTTGTTCTTTCGGTCCTAAGGCCCGTGAGAAAACGAAAATTTCTCAGCTTTGCGTCCGCCATCAAATAAAGGGCTTCGATTTGTGCATTGACGGTATAATTTGAAGGATCCGACTGGGAGCGTGTCTTAGCGAGATTGAATCGGTAGTTCGGCTTATTGGCTTCAAAGTGATCGTTCAGGCGAGAGCTGTCTTGAAATCCGTTGAGCTGATATCGACCGTTAAAGATTGAAGAAGATGTCGAAGGTTTGTGTATGACCTCAGACTGATCAAAATTTCCATCAAAACTGGAGTATATTTCGCGGTCATCATCAATCGCTATATCTTGCTTGAAGAGTTTTGCACCTGTTTTGATTCGAAAGGTCAGGTTGTCCAACTCCCAGCGTCGAGCGAAATCTAAATTTGCGATGAAATCGTCGTTTGTACTTTCGATATTGAGAATCCTAAGTTCGTCGAATTGAAAGCTTTCGGGTGCTCCTGTAGAAAGAGTGTCTGGTGTGAATTCGGGATAACGGCTATCAGCATTGCTGAACTCGGAAAAAACGTTGGTTCGTTTAAAGAAGGAGTCCTGTCGGTTGTCCCATAAGCCTTTGTTGTTTTTTAACTGAATTTGTAGTTCGTTTTCCCATAGTTCGGTTTCGTGTCTAGCACCGACTGTGTAAGAATGATATTTTGACGAATAGGTTCGATCAATAGTCTGCTTTACAATCGTTGCATTTTCCACAGTTCCTGAGGTGGAAGAATACTCGGAAAAGCCGTCCTTTTTGTAGCGGTAATCTATCTCGTTTTCGAGGTAATCCCGGTTGGAATCGTGGTGGTATTGGTTGAAGTAAAAATAAGCGTGGCGAGTGAGTTCAAACTCGAAGGAAGAACTAATCGCTTTGCGTAGGCTATCGCGACTTTCGGCTCCGATTGAAAGATTTTCGACAGTATAGAGGGGGTCGGGAGCATCAGGGTCGATGTTGTGCCACCTGCGATCGATGCGCTCTCGATTGGTCACATCATGGTCGTAAGTGATGCCAACGCCAATGGCCCAGCGGTGATTGGGGATGTTTTTGAAAGCCTTCTTATAGCCGAGATAAACGTATTGCCCAGGTTCGTCTGTGGTTTCCCACTGGTTAATCTCGAAACGAGAGGTGGATTTGATGGTGGCTCGTTTGTAGGAGGGCTTGAAACGCACTTTCAGGGTTCCGCCCAGGACGTTTGCATCCTTGTCAGGAGTAGCGAGCTTGAAGGATTCGAGCTCAGCGATGGATGAGAAATCAACCGTCTTTGGATTGATCCCCTGAGCCAGTAGTCGAGCTTCGTCGATTTTTGCGTTCCCTTCAATCGCGTCCTTCAAGTTTTGCTCCGGTTTTGGAGTGACGTGTTCCGATGGAGATTTCTTTTGTTGAGTTTCGACTACTTCCTGTTTGGGTTCGCCCGCGATGGTTACCTGGGCGCTGAAAAAGATCAGTACAAATGCGAATAGTATTGATGCTGAAAAATTGGGGGATTTTAAATGCACGCTTTATATGACTCGAGTAAGAGTTTACTTGGCAGTTATTTTTGATGAACTGTAAAGTTGTAAAAGCATAATCCTCGGCATAGAACAAGATTTCTTGAGAGCATTCTGACCGCTAATTTCTTTGAACGGCTGAACCCCTTTGAAAACGTGAAACGCATTAGTTTTTTCCTTTTTGCAGTCCTGATTTCAACGAACACGATGTTGGGTGCGAAGGGAAAAAAGGTAGTCCCCGAATTCACAAAAGCGGAAACTCTGGAAATCATCGAATTCATGAGCTTCAAGACGGATTGCATCACCTGCCATCAACCTGATCTTGCTCTGGTGGGACCCAGCTTTATCGAAATTGCAGAGAAATATGAGAAACGACCTATGGCAGAAGCCTTGATCGCTCGTTCGATCCGATTGGGTAGCGAGGGGGAGTGGGGTGATGTGCCGATGGCCCCTCATCCGGAGCTTACGACTAAGGAGATCGCCTGGTTAACGGACTGGATCATGAGTCTGGTCGCACATGGATATGTGGAAGTTGAAACGACCTTGATCTACTAAATTTCAACCGATTGACACTCTTTCAAAAGTGGATTATCAGGGAAGCATGTTTTCCCGAAAATCCCCCTTGTTTATCTTCCTACTCTCTTGGGTAGTTTGTTCGATTTCCGCTGGAGACATCCAGCGTTACCTCTATCTTAGCATTCCGGATGGAGCTCAAAAAAGAGATCCTGTAGAGCCGGGCATCTATGTTTTTGATATTGATGATGAACATAAGTTTGTGAAGTTCATTCCGATGCCGTCTTTTTCTAGAGGACTCCGTGGTTTTTGTCCAAGTTTGGCAAATCACTCCGCTTATTACACCGATACAAAAGGGTTGATTGGGTGTTTCGATCTCGAGGCCGATAAGATCGTGTGGGAACGATACCACGATTATGGCTGGGATCGCGCATGCATCACCGATGATGGGTCGAAGATCTACGCGCCATTCGGATGGTGGCACCGAGCTGCCGACGGAGGATTTGCGATCATAAACCCGGAAAATGGAGACATCCTGGATAACGTCATCACCGGTGGTTCTCCTCACAATAGTCTGATCACTCAGGATGGGAAATACATGTTGGTTGGAGGCTGGAGTTGGCTGAACATGTATGATGTGGAGACAGATGAGGTTATCTGGAGGTTTACTGCGATTGGAGACGATGGAGTTTTTCCTTTTGTTGTGAACAGTGATAGCACTCTTGGTTACGTTTGTCACCGCCGGCACGTGGGTTTTGACGTGGTGGATCTCGTAAAAGGAAATAAACTACACACCATAGGCTATGGTGATGAACCCCCTGCGAGAAGAACTCATGGGGTTGGGCTTACCCCCGACGAATCTGAGGTGTGGATAAGCGATCAGCACGAAAATCAGTTGATTGTTTACGATAACACGGTGATGCCACCAGTCTTCAAGCAAGAGATTCCGCTGAGTCGAGGAGGGCACGGCTGGATCACATTTAGCATCGATCGCCGATTTGCCTGGTGTCACACTCCCGATGTGATTGACCCGAAGACCAAAGAAGTGGTGGCAACTCTCATGACTGAAGACGGAACACCGATTGCGTCATCCAAGTTTTTTGAGGCTCATTTTAAAGATGGAAAACTGATTCGAGTGGGCAATCAGTTTGGACTTGGTATGAAGACCAGAGGGCCCCTCAAGCTGAAGGATCTAAATTAGATCAAAAAAAGGACTCCGGTGATGGAGTCCTTTCCAGATACCAAAAGGGAAATCGGTTTTTAAGCTTCTAGTTCAACCAGCTTTGCTTCGAGCTTTTTCAGAGTATCTCTCCATGTGTCTGGAGCCTCTTGACGTTCGGTGATGTATTTTTCCACTTCGACCTCCTGAGCTCCACCCATGGAATTGATGATCTCGGTGTCTGTGTAAGAGCTAACGATACGGTCTTGGGATTCATATCGATTGATCGCAAGTCGCATTTCAGAAATCTCCTCTTTAAGTGACTTGATGGCTTCCAGATGGCAAGTTTGAGCGCTGGAGGTATCATTGTTCATCTTGAGTAATTCACATCTCCAGAGCCATGCTCTCCAGGAAGCGTCGGAAGCGTCTGTAGCCAACTTCGCTTTCTCGATCGCTCCATCCATATCTCCTTTGATTGTCAATATACGGGAATATTGAGTGAGCACGTTTGAGTTTCCGGGTTCGATTTCAAGTGCCTTTTTCAGAACATTTTCACAACTAGGATATTCCTTGCGCGCCATGTGGAAGTTGTAGAAACCCATGAAGACTTTCACATCTTTCGGGTTTTTGGAGTAGGCACGTTTAAGCGCGTTTGAAGCTTCCTTCCATTCTTCGTTTTGTACGGCAGAGGCAGCTTTTTTGAGCAGATCGCTTATTTCCTTCTGATCAGCGTCGAGGGATTTGCTATGTAGATGATCTACGATGCCACTGGCGTTCGTTCGGGTGAGGCTGACACCGTCGGCGAATGCGCAATGGGCAAATAATGTTAATAGTAATGTGATAAGGGGGACTGTCTTCATCTCGAAGTGTTGTTGATGTTTAATAAATGCTTTGAGAAGCTGCACGTAGAGTAACTAACCGCGCATGAAGCATCCTACTTCAGATTTTGAAGAAAATGGTCCGTTGAGTAACTGAACAGTTT
>JAKSBQ010000323.1 GCA_022361075.1 Opitutales bacterium | reverse complement strand
TCCACGCTTTGATGGGGTCTTCTTTCTCCATTCGGCAAGCTTTGAACATTGCGTCCCAAAGCTTTTCAGTTGCTTCCTCGTCAGAGAGTCCTGGAAAAACCTTTGTCGCCCACCTTGGGATTGGCATTGAGATGACCAACCACGGGATCGCATCGCTCATCGGATATTTCATGTATTTGGCGAGATGTCGTTGAGCAGATTTGATCGATACTGAAACATCGTCCGGATTTTCATCTTTGAGTAGATCGGGATCGGTTGCGGCGACTCTGATGAAGGCATCTCCTCGTTCCGCACATGCGACCAAAGCATCTGCCTCCCATTCAGGAAAGGTGTCAAAGGATCCTGCAGGAGCATTTTGAAAACGGATTAGGTTCAGCTGATCATCGTTGTACATGACCGACACGAGGGGAGAGCCGATCTGGTACGCACAGGCTGCCATTTTTTGAACGAAAGGGGCAGATTCGATGGGTGCGCGGATGACGAGGCGCTGTCCGGGTTGAAGATTGACGCCTACCTTGACTGCTAGTTCGGCGTAGGCAGTGAGTTTTTCATCAAAAGATTTTTTTGTCATATTTTGAAACAAGATACGGGTTTAAGGATATTGAAGCTATCAAATTATTTTTAAAAACCGCTATTTGGCAGATTTTTGGATGCATGTCGCACTCAGGGATTGATAAGGCCCCTTGATCTCCTGGAAATAGGTGCTGCGCTCCATTGGCCATACAAGTTCGGAATCGAGAGTCCAAAGTGGGTGATCGGTAAAATGTTCGGTGGTCCAGTCGAAATATCCGTGGTGATCGGTTCGGAAGTAGAGTTTTCCACCGACGTTCATACGACTGGCCAGGAGATCCAAAAAGTCAGGTTGGATCAAACGTCGTCGGAAATGACGTTTTTTAGGCCACGGATCGGGAAACAAGACCACCACCGCAGCGAGTGAAGTCCCTTGGGGGATCAGTTCGATAAATTCAATAGCTTCAGCTTGGATGAAGTGAAGATTGGTAAGTTCGTTTTTGTTCGCTTTCTTGACGGATTTATCCACCCGATGTTTCATCAGGTCGATACCGACACAGCATTGATCAGAGTTTTGTGAAGCGTACGAAGTGAGCCAATGGCCGTGGCCACAACCGATTTCGAGAACTCCTTGGTCGAGCGACTCCATAACCGACTGATAGCGATCCAGGAGCGAACTCTGCCTGTCTTTACGCTTCTGAACCTCCTTCAGATATCCCTCACTGGTCGGTGGTTCCATGGTTAGAGTAAAACGAAAGCTGATCCGACCCGGGCAAGTCTATTTTTCATGTCATGATGAATTTTGGGTAATTTGAGATTGTGTTCCATTTAAGCATCAGCTCGGATGGGCGATTACTGTCTCTAATTTAAGACTATGAAATACTTCCCTTTTATCATGATGATTGCATGGTTCGGTAGCAGCTTGATCGCTTCGGCTGAGTCTGACGACGTGCAGAAGAAGTTGAAGGAACAGGCGGAAATGATTCGGCAGCTTTACGTCACAATGGAGGCGCAGAAAGAGGAAATCTCAGCATTAAAAGCGAAGGTGCACCGGATGGAAGGAAATCAGACTCCGGGACACTACGAAAGGGACGCATCGGGGAAGATCGTTTGGTCGCGGAAGGATGTCGCCGCTGAGAAGGGAAAATCAGGCTTCTTGAGTAAATACGGAGTGAAGTTTTATGGGTACATCAAAGCGGATGCGGCCTATGATTCCAGCCAGATGCATGCGGGTAACTTTGGACACTATGTTTTGAGAGAAAAAGAAACCTCAGGTGACCAGTTTTCGCTGACCGGCAACCAGACGCGATTTGGATTCGATATCGGAGACTTTGCAGTGGATGACGCCGTTGCGAAGATCGAGGTTGATTTTTACGGTAGTAATAGCCCCGCTAACAAAGCGAAGCTTCGTATGCGACATGCTTATGTGAAATGGAATGCAGGCGATTGGGTTTTCGCAGCAGGGCAAACGACCGACACCATTGCTCAGGCGGTGCCGAATAGCATCGATTTTGGGTATTATCACAATCGTGGAAAAATCGGGTATCGAAGCCCTCAAATCATCGCGATGCGGAAGGTCAAGATTGGTGAAACACTCTTTAGCCCAACCCTGGCGATCAGTCGTACTGAAGGGAAGGATTATGATGAAGACGGGCAAAATGACGGGGCGGATGCGGGTTTCCCTACCGCGCAATGGGCGTTGCCGCTGACAGGTGATTGGTTCGGTAACGGGACTGCGAAGCTCTCCGTACAGGGGCATTATGGTGTTGAGCGAGTGGATGCTTCCGCGCACTTCGTGGATGGAAATTTGGAAACCTGGAGTTTGGGAGGCTCGTGGATTTTGCCCTTAACTAAAAGCTTGGTTTGGAAGGGCACGGTTTGGACGGGCGCGAATTTGGATTTTTACCTAGGGGGAATCGGTCAAGGTGTGGATGCTGCAAAGGGTGATGTGATTGAAGCTTCAGGAGGCTGGACCCAACTAGGGCTGAAAGTTTCTCCAAAGGTGACTTTCAACATTGGTGGAGGTATCGACAATCCGGAGGATGAGGACCTGTCTGAAGGAAAGCGGGCTGAGAATACTCACGTGAGCACCAACATTTATTACAACCTTGAGCAAGGGGTGCAGCTCGGTATCGAATACCAGAAAATCTGGACCAAATATGTCGGGTATGAAACTGCGAAAAATGATCGTGTCCAGGGGACGGTGATCTACAAGTTTTAGCAGATCATTCTCCGACCACTGTTACAGCCAGTTTCCGGGAGTGCGGGTGGCTGCGATGTTCCCATAAAAAAATCCCCTGCCACGTGCCGAGGATCAGGTGTTGATTCGTAAAGGGGATTGTTTCGCTGCTGCGGGTGAGGGCCATTTTGATGTGGCTCGGCATGTCGTCAGCACCTTCGTAGATATGAGTGAAGTAGGGCTCGTTTTCAGGAACCAGGCGTTCCATGTAATGCTCAAGGTCATGTCTGGCGGAGGGATCTGCGTTTTCCATCAGAACAAGGCTGCAACTCGTGTGCAGGCAAAGGACCGAGACGATCCCATCCCGCATACCCGAGGTCTCCACGCATTCGCGGATACTGGAGGTGATCTCCAGCGTCCCTTTTCCACGTGTGGACACGTGGATCATTTCATGGTGGACTGCCATTATTGTTCCGCGAGCCAGCGCTCAGCCTCGATTGCTGCCTGGCAACCCATACCTGCAGCTGTGATCGCTTGACGGTAGAAGTGGTCTGCACAATCGCCAGCGACGTAGACACCAGGGATATTGGTTCTCACCTGACTCCCTGATTCGGGAATAAAATAACCCTGATCGTCCAAATTCAATGAACCTTCAAATGCTTTAGAATTGGGAACGTGACCGATCGCGATGAACACCCCTTTGAGCGGAATCTCGCCTTCGGAATTGTCTTGAGTGTTGCGAGTTTTGATCGATTTTACGTTGCCAGTTTCGTCACCTTCGATGGAAGTCGGAACCGTGTTCCAAACCATTTCGATTTTCTCGTGGTTCACCGCACGGTCTGCCATGATTTTGGAAGCACGGAGTTCGTCCCGACGATGCACTAAATAAACCTTGGAGCAGAAACGTGTGAGAAAAAGCGCCTCTTCACAGGCTGAGTCCCCTCCTCCGATCACGGCAACGTCCATGTCCCTGTAGAAAGCTCCATCGCAGGTTGCGCAGGTGGTTACCCCTTTGCCACCGAACATTTCCTTCTCACCAGGAATTCCGATCAACCTTGGAGAAGCTCCGGTGGCGACGATCAGTGACTTCGTTTGGTAGGTTTTCGTGGAAGACTTCAAAACTTTCACTGAACCCGACAAGTCTACTGATTCGATCAGATCGCTCGCGAAAGTAGTCTCGAATCTAGTCGCTTGTTTGCGCAGCCCATCCATCAGCATGAAACCGTCAACGCCATCTGGAAACCCCGGGAAATTCTCAACTTCGGAAGTGGTCGTGAGCTGACCTCCAGGTTGAGTGCCTTCGATCACGAGGGGTTTCAGATTGGCTCGTCCGGTGTAGATCGCCGCAGTGAGTCCTGCGCAACCGCTACCGAGAATGATGACGTCGTGGATGATGGATTCGGTTTCTGACATTTGGTGTAAAGTAAGTGATTTTTTATTTTTTAAAAAGCAATAATGTCTTAGATGCAGATGTGATTCACGTTCAGTGAAGGCATGTTCTCCGAGCTCGTTCCTGTGATTTTGCCAGGAACTCCAACGACGGTGGATCGTGCCGGAACGTCTTTTAGTACCACACTGTTTGCACCTATTTTTGAGCAGTGGCCAATTGTGATGTTTCCTAGAATTTTTGCACCGGCGCCGATGAGTACCCCGTATTCGACCTTCGGGTGGCGATCTCCGTCTTCTTTTCCGGTTCCGCCAAGTGTGACTCCCTGGAAGATGGAAACATTGTCTCCGATCGAAGCGGTTTCACCCGCCACAAATCCGGTAGCATGATCGAGAAGGATGCCTTTGCCCATTCGAGCAGCTGGGTGAATGTCCACGCTGTAATACTCCGACACGAGACTCTGCAAGTGTAGCGCAAGCTCGCGCTGGTCCGCCCGCCACAGCGAGTGAGCGATCCGATGAGCTGTGATGGCCTTGAACCCCTTGTAATTTAGGAGGGGATTGAAGTGATTTTTGCAGGCGGGATCCCGCTCGAAATTGGCGACGATGTCCGCGCTCACCGATTCGATGATCTCCGGGTTTTCGTTGAGGGTTTTAAGGAAAACTTCGAAAAGGTAGTTTTCTGAATCCCGGAGGAAATTGAATTTCTCAGATAGGTTGCTCGCGATAGCTTCTGAGAGACTCCCGTGCCTCAACAAACGTGCGTGCAACCATGTTTTGAGAACGGGTTCTTTGGATATGGTTGCTTCTGCTTCTTCCCGTAGAATATTCCACAGGTGTTCTGGATCTTCCTTCATTGTAACAAGTCTGTTGTGTATGAGATGGAGATGCTGGTTTAAATTGAGATTCATTTCAAAGTTTTTTCGATGGGAACTCAGTATCGAGCTCTGAATTCACGGGTTTTGGCGATATGTTTTCAACGAATCTCGGAGCTGAAAAATTGCATCCAAACTGATCTACACAAGGGAAGGGCTAAAGTGTTTGTTGTTTGAACCGATTTTTAAAAGCCGATGGATGCGATAACTGCAGCAGTTGCACTTATTTCGGAGCAGGCGATGATGGAGCGGCTCGACGCCACTATGCGCATCATCAAGTCCAACGAGCAGGCGACACGTGGGTTGGTGGATATGATTACGAGCTCTGCATCTTCAGGAACTTTGTATAGCCCCTCAGGCTTCGTTTCACAAGAGTCAGTCGGTCAAAAACTCGACACCGTCGCCTAGGTTTTTCTCAAATTTTAAAAAATCTGAATCTATACGGATTTATGAGGTCAAAGATTGAGAGTTGCTTGTAATCGGTGTGAAATAAGGTATTGCAGCTTCGGAGATGAGAACTATTGATTGAAGGTGGAGGCTTTGGGTTTCCGGTGATAACTTAGGATGGTATGCAAATTTTTAAAGTAAGGTTTTTCCGATTATTGGATCTGACAAAATTACTCTCGATTGGGGCTTTGGCGGCGTTGGGAACCGTTAGACTTTGGAGTTGGCCGATCGATGTGCTTCCGGACGGTCCGTACGAAGTTGCAAGTTCCAACTTCGAGGTTGTCGACCAGATTCCAACCAATATCGTCGATTATCTAAAAGGAGGGTTTGATAACGGAAGTCCTGTCTACATTAGCTCGCTCCTCAAATATCCCAACGAGGCACTATCGATCACCGTAAATGTTCCGGATGATCCATCGCTCTATGAGGAGCACGCTGGAACACAGTTTCCGATTGCTGGATACGTGGTTTATCCAACTGCGAGTACCAACACGAACGAGGATTACATTTTCCCTTTCATAGGTGAAGGAGTCCGAACTTTTCCAAAAATGGACAAGCCCGGTGATTTTCCGAAGTTTGCCGATGGATTCACCCGCTTTCCTCTCATCGTTCGTTCTCATGGATTTCGTTCGCATGGACTTTGGGATTTGTATGAGATGAGGTTTCTCGCGAGTCACGGCTACGTAGTGGCTTGCCTCTTTCATGGTGATGACCGTCTTCGGGAGTCCCAGAGTCAATACACCTTGCGAACGTTGTCAGTTCACGAATTCATTACCAATCTGATTACGCATCCAAAATACGGACACTTAATTGATACGCAGCGAATCGGTATTTCGGGAACCAGTTTCGGAGGATATACCGGATTGGCTTTGTTGGGAGGGAAGTATCTGAACCATCCAAGTTCGGTAAATGACCATCGAATTAAGGCTGGATTTGCAACAGTGCCGTGGATTGGATCCGTTGGTAATAAACCTTTTATGGAAGATCACTCGGGTATCGTTGGAGTGGATGATCCTTTCATGGCGGTGATTGCAGAGCACGATCAAATTGCAGATCCCCAGCTAATCATGGATGCTCTTCAGCACACCTCGGGTCTTACCTTAGCGTTTGTCTTAAAAGGCGAGGGGCATGGGTTGACAGAGCTTGGTGCGAAGGAAGCGCGAACTTTAGAAGTGTTGTTTTTTGATAGTTTTCTAAAGCACAGTGGGACCACTAGAGCAATTTTGCTGGGTGAGACATTTGTGTTTGGTGGACTTGAGGACCACAAAATTATTCAGCGGATTCCGGAGGAAGAACCAGAAGAAATACCGAACGGTGGCTGATGGTGGATGGATAAAAAATTGGTCATTGAGGCGATCATCCAGTCGCTGGAAAAGGATTTTCAACTGGCGCAAGGAGCCTCAAAAGATGCCGCCGAGTATGCCACTCATGAGGAAGCAAAAGCTGACTCTAAATGGGATACTCAGGGTCTGGAAGCTTCGTATCTTGCCGCAGGTCAGGCCGCTCATGCGTTGGAGCTGGGTGAGGCGATTCAGTATTTTCGAAGTTTGTTAGAAACCGTAGGCGAAGACGAATGGGTGCAGGCGGGCAGCATGTTCGCCATCGAAAACCCAATGGGAAAGCACTGGTACTTCCTTTCTGTGAAAGGAGGGGGTGCATCGGTGACTCTCGACGGTTCGCTCGTTACCGTTGTTACACCAGGTTCGCCCATAGCTGCCAAGATCTTGGGAAAATCGGTTGGATTTGAATGGGCACTTCCCAACGGCAAGATATGCTCTATCGTGGAACTGAGTTAGGAAGTTTGAATTAGAAATATCAATAGGCTTGGCAAGCTGAAGTACAGCGGTTTTGCTGTCTGTTTATGGCCAAAGTTGATATCGATCTAGTGAAAATGATTTTGCAACGTAGCGAAATGGACGCGCGGCAGGTTGCTTCGATCATCAATGAGATTCAGGAAGAAGTTAAGATCCAGCAGGAAACAGAGGAAAAACCTCCCCCGGTTAAGAAACAGTTTGTGATGATGGTGTCGGATCCTGATGGAGTTTTGGAAGACAAGGATTTGACTGGATGGGTATTGCAAATTCCTGAAGATGACAGCCCTTACGTGACCGAAGAACGATTGGTTAGAGGAGCTTACGAGTTTAATACAACTCCTAAAGGTCGCCGATATCCTGTGAAAACGATCGGAGAGTGTTGTGAAGTGGTGTCAGCCCGGATTCTCAAAGAGCAGAATGTTTGGGTAAAGACCAAGGAGCCAGTGTTGATCTGTCGCACTCAAAACGATATTCCCTGGGACGAGAAAAAAGAGAAATTTGGCGAAGAATAGATCGTCTGGTCAGTTTTAGAGAAGGCCAAAACTCTTGATCATGAGAGTGACGATCAGGATGAGCGAGAGTATGCTTGCGAGAATGGTCAGTCCGGTTTTTTCGGATTTGCTTAGTCGAAATGCCATAAGAAGGAATTTGATGTCATCTTCGCAATCAGCTTCCCTGGAGCAACATTTTTATCTCGGAATCTCTTAAGTCTGGTCATCACTGATGAAAGTCCTTAGCTAAGAACGTCATGTTTGATGCGCTGCGTGGAGTTTTAGGAATTCTTCTTTTTGTGGGGATCGCTTGGGCTTTGAGCCGGGACCGATCAAAGATCAATTGGCGGTTGATCGGAGGAGGATTTGCTCTGCAACTCATGCTTGCTGTCATTTTCCTTAAATTCCCCGGACCTGCTTTGACGATTGAATGGCTGGCGAAAGCAGTCGTGAAGTTATTGGACTTTTCTCAGGAAGGTGGAAAATTCGTGTTCGGAAGCTTGGTCGAAGACGCCGAAAGCATGGGCTCCGTTTTCGCATTCAGGGTATTGCCATCGATCATCTTCTTTTCGGCGATTTCGACTGTTTTGTTTTACCTAGGCATACTACCGATTGTGATTCGTGGGTTTGCATGGATCATGAACAAGGTCATGAAGATCTCAGGTGCCGAGAGTTTCGCTGTAGCGGCGAACGTTTTTGTTGGGCAAACCGAGGCTCCGCTCATGGTGCGGCCTTACATCAAAGACATGACTAAATCGGAACTCGCCACACTGATGACCGGAGGTATGGCAACTATCGCAGGAGGAGTGCTCGTTGCCTATATCAGTTTTTTGGGTGGAGGGGATCCTCAAAAAAGCCTGTTGTTTGCGAGGCACCTGATCACTGCATCGATTCTTTCGGCCCCGGGAGCGATACTATTTGCGAAACTGTTGATTCCGGAAACCGAGGAATACAAAAAGGACTTCAAAATCGAGAAACAGGCGTTCGGTTCCAACGTTTTTGATGCAACCACCCGAGGGACGGCTCAAGGTTTGGAATTGGCGCTGATCATTGCTGCGATCTTGATCGTGTTCACTTCGATTATTCCTCTGATCAACTCTATCTTAAGCGGAGCGTTGGGAGGCTGGACTGGCTTAAATGCTTGGATTGAACAGGTTTCCGGTGGAGACTTTAATCAGCTCTCGCTGGAATGGATCTTTGGCTGGATTTTTGCGCCGATCGCCTGGTTTATGGGAATCGATTCGGAATCTCTTCTGTTATCCGGACGGTTGCTGGGCGAAAAATTGGTGCTCAATGAATTTGTGGCCTATGTGAATATGGGGCAAATGATGGATGCTGGCGTTTTCACGCATGAGCGAAGCATGATCATCATGACTTATGCACTATGTGGATTCGCGAATTTCGCCTCTATCGGTATTCAGATTGCCGGCATTTCGACACTTGCTCCCGAAAGGAGAACAGACCTGAGTAAAATGGCTCCCAGGGCGATGTTAGGAGGGACCTTTGCTTGTTTGATGACCGGTTGTCTAGCGGGATTGCTGATCGGGTAGTGATTATGTGGGTCTCTATGACTGCGTTTCGATCGTCCAATCGAAATCACCGTCATTTTTGCGATCGACTCGGATTCCAGTGAATCCATCCGAGTTCATCTTGAACACTTTCCAAAGAATCTGTGCGTCCGTTTGTGGGATTTCTAGTTTCTCAATGCAATCAATTTTGTGAAATTCAAAAGCTCCTTCTTCGATTGGAGCAGGAAGGTCATCGATTGGTGAGAGAAGCTTAAATAGATAGACCATCCAATGTTTCCCGCAAAACGGGCTTTTTTCAGCAAGGTATCCAAAGAGGTGAAGATCTTCTGTGGAGATCGAGCGACCAATTTCTTCGTCCACTTCGCGGATGGCACATTCCACCGGAGTCTCACCTTTTTCGGCTTCAAGTTTCCCTCCGATTGGGCTCAACAGTCCTTGGTTTGGTGAGAAACTCCTGCGGATAAGCAGCTGTTCTTTCTTTGAATTTTCAATGAAGATTAATGTCGCGATGCGATAGGAATGCGTGGTCATGAACTTTCAATGATGAATTCGCAGTAGAGCATACGGTGATCCGATCCGCAACCGGGCAGAGATCTAAGATCCCGAACACTAATTTCCTCCGAATGGTAAAAGTGATCGATCCCAATACCCAACGGATAAATGGGCGCTGGCCAGGTTGCTCTCAAACCCCGAGTAAGGTATGCAGATTTAAGATGGGTGATTTTTGAGAACCTCCTAAGCTCGGCAGCCCACACCGTGTTATTCAAATCGCCGGCGAGGATGGTGGGTTGTGACTCGTCAATTAAAGGAATGATCTCTTGGTAGCTGAGATTCCTCAGTAGAGTTTGTCTTTGATTTAAGGGAGATTGGGGATGCGAAGTGAGTATTTGAATTTCCTTTCCATACCAATCCAGGCAAACGTCAAGAACGAGTATTTTAGATCGGGTTAGTGGCTCCACTTCGGAATTTTTAAAAGGAATCTTTGACCAAAGGATGGTCCCACTGCTCTTCCAGATCGTACTCCCAGGCCATCTTCCGGCTCCGATCCGATGGGGATACTTCTGATGGAGCTTGCGCATTCGGTCCGTAAGGTGATGGTTCACTTCACAAATCACGAAAACGTCGGGGTCGATGTTCTCAATCGTGGCGATTATCTCTGGGTAGTTGGGGTTATTCGCATTCATATTGTAAAGTAGAACGCTTAGTTTTTGTTGAGAATCGGGCTGTCTTGAGAGGTCTCCAAAATAAGGAGCAATGATGATCAAATGATACAAAGACATCGCCGCCAGTAGCACGGTTATTCCGCGATAGCGAGAGTGGGTAGAGATGAGAAAAGCGAGGAGGTTCAGAGCGAAAATGATCACCTGAAAGTGGCTGAAGAATTCGAGCCAGTTTAAGTGGTTTCCTAACCCTGCAAGCAGGGAAAGTAATCCGACAATGATGAAGAAAAAAAGAATCATTTTCTCTTTGAAGATGTCTCCTTCATAACTAACTCATCACAAAGGAAATATGAAGCATACTTTTCTCTAAAACCCAATATATTGAAAAAAAAGTGCATTATACCCCAATATATTGTGTTTTGGGTTTGACAATATGAGCTAAAAGTTGCATTTATTAACCCACATCAAACCCAAATTTTGGATCTTGTTGGAATGATAAGGATGCCTGAATCGGGCTTGATCCGGTTAAAGGGAACATAGCGGAGTTCTCCTGTTGGATCTTTCCTGATTCAGGCAATTTTTTTACTCATCTTCCATGAATTCGCAGATCGAAAAGACCTCATAGCCTGATGATGTTAACTTCTCAGTTCCTTTGAGCTCGGGTAGGTCGATAACTGCTGCGATGAGGGAGACGGAAGCACCCAGTTTTTCAACGAGTTCGGTGGCGGCTCCGAGTGTGCCTCCCGTAGCGATCAGATCATCGAGGATCATCACCTTGTCACCCTGTTTGCACGCATCTTCCCGAATCTCGACGGCTGCGGTTCCGTATTCCAGCGTGTAGGAAGCTTCGATGGTTTTGGGTGGAAGTTTTCCTTTTTTGCGGATCATCACCATGGGTAGCCCCGTTTTAGCTGCAACCGCTCCCGCTAAAATAAAACCGCGGGCATCAATCCCAACGATTCGGTTTACTCCATATTCTTCGATTTTTGATTCAAAAATCTCGACGACTTTTCTGAAAGACTTTGCGTCTTCAAACAAAGTCGATATGTCGCGGAAATTGACTTCTGGGATTGGCCATCCTCGGACGGTACGAATGCGGGATTTGAGTTCATCGTTCATATGATCGACAAGTGAACCGGAATGGCGAAACGAGTCGATCCAAATTCGGTACATAAAAAAACACCGTCAGTTCGACGGCATTTTTACAAAGCCAATGGAAAGTGGCAACTAGAGAAGTTCTTTTACCATATCACGAACCTTGAGCATGTCTTGTCCGAAGATACGAATACCGTCGGAAAGCTTTTCGGTGGCCATTTGATCTTCATTGAGCATCCATCGGAACTGAGCTTCGTTCATTTCGATACGCTCGATGTCTGAAGCCTTGGCTTCTTCCACATTCAGTTTGGGTGAGATTGCCTGATCGCTTGATTTGAGTTCTTCGAGCAGCGCAGGGCTGATGGTTAGAAGATCACAACCCGCCAGTTCCAGAATCTCACCAGTGTTGCGGAAACTTGCACCCATGACTTCGGTCTCGTGGCCAAATTTTTTGTAGTAATTGTAAATTGCTTTGACACTCAAAACTCCTGGATCTTCGGCTGCTGAATAGTGATTGCCGGTTTTCGCTTTATACCAGTCCAGGATTCTACCGACGAATGGGGAAATGAGTCTTGCGCCAACTTCGGCACACGCAACTGCCTGTGCCATTGAGAAGAGCAGGGTCATGTTGCAGTTGATCCCTTCGGACTGAAGTTGTCTGGCTGCCACTACACCTTCCCAGGTTGTTGCCAGTTTGATAAGGATGCGTTCACGGTCAATTCCCTTGCTCTCGTAGAGTTGGATGAGTTCGTGCGCTTTTGTGATTGAAGCGTCTGCGTCGAAAGAAAGTCTCGCGTCGACTTCGGTTGAGACTCGCCCAGGAACGATCTTCAGAATTTCGCTACCAAATGCCACCAACACGTGATCGATTGCGAGATCGATGGTTTGGCTCTCGCTGAGCGAAGAATTAGCAGCAACCGATTTCACAGTCTCCTCAAACAGAGGCCGATACTCCGCTTTTTGGATCGCTTTGAGAATCAAAGAAGGGTTTGTGGTCGCATCTTTGGGTTCGAATGCCTTGATTGATTCGAAATCGCCTGTATCTGCAACGACTGTGGTGTGTGATTTGAGTTGTTCTAATGTGTTGTTCATAACGACAGGGTTGATGAAAATGGGTGTAGGCTGTCGTTGATCGTAGGGCAATTCGTTTTTAAGAAGGTGAGTCGGTATTTTTCCTTTTTAGCAAAGTCAACCAACCGATGATGAAACCGACACCTCCCAGCGGAGTGATTGCTCCAAGCCAGGAGGGACCTCCCAAAGCGATTGCAATCAAAGAGCCACAAAAGAGTAGAATCGAAACGGTCCAAATTCTGACAGGGGGTATTGCGACGGCGGTAAATGAGACAGTGAGAAGTGCCAACACATGAACCCAGTAGTAAAACAAAGCAGTATTCCATATCTCCTCTTTTCCGACGGTTGACAGTATAGAATCCAATCCGTGGGCACCGAAAGCACCAATTGCCACTCCAAGTGCACCCAAGATCACTACGATTTGCCGAGATGATTCAACTTGCTTTGCGCTTTTCATACTATTTTTATGTTCGACAATCCCTTTAAAATGGGCAAAACCAAGAAGATCTGAAATGGACCGGTTGGTATATGCCCCCGAATCGCTTTTAATCGAGAATTACTGTGACTGATATGAAAATGAAGAAGACATCCTTCTTGGCAACTATCCTTTTGACTTTCGTCTCAAGCGCATTTGCGCAAGAGTCCGGCACTCTTTCAGGAAGTGCAACCTACGGGTTTGAGTCCGATTTTATCTTTAGAGGTTTTCATATCTCTGGAGACACATTCACTCCCTCAGCTGAAGGTCGTGTGAATGCTGAAAACAGCACCTACTACGCAGGAGTTCGCACAGCACTTCCTACCAAAAAGGCGGATAATCGAGTGAAAATGCATGAGTATTACCTCGGCGCTGAATTCGAAGTTATGGAAGATTTCAACATTGATCTTGGGATTAGCCACTTTGATTTCATCCCCTTCACAGATGATTCCGTGACTGAAGGAATGATTGGTTTGACTTGGGACACGCTTCTTTCTCCAGCACTCTACGTTTACGCCGACTCCGATAATGAAACTACCACCTATGAAGGTTCTATCGGACACGCTTTCCCAATCGACCAGAAATCTGCAATTATGGTAACTGGTTATGTCGGGAATTCTGAGTTTTACACGGGAAGCACTTACTACGGAGCGATGCTTGATTACTCATATAGTTTCACTCGCTACGCTCGCCTAACATTCGGAGTCCGTTACGTATCCCTTGATCCTGAAGAAGCTGATGTTCTCGAGCTTGCAATTGATTCGGACAACGTGACCTCTTGGGGTGTTTCATTCACTGCAGGATTCTAATCCAAAAACATATCAGATTTTACTAATAACCTTCCCAGATCTGGGGAGGTTATTTTTTTTATACTTTTAGGTTTCGATGATTGACAGCCTGAAAGGAACTCCTTTTTATCTCCTTTTTTTCTAAATGAAAACAACACTCGCAAAGAAAGAGACAGTAACCCGAAATTGGTACGTGGTAGACGCCACAGATCAGGTGCTTGGGCGTTTATCTGTGCGCATCGCGAATGTATTGCGGGGCAAGCATCGTGCAACTTTTACTCCACATGTTGACACCGGAGATTTCGTAATTGTTGTCAACGCAGACAAGATCCGTGTAACTGGTAAAAAAGAACAGGATAAGGACTATATGTTCTATTCCGGATGGATGGGTGGAGTTAAGCACCGTAGTCTTGGCGATTTTCGTAAAAACAAGCCAGAATTTATTATTCAGCACGCTGTTAAGGGTATGCTTCCTAAAAACCGTTTGGCTGCTGGTATGTTGAAGCGCCTTAAGGTATACGCGGGTTCTGAGCACCCACACGAAGCTCAGGAACCTAAGGAATTCAGCTTCTAATTTTTGATTTATCATGTCGACTCTCACTAAAAAAGTTGAAGAAGTATTTGTGGCCGTCGGTCGCCGCAAAGAAGCAAGTGCACGTGTTCGATTGACTCGTGGTAGCGGCGAAATCGTTGTGAACGGTCGTGAACTTGAAACCTATTGCTATTCTGATGAGCTTGTGAACCTTTCAGTAGCTCCTCTTAAAGAAGTAGGATTGCTCAAGGAAGTTGATATCACCGTTAACGTTAAAGGCGGAGGACCGAATGGTCAGGCTATTGCAATTTCACACGGTATTGCCCGTGCACTTCAAAAAATGGACGCGGAGCTTCGTGCTCCTTTGAAGAAAAAGGGATATATTAGACGTGACCCAAGGGCCAAGGAACGCAAAAAAGTGGGCCAACCCGGAGCACGTCGCAAATTCCAGTTCTCGAAACGTTAATTGGATTTCCCACTAAGTTTTGATTTTAAGGCCCTCCTGTTTTTTAGCAGTGAGGGCTTTTGTATTTAAAAATATAGCCAATTTGAAATTTACATCATGAAAGTAGGAATCGTAGGTTCATCCGGATACTCAGGAGCAGAACTCGTCCGGATTTTGTCTCGTCACCCAGACGTAGAACTCGCTGCTGTCACTTCGCGACAACTCGCCGGGCAGGCAGCTTCATCTGTATTCCCGTTCCTAAGAGAGCGAATGGAAGAATTGGTGTTTACAGGTTCGAACGTGGAAGAGATGGCAGGCTCTGATATTGACCTGTATTTTCTGGCGCTTCCTCATGGAGTTGCATATGAGTTTGCACCTAAGCTTTTGGAAGCTGGTAAGGACGTAGTCGATCTCAGTGCAGATTTTCGCCTTTCAAATCCCGAAACCTATCGTGAATTTTACGCGGACCATCCTGCTCCGCAGCTTCTGGAGAAAGCTCATTACATTTTGCCTGAACTTACAGATGCGAAGTCTTTGAAAGACTTGGATCTGATCGCTTCACCCGGTTGTTATCCCACGAGTATTTTGATCCCATTGATCCCGCTCGTTAAAGAAGGGCTGCTTGATCTTGAGAGCATTATCATCAATAGCGTGAGCGGAGTAAGTGGTGCGGGCAAGAAGTTGGCGGAAACCTATCTTTTCTGCGAGCGAAATGAGAGTGTGAAGGCTTATGGAATACCGAAACACCGTCATCTCTCTGAAATTGAAGAGCAACTGAGTTCTGCTTCAGGAAGTCCGGTAGTTGTTCAATTTACTCCTCATTTGGTTCCCATGAATCGTGGGATTGCGTCGACGATTGTAGTGGATCCCAAAGCGGATGCGCCCTTGCAGGAAGCTTTCCAGGTTTGGGAAAAATACTATGGTCCTAAGCCGTTCGTTTCTATTCTTCCCACAGGTCAAACTCCCGATACCGTTCATGTGGTCGGCTCGAATCGGGTGGATATGTCGGTAACGGAGGATCCTCGTACGAATCGTTGGATCATCACCTCGTGTATCGACAATCTCTTGAAGGGAGCAAGTGGTCAGGCCGTGCAAATCATGAATTTGAAATACGGTTTTGATGAATCGGCAGGGTTGAATCCTTGAGTGTCATGAGTGCACCGATTTTTAAAGAAATTGATTCTCACGGGATCACTGACGTTCCTGGTTTCAGAGCCAGCGGAGTCCATTGTGATGTTCGTCAAAAGGGAAATGATCAACTCGATCTGGGCATCATCTTTTCAGAAAACCCTTGTTCGGTTGCCGGAACATTTACCCGGAATCGAATCAAAGCGGCTCCGGTATTAAAATGTATGGAGCTTCTCGATGGAGACGATCCGATCCACGGTGTGGTTGCAAACAGTGGCAACGCGAACGCTTGCACTGGCGTGGAAGGCCTCGCGAATGCGGCTGCGATGACTGAGCAGGCCGAGGAGTATTTGTGCGGGCAAGGCGGAAAACTGTTGGTTTGTTCAACCGGTCGTATCGGTCGCCAACTCCCCATGAAAGAGGTACGCAAGGGTGTTGAACTCGCTGTGGGTCATTTAACTGACGATTCAACAGGAGGAAAAAATTTCGCCAAATGTATCCTCACTTCCGACACTCGGGAAAAGAAAATTACCGTGGTTGTCGAAAGTGAAAGTGGAGATAGCGTCACTCTGGCCGGAGTCGCAAAAGGCGCAGGTATGATCCGCCCTGATATGGCGACCATGCTGGCATTTCTAGCGACGGATTTGAAGATCTCACAAGTCGATCTGCAGACTGAACTGGGTCTTGCAGTGAAGACTTCCTTCAATGCGATTACGGTTGATGGAGATATGAGTACCAACGATACGGTTCTTTGTTTTGCAAATGGTGTCGGTTCCGTAAATTGGAATTCTGCTTCAGGTTCGTTCAAAGAGGCTTTTCGAGAAGCGTTGGACCTAGTTTGCAAGAGGCTTGCGAAGTTGATCGTCGGTGATGGTGAGAAAATTACCAAAGTGGTAACTCTCAAAATAGAGACCGCGGAGAGCGAAAATTCAGCTCTGGAAGTGGCTTACGCGATTGCTCATTCGCCATTGGTGAAGTCCTCATGGGCGGGTTCTGATCCGAATTGGGGACGAGTAGTGGCAGCCGCGGGTTATTCGGGAGTTCCGGTTGTCGAGAACGACCTTCGCATGTTTTATGATGACGTGCTCGTTTTTGAGAAAGGGCTACCCGTCGACGTAAATCTCCCAAAATGGCAGACTGTGGTGGACCAAAAAGAGTTCGTCATCCGCCTCGACTTGGGCATGGGAGAAGCTTCTGCGGAATTGATCGCAAGTGATCTAACACCGGAATACATTAATTTTAACATGAAGGAGTAGTTGAAATGTTGCTTAAAGAACAGGCGGATCAGATCGATCCCATTATCAAAGCCGAAGTTTTGAGCGAGGCTTTGCCTTATTTCCAACGCTTCCGCGACTCGATTTTTGTGGTGAAATATGGTGGCAGTTTCATGGACGATCCTGATGTTTCACTTCGGGAACGTGTTGCTGCGGATATCGCATTTTTAGCGTTAGCTGGAATTCATGTTGTAGTCGTTCACGGAGGTGGCAAAGCGATCAGTCGCGGGATGGAAGCTGCGGATATCGAAGTCGAATTTCGGAAAGGGCTGCGCTATACTTCGGAAGAGGCGGTTCATATCGTCGAAAAAACACTCAATGAGCAGGTGAATAAAGAAATCTGTGACATGATTTCCGGTTTGGGTGGGAAGCCCTGTTCCTTGTATGGAAACGACCTGTTGACCTGTCGAAAGCTTACAACCGATCGAACCGGCAATGAAGTGGATCTCGGTTATGTTGGAGAGATCACCAAGGTGAATACTTCTGCGATTCGTAAACAACTAGGCGACATGGTGATTCCGGTGATTTCTCCGGTTGCAGTAGATGCCGACGGTAAGGTCTACAATACCAATGCAGACTTAGCTGCCTCGCAAGTGGCACGAGCCCTTGGGTGCAGAAGACTTGTGTTCCTATGCGATGTCGCAGGTTTGCTTAGAGATCCGAATGATCCGGAAAGTCTCATTTCCTCTCTCGATGTGAGTGAAGTGGATGGGCTTGTAGAGTCTGGAATCATCGGCAAAGGAATGCTTCCAAAGGTAGAAGGAGCGACGCAGGCGATCCAGTCCGGGGTTAAACGAGTCCACTTCATCGATGGCCGTATGCCTCACAGCTTATTGCTGGAAATCTTCACTGACGAGGGAATCGGAACCGAAATCACCCAGTCCGAATAATTCCTAAAATCCAATCGTTACCCAACATCATGAAAAACATACGTCATTTTTTAAAAGAAACCGACTTCAGTAAGGAGGAAGTTGATCATATCTTTTCATTAGCTGACACACTTAAGAAAAATCGAGCCAATCCTCAGATCCGCTCTCTTAATAACCAATCATGGGGGCTGTTGTTTTTTAAAAACAGCACTCGAACTCGAATTTCATTTGACGTAGGAGTCAATGAGCTGGGCGGGCATGGTATTTATCTGGATCAGAAGAGCTTGCAAATAAGTCGAGGTGAGAGTGTCGCAGATACTGCTAAGGTGGTTTCCCGCTACCTTCATGGTCTTGTGATTCGTGCATTTGAGCACTCACTGGTTGAAGAATTTGCGGCGGAAGGAAGTATTCCAGTGATCAATGCTCTTACCGATTTTTTGCATCCGTGCCAAATTTATACCGATGCGTTCACGTTGGCTGAAAACTGGAAAAGCGGAGAGGTTCCTTGTCTTGAAGATCTCAAAGGCAAAAAGCTGGTTTTTATGGGGGATTGTGACTCGAACATGGCGAATTCCTGGATACTTGGTGGATGTCTTTTCGGAATGGAAGTCGTCATGTGTGGACCTAAAGAATTTCAGCCGGGAGAAGAAATTAAAAAGTTGGTCGAATCGAGCAATTTGGATGGTAGTTACACTTTCACGACCGACGTGAAAAGCGCGTGTTGCGAAGCTGATGTCATTTACACTGACGTTTGGGTTAGCATGGGAGACGAATCTGAAGCTGCGAAGCGCAAAGAGCTTCTGAGTCCTTATCAGGTGAATCTCAATGCGTTTAAAATGGCGAAAGGAGATGCACTATTCATGCATTGTTTGCCGGCTCATGAAGGGGAAGAGGTGAGTGCAGATGTCCTTGCGCTTCCGAATTCCATTATATTTGATCAGGCGGAAAATCGACTCCACGTTCAGAAGGCAATTATGGCAAAACTCGTGGAATAATCTCTAATTTTACGGCAAACTATGAAAATTGTACTCGCATATTCAGGAGGGCTTGACACCTCAGTTATTGTTCGTTGGTTGCGCGACACTTATGATGCAGAAATCGTGACTTTTGCTGCAGACGTAGGGCAGGAAGAAGAGCTAGACGGACTTGAGGAAAAGGCAATCGCAACGGGTGCGTCAAAGCACTACACCGTCGACTTGGTCGAAGAATTCGGTGCAGATTTTGTTTACCCAATGGTCCGTGGTAACGCAATCTACGAAGGGCAATATTTCCTGGGAACTTCGATTGCACGTCCGCTGATTGCAAAAGCGATGGTGGATATCGCTCGGAAGGAAAATGCGACACATTTGGCACATGGAGCAACGGGCAAGGGAAATGATCAGGTGCGTTTCGAGCTCACTTTCTCCGCACTGGCGCCAGATCTCCAGATCATCAGTCCCTGGAGGATGAAAGTATTTCGCGACCTGTTCCCTGGGCGTAAGGAGATGATCGATTGGTGTGCGGAACATGATGTTCCGGTTGAGGCGAGTATGAAGAAGCCTTACTCTATGGATCGTAACCTCTGGCACATCTCCTACGAGGCAGGTATTTTAGAAGATCCTTGGTTTGATCCGTCGACACCCGACAATAAGGATATGTATAAGCTTTCGGTCGATCCAGAAGATGCGCCAGACGAAGCTCAGTATGTGGAACTGTCTTTTGAAAAAGGAGATTGTATCGCTGTTGACGGAGTCGAGATGAAGCCATCCGATGTTATCAAAACTCTCAACACCCTTGGAGGGAAACATGGAATTGGGCGTGTGGACATCGTGGAAAACCGATTTGTTGGAATGAAAAGCCGTGGTGTTTACGAAACACCAGGGGGCACAATCCTAATCCATGCGCTTCGCCAGATGGAAACTCTGACAATGGATCGTGATCTTATGCACACCCGCGACAGTTTGATTCCGCGGTTTGCTGAGTTGATCTACAATGGTTTTTGGTTCGACGCAGAGCGGGAGGCGCTTCAAGCGCTTTTTGACAAGAGCCAGGAGACCGTTTCTGGAGTGGTTCGCTTGAAATTGTTCAAAGGTAATGTTCTGACTGTGGGTCGGAAGAGTCCTCTATCAATGTATGATGAAGATATTGCGTCGATGGAAGGAGTAGAGAGCGATTACCAGCCTGAAGATGCGACGGGTTTCATTCGATTGAACGGACTGAAGTTGCGTAATCGTCGTCGTCAGCTCGACCAGTAATTTATATTCTATCATTTCGAACTCTCAGTTCCCGGATTCGCATTAGGAGAACTGGGAGTTTTTTTGGTAATCAGAACGCCTCTACAAAAGGGAAGCCAGAGCATTTCACTGATCAGGACAAAGATTCCGGCAAGAAGGAGTACGCCAATGATCGGAAAGCTGATGAGCCAGGGTTCAACGTTCTGAATGTAACTTGAGTAGGGCTCATGTGTTCTCGAAGTTCCTTTAATCAGACTTGGAATTGTTAGACCAACCCACAACAGAACTAGTGATACGTTTACGATTCGTGTTCCCCATCGGATCGAAAAAACGGAGGCGGAGGCATCGTAGCGCATGAAAATTAATGCTGAGGCGACCACAATCATTAAGTTGATCCCAATCATGGATCCCATTGCATGGGCGATGATTAGATAGGTGCCGTGAACGTAGAAGTTAAGATGGGGGATTGCAAAAAGCACGCCTGAGCACACTGCGACGATGGTCCATAGTTCGGCTGAAAGAAGGAGAGGCATGATCGGGTGAGGTTTGACTTGATTCGCACGGATGTAATGCCTGTAGCCATTGATGTGCCTCAGAAACGAAAGAATTGCGACCATACTTGCGAGAAAAGCAAAAGCTTTGAGGTAGCCAGGCTGCGGGGAGATGTAGTGATGGTGACCAAAGGTTCCTAGGAGTCCGAAAGTAGCGATTGCGAACAACCATGATTTTCGAAGTGGCTTAGCTTTGCCTTGTAAAATCATCACCATACCCCCGTAGATGAGAATGTTGACCCCAGCGATGATCGTATCGATTCCATGCCATTGTTGAGTAAGGTCTCTGATGGAGTTCTTGAAAATCCACGGAAGCAGGTAACCTTGCGTTTCGATCAACCCAAACGCGGTAAGTCCCCAACCCAAAACAATGAGCCAAAATCCCTCCGGAGAAAATGAACTCCAGCTTTTTACTGCGGACAGGAGTCGGTAGAGAGTGGCCACAGTTCCAACGATGAGTAGTGGACTCAGCCAAGAAACCCATGAAATGTATTCCCTCCCACTTGTCTTGCCATTTGCCAACGTGATCGAGGCGAGAAGTGTGAATGCCGCGATCGAAATGAAAGCGACCGATTTCAGCTTTTGAGACTTGTTCCCTAGGGAGACCGAAATGGATTCAGTGATCCCGTGAGCTCCCGCAAGCATGGCCACGATTGCGAGCATCGTGTGGAGAGGTCTGAGCCGTTGAAAGGGCAGGTGGTTGATCCAATCGATCATCTCCGAGGGTAGTCCTAAGGAGAGTGAGGTCACCAATCCGATTATTGCAGACGCTATAAATGCGATACCTGAGAGCAGGAAAAAGAGAGCACCAATCGAGTTGGTCTTGGGGTCGAAAGTGGAAGGGACTTTCACGGGTCAATTCTCCTTGGTAAACGAACCTAAGTATTCTCGCGTGACTGAATTCAAGGGATACTTCCCTAGCCGGTCGTAGTAAGCGAAGAATTGGAGGAGGGACTCTCGCTCTTCCAAGGAGAGTTGATAGGAGGGCATTTTGTGTTTCCCACGCTCGAGAATGTACTCGATGTAGCTTGAACCCATTCGTGAATGAACATTGGTAAGATCTGGGCCGATGTGACCTCCTACGCCAAAAAGAGAGTGGCAACTAGAACAGTTGTGCTGTTGCCAAAGACTCTTGCCTTTCGGGGCAAAAGGAAATTCGGCGTCCATGGAGTGTTCGTCACGGTTTCCACTCGTCACAACAACCATCAAAGCGATTCCCAGGTAGGCAAAGAAGCCTATGAAGGCCCTTTTGATTGAGGAGTTGCTAATGAATGTGTGCACAAATATCAGAAATATTTATGCGTATGGAACTGATCAACAACGTTTGTTCCCAATCCCGTAAAAATACGAATTCGAGAATTGGATTAGTCCAGTGTGAAAATTTTAAAGCCCGATCTTGGCTTTGAGGTCTTCTTTCGAAGTCATCCCGACAATTTGGCTGTCTACATTCCCGCTCTTGAAAACTAGAATCGTTGGAATTGCTCTGACGCTGTAGCGGTTGGCGAGTTCACTGTTGTTGTCCACATTCACCTTGCAGATTTTAACTTTGCCAGCTTCTTCGGTCGCGAGTTCTTCAAGGATCGGAGCGATCGCTTTGCAAGGTCCGCACCATGGAGCCCAGAAATCGACTACAACTGGCATATCGCTGTCTTTGATTGTTGAGTCAAAATTGTCTGCTGACAGATCTGTAATATTTTCGGACATATTTTTATGAGTATTTTGAATTTAAGATTTGGTTTTTAAAGCTTGGTCAGTGTGAGAACTAAAAATGAGATTGCTACCGAGGCAACCGCAGCGTCAAAAAAGGCTACTGGCGTGGTAGAGCCTCGAGACTTCTTGTGGAGCTGAGTCGCTTGGTCTTCGGAAATAATTGAGCTGGAGAAGTCCGGCTTACCCAATTTGGGACCAGAGAGGTATTTTGAGTGTTTGAGAATGGTTCGTTGAGGCGATGCTTTGATTATCGGGGTTGAATCTGTTCCCGGACCTTTTCTCAGAACTACTGGTTTTTTCCCTTTTTGAGGTGCGTTTCTGATAGAGACGACTTTGGGTTTCGGGTGATTTAGGCTACCAGAGGTTGGCTGGGGCTCATTCATTGATCTGAGTTTTTCAGGATGATATCACGAATTTCTTCATGCTCCGCATTATGCAGGGTTTTTCCTCTTTTTGAAAGATCTTCGACGGTTTTGATCGCGGTTTCTGTCATGCGGTCGTGAGTTTCCTCCGATCCGCCCACAATTGAAAAGTCTTCAGCTTGAGTGATTCTTTTGTGTCCGTCTTTGTTGTCCAACCCTAATCCTACTAGATGGGCTTTCTTCTGTGGTTCGATTCGATTCATCTGTCCTGAGCCTTCTGATAATTGGCAAAATTTCAAGCAATAGTCATGAGTTGGGGTCTTTTAAACCGCTAAACACTCGATATCCGCAAAGGACTTGTGCTGTTGAAGCGTTAATTTTCTGAGTCTCGTGAGTTCGAGTAGGGCCAAGAACGTGGTAACGATATTGATCAAAGAAGCGTTTTTCTCGAAAAGTTCGGAGAAGAGAAATTTTTTCTCAATTTGCATTCTGTCGAGTATGTACTCCATACGGTCAGAAACGGTTACGGGCTCGTCAATGATTTCACCGACATTCATTTTTTCAGAGAGGCGGAGGTAGACCTGGTTGATGATGTTCCAAAGACTGATCCGATCGACAGGATCAAGCGGCCGGTCGAATTCACTTACACCTTCTGTTTTAATTTCTCGATCCACCAGTCTTTGTCGATGGCCGATTCGGTCGTCAATTTCGTTAGCAAGTTCCTTGTATTTCCGATATTCAATGAGCTGTTGTACCAATTCCCAACGAGGATCGTTTTCGTCGATTTCCTCGTCTTCTACTGCCTGTTCTCTTGCGGGCAGAAGCATACGGCTTTTGATGTACATGAGTGTGGATGCCATGACAAAAAAGTCACCCGCGATCTCGAGGTTGAGCTTTTCCATCTGTTCAAGATATTCGATATACTGAGTGGTGATGGTCTCCATCGGTATATCGTAGACATCAATCTCATTCTTGCGGATGAGGAAGATCAGCAGATCGAGTGGTCCTTCAAAGACTTTTAACTTGATCGCTAGATCAGTGGGTTCCCATAGTGATTCTACCTCTTCCGCCATACGCTTAAACTACTTATCCTGACGGAAAGCGGCAGATTTTCAAGCTTTGGAAAAGGTAGCTACGATTTAGAATCGCGCGGGGATAATCTTGAACTCGAATCGTGTTTCGTTGTTCCGGGTTGAGCCGTCTCGTTGGGAGACACTGAAGAGAATATCCCAATAATTTGCCACACCCAACTGCAGTCCGTAGGTTTGTTCGAAAAGGCGTGACTCTTCGGCATCCAGGCCCACGACTGAGACGAAGCGCAAGTTTTCGGCTATTTTGTAGCGAAATTCCAAAAGGTACTGCTGGAATTCTTCTTTCAAAAATTGGGTTGAGATGTCGAGATCCCAGATGTCTCCGTCGACTAATTGTAGCCTTCCGAAGAGATCGTTGAGTTCGAATGAGTCCGTATTGAAACGGGATTGTAGATCCAGCTTAAGCCAATAAGCTGGCGACAGTTCGACATTCGCAACTACAAGAGAGTCATTGATAAGTGGGTTATTGTTTTGAAAGTAATGATCGTGAAAAACATCGAATTGGAGTAGCTCTCGGACGGAAGAATCACCTTTTTTAGTGATCACTTTATTCATGAGACCTACTCTGAGCAGCGAATAAGAGCTCAGATCGTCAAGGTGGTTGTTGGAGGAAAGATCGATGTCATCAAGACCCGTTCGGAAGACACGAGATTCGATGGGTGTGAAGGCCGACCCAGCTTCGGTTTCGATTGAAACGTTCCGGTATTGGATGGTTGGAGTCATCAGATGACGAATGCCTTTTATTCCCCAGATTTCATTTTGTAAGTCCCACTGGGCGAAAAGGTGAGCGTTCAGATCGAAACCAACTTCATAGTGCTGCCGATTGGTATTACTTACATGTCCTGCTTCTATCTTGTCGTAATGCAGGGCTTGAGCAGACGTTTTCGGTATGAAGTCCAGCCATGGGCTCAGAGCCAAGGGTCGATTCAGTTCATAAAATGCCCGAAACCGATTGTATTCCAGATCCTGTATCTGATTGGGATTCCGGTTCCTTAGCAGAGCCCCCTCAACTGTAGCGGAGTGGTAAAATCCTGAATTAACAATCGGGGAGGGCAGTAGATGGGCTTGCACCCGGGGAAGCTGTTCTGTTGCAAACTCAAAATCTTCATGGCGAAACTTTGCTGAATGACTCATGGCCCAGGAACCAGATATCCACGAAAATTCTAGGAAATTTTCAGGCTGTTGGAGTCGGTGGAATTTACCGGTGTCGAAATCTCGCAGTACTTCGGAATCGCTCCACCATTGAAGTTTACTTAGGATTTGGACATTTCCAGGAATTTTGTGAATGTATTCAAAATCAACGAAGTGGCGGGATGAATCGATTGGGTTTCCTAAGATATCCACTCCGAGATTTCCATTGTCGTTAATGTAACCTGTTTCCAGTGTGGATTTGATTTCATGTCCGTTGGGTTTGGCTTCAAGTTCAAATCCTGGACCGACGAGGATGCCTCGTTCACTGTAAAAGTTTACGTCACCAAATATTCTGACATCACCAGCTATTCTGTATGTGGGACGGAGTTCGAGGTAAGAACCAATGTCCCCGCTGTATCCTGCTCCTGCGGAGAAGCTGTATTTGGACTTTTCCATGTCATGGTAGTAGCGCGGCAGGTAAAAGAAAGGGACGGATCCGATTTTGAGCCAGACGCCCTTAAGGATAACCGATTCGTCAGACTGCTTGAGCACTTCTTTTGCGGATCCCTGAATCGAGAGTTTTTCGGGCTCTCCCAGAAAAAACTGAGCGTTTGTGGCTTGAATCGTTTTTTCTTTGGCTTCAAGTGAGGATCCTTCGAGGAAGAGGTTGTTCATCCCGATCCGATAACGGCCTGTTTTGATCGATTGGTCCTCGAGCGAGTATTGTAACTCGTCCGCGATGATTCTTGCCACACCGAGTTGAAGCTGGGACGCACCGATGGGTTCAACTAGTTTCAGGTCAGTTCGATAAGAGATGTGCTCGGACTCCAGAATTTTCTGAAGTTCGGTATTTTGGGGAGAGGACACTCCAAGTGAGGTGAATCCTGTGAGGTCTTGGTCTTCTGCTTCCTTAGGAGAGATACTGAGAATCACGTTTCCTATGGCTTCAAGCAGATGTTGGGTTTGATCCCAAACGACGGACTCGGAAGTTAGATAAAAAGGGGATTGATGGATATCTACGCCTCCGTCTATTTTGAGTACCCCGGAACCTTGATCAATATCGATCAAACCTGAGTTCGAGATCTCGATTGGAGAAGTGTGAGCGAGGGGAATTGCTCCCGTAAGGAGTGTTGCGAGAATCCAAAAGGTGAATTTGTGTTTTGTGCTCACTGCTTTTTGGAATACATCATTTGTCGGCATTACGACAAGAGCATATTGGGCAATCGTGCTAAAATGATGAATATCCCAAAAGTTCCTCTATCCTTTTTGCTATTCATTAATAATAGCTAAAATTCAAAGTTCTGTTTCTGTTAGCAGGGAATTGTTAGGGTAGATTTTCTCGACTTAAATACAACTCTTTGGAAAATAGGAACTTGTCGTCATTTTTAACAAACGAAATTCCAAGTTTATGGTGAAATTAACCGATTCGGATTTCCATCGCATCATTGAAGGAAGACATCACGAACCGCATTCAGTTTTGGGAATGCATCCTCTAACCGGTAAAGATAAAGGGGTGGTGGTGAGGGCCCTTGTGGGAAATACAACACGTTGTGAAGTCGTGGATATTTCCGAGGAAGAAGGTCAACGCTACCAAATGACGCAAATTGCGGATGAGGGTCTCTACGAGGTGGTCATCAAAGACCGCGAACACTTCAACTACAGATTGAGAGTGGTTCTGGATAATGGGGAGATCCGACAGTTTTGGGATCCCTACAGTTTCCTTCCTTCAATTGATGAAAAGGGAGTTTACTATTTTAGTGAAGGTACTGACCGACGACCCTACACGAAACTTGGTTCCCACGTTCGAACGATCAAGGGCGTCAAAGGAGTGAGTTTCGCTGTTTGGGCACCGAGTGCGAAGCGGGTTTCCGTTGTTGGAGATTTCAATCATTGGGATGGACGTTACCATCCGATGCGTGTGCTCGGCTCCAGTGGAATCTGGGAACTCTTTATACCCGGGCTTGAGGAATGGTGTTACTACAAATTTGAAATCATTGGTCCCGGAGATCAGCTTCTTCTCAAATCGGATCCATTTGCGAGTTACTATGAGTCTCCACCTCATAACTCTTCAGTTGTTTTTGATACGAGTGGTTACGAATGGTCTGACAAGGAATGGATCCAAAACCGTGAAAAGCGAAAATGGACTGAAGAGCCAATTAGCATCTACGAAGTTCACCTAGGCTCGTGGCGAAGGATTGTGGAAGATGCGAACCGCGCTCCCAACTACCGTGAGGTGGCTCACATGCTGGTGGATTATGTAAAGGAAAATAATTTCACCCATGTTCAATTCATGCCCCTTGCCGAGCACCCATTTGCGGGTTCCTGGGGTTACCAAGTAACCGGTTTTTTTGCCCCGACCAATCGTTTTGGGAATCCAAAAGATTTTATGTATCTGGTGGATGTTATGCACCAAAATGGAATCGGAGTTTTGATGGACTGGGTTCCCGGGCATTTCCCTAAAGATAGTTTTGCGCTTGCAGAATTCGATGGAAGCCATCTCTACGAGCACTCCGACCCGCGTCAGGGAGAACATCAGGATTGGGGAACACTTATTTTTAATTTCGGACGAAACGAAGTGAAATCCTTCCTGATCGGTAGTGCGATCGCTTGGATGGATCGATTTCACATTGACGGACTCCGGGTGGATGCTGTTGCTTCGATGCTTTACCTCGATTATTCGAGAAAAGACGGCGAGTGGGTTCCCAATCAATACGGGGGCAGAGAAAATATTGAAGCGATCGAATTCCTGCGTGCGGTGAACGATGCCGTCCACGAAGAATACCCAGGGGTGATCACGATTGCGGAGGAGTCGACTTCATTTGGTGGAGTTTCTCACCCAACAGAGCACGGGGGATTGGGATTTGATTTCAAATGGAACATGGGTTGGATGCATGACTCGCTCAATTATTTCCAGAAAGATCCCATCTACCGTAAATGGAATCATCATGATCTCACTTTTGGAATGATCTACAACTACTCCGAAAAGTTTGTGATGGTGTATTCGCACGATGAAGTCGTGCACGGTAAAGGTTCGATGATGAACAAGATGGCTGCGCCGACGATCCACGAGAAGGCCAAAAACCTTCGTGCGCTTTACGCCTTCATGTGGGCTTGGCCTGGTAAAAAGACCTTGTTCATGGGCAGCGAATTTGGCCAGATGAGCGAGTGGCACTACGACACGAGTCTGGACTGGCATTTGCTTCAGTATAAAGACCACGAGGGAATCACTGCGCTGATCAGAGATCTGAATAAATGGTATCGAGAAAATCCGTCACTTGGTAAGAAGGACCACGACGGTGAAGCTTTCAACTGGATCAACTGCAACGACGCGGATAACAGCGTGGTCAGTTTCTTGCGTCATGGAGAACAGAAGGAGGATACTTTTGCGGTGCTGATCAATGGTACTCCAGTGGGTCGAAGTCATTACCGGATCGGATTACCATTTGCCGGTAAGTGGAAAGAAATTCTGAACACAGACGCAGGGCTTTACGGAGGATTCGATGAAGGAAATATGGGCGGAGTTGAGGCAATCGAAAGAGAGTGGGATCACCAGAAGTGTTCCGCCGAAGTTTACGTTCCAGGTTTGACGACGGTGATCTTCCAATTTGATCCTTCGGCGGAAGATGAAGATCCCGCGATCTAATCATCTGAGATATTTAGGACTAAAAAAGCCGGCGTTCGTGGTGAACGTCGGCTTCTTTTTAAATTGTTAAGACTGTGCAATTAAGCTGCTGAAACTACTGACACTTTGCGGTGTAGCTTGTCAAACTCGACTTTCCCTTCAGCGAGAGAGAAAAGTGTGTGATCTCTTCCCATACCCACATTTTCACCCGCGTGAAAACGAGTACCACGTTGACGAACGATGATGTTCCCTGGGATTACGGTTTCTCCGCCATACTTTTTGATCCCCAGCATTTTTGGGTTACTGTCTCTTCCGTTCTTTGAAGTTCCCTGTCCTTTTTTATGTGCCATGACAAATGCCTCGTTTTAAAGTTTGTTTTAGGTCGATTAACCAATGATCTCTTCAATCTTCACCAAAGCGATCGATTGACGGTGTCCGCGGCGACGTTTGTAGCCTTGACGACGTTTCTTTTTGAAAACGATGATTTTGTCGTCCTTTTTGTTTTCCACTACAGTCGCTTTAACAGAAGCACCTTTCACAAGTGGAGTTCCAAATTTTACAGAGTCACCATCTGCTACCATCAGTACGTCAGTGATTTCGATGGAATCACCCTCCTTGGCTTCCGGGTACTGATTCATCTTGATCACATCGTCTTTTTCAACGGTGAATTGTCTTCCCTGTGTTTTAATGGTCGCTTTCATGGAAAAGATTCGATCAAACCAATTGTCTTTGAGATTGCAAGTCCTAAACAAATTAAACTGAAATTTTTGCGGAAATGATGGATCCGGAAAAGGTTAGAGAGTTTTATGAGCAAGATGATGTGGTGATTCATTACGCTCGTGCGGTCAAAAGTGTAGGTTTGTGGAAGAGTGAGGCCTTATTGTTTCAACGTTTGTTCCGTGCGGATCAGTCCTTACTTGAAGTGGGTTGTGGTGCGGGTCGAATTGCTTTCGGGCTACAGGATTTAGGCTTTCAGGACCTGGTTGCGATCGATTACGCGAAAAAAATGATCCAGGTTGCGAAAGCTATTGCGGATGAAAGGAGCAGGGAGCTTGATTTTCGTGTTGGAGATGCCACCCGACTCAATTTCGAGGATGCCAGTTTTGAGGGTGTGATTTTTGGTTTCAACGGACTGATGCAGATTCCTTCTTTGGAGGCTAGGCAAAAAGCGATGAGGGAAATATGTCGTGTTCTAAAAGCAGGCAGTTTGTTTTGTTTTACGACTCATGACCGGGATTATCCGAAGCATCAAAAATACTGGAAAAAGGACGATAAGGATTGGGAGAAAGGCAAGCAACGATCCGAATATACTGAAAGAGGTGATCGGATTGGTGACACTGATTGGGGTGAGATGTTCATCCATGTCCCGAGGAAATCTGAGGTGGAGGAGTTGATGAAATCAACTGGTTGGAAGCTGATTGAATGTATTCCACGTTCGCGCCTTGCTCACGAATCCAAGGAAGTGCGAGACTTTTCCGACGAGTGTTTGTTTTGGGTGGCTCGCAAGGAAGGGTGACAATTTAAGGGTTTGAAAGAAGAGTATTTTCTACCTCGGCAGGAGGATTTACAAAAAAAGTGGCATCGATCGGGCGATGATCCGCGTGAGTTGTGTCGTCAACAAACGGAATTTGTGTGAGGAGTATCTCCGAGCTGTAGACCCAGTTTCCCGGCATGTTCGCGACGAAGACAAAGTCGAGGATACTGTTGTAGGACTGGCTTGACTGACTTTTGATCATCTTGGTCGGCTTTAACCACTCCCAAACGGTCACTGGTGTGGTTACTTGATCTTCAGTGACGCTTACTGGGTCGAGCATGATGTTGAACGCAGCGTTGCCTGTGCCTTCATCAAGATCGTAGTCGAAATTGTAATCTCCGGCGGCGATAATCGGCAAAGTTTGCTCCATCGCCCAGGATTTCAAACCTTGAGCCTGGGCATTCCGAAGAGCCTCATCTCCCCTGGCAAGGTGATTCACCATGAAAATGAAGCTGGTATGGTCTACCCTACGGCGAAGAGTGATGTAAAGAGGTGATCTGTGAGAAAGAGTGGCTGAGTTCAGATTGTCCAGCTCAACTGCGCTACCCACAAGTTCGAACCGATCGGTGTCCCAGATGATCATCAGACGCGTATCAAAACCAGAGCTCCCGATCACATAACTGAAGTTGGCAATTGAGTTGCCTTTTGCACCTTCTCCACCCTCAGCTGCTGATACCAAGTTAGCCGCCCAGGCAGGATCGACTTCGGAAAGACCGATGATATCGTATCCTTCTAAATCGCTTAAGTAAGTGCTGATCTGGTTCAGACTACTTTCGCCACTTTCGATATTCCAACTCAGCGTTTTTATTCTCCACTGAGCATTCGCAGTGGTTCCAGATACAAAAATGCCGGCGAATAACAGAACTTTGAGAACGCGGGTAAGATACGAATTTTTCACAGTAAAAAATTGTACCTATTTGCCGGAATAGACAAACTGATTTCCGGAAGTTGCCACGACGCAGATTTACGTTTATTTAACCCCTGACCAAGCCCTAGTGGCATTTGCCATGCTATGTAAGAGACATGATGAAAAAGAATGAAGATGAAAAGGTGCTTACACATATGGATTTGAATGGAGAGGTTTTGAGTCAGAAAAGAAATTTGAAGATTTTGGTGGTTGAGGACAATTCGATGAGTTTTACTTTAACGGCGACCATGATTCAGCGGTTGACCGGAGTATTCCCAGATAGAGCGGTGAATGGGCAGGAGGCTGTCGAATGTGCGAAGGATACGTCTTATGATTTGATCTTTATGGATCAGTATATGCCAGTGATGAACGGAAGCGAGGCAAGTGAACGGATCAACGCCCTGAGTTCCACCGATAAAAAACCAATGCTTGTTGGTCTTTCAGGGGCCACTCATCCCGCAGACATCAAAAAATTCCACAGGAGTGGTATCGATCAATTTCTCGCAAAGCCTTTGCGCCTACAGAAGCTCAAGGAAGTTCTGATCTCCTGTAGCGTTTCAAGTCCTTTGGCTTTGAAAACCGCCTGATCCTTTAGCTTCCCCAAACGGTTTTTCCGATGCCGTGAGCGTCGAATCCAAGGGATTTCATTTCATTCAGGTCGACCACATTGCGACCGTCAAAAAGGAATGCGGGACGACGCATCGATTCGCAGATTGATTTGTAGTCCAGGGACTTAAATTCATCCCATTCTGTCAAAATGATGATGGCATCGGCATCTTTTGCTGCCGTGTAGGGATCATTCGCGATGGTGATTAGAGGATTATCAGAACCATCCTCCATTTTCTGAGCCTGGCCAAGGTCGCTGAAAATTTGCTCTGTAGATACCTTAGGATCGTAGATGTTCAGATACGCTTTTTCTTCGAGTAGATCCCGGCAGACATAAATCGCTGCAGATTCACGCGTGTCGTTGGTATCTTTCTTAAATGCGAACCCAAATACTGCGATTTTCTTACGAGTCACAGTGTTGAACATGGACTTCAGCATGCGGCGCGCAAACCGGCGTTTTTGAAAGTCATTCATTTTCACCACCTGACGCCAGTATTCGGCTACCTCGGGTAGTCCGAACGAATCACAGAGGTAAACCAAATTCAGAATATCCTTTTGGAAGCAAGAACCTCCGAAGCCAACAGAACTTTTGAGAAACTTGGGTCCAATTCGGGAGTCAGTTCCGATCGCGTGGGCTACCTGGTCCACATTTGCTCCAGTTGCTTCACAGATTGCGGAAATGGAGTTGATACTAGAGATGCGTTGTGCGAGGAACGCATTGGCAGTCAGTTTAGAGAGTTCAGATGACCAAAGGTTTGTGGTGATGATTTTGTCCCTGGATACCCATTCGGCGTAGACACTCGCGAGTTTTTCGACGGCGGCGTTTCCGGCTTCTGTTTCCTCTCCTCCGATGAGTACTCGATCTGGGTCGAGCAAATCTTCGACCGCTGTTCCTTCCGCAAGAAATTCAGGATTGGAAAGAACTTGGAACGGAGTTTCTGTTTTCTGAGAATCAAAAATCTTCTTTAGCGATTCCGCTGTTTTGACCGGGAGGGTTGATTTCTCAACCACGATCTTTCCCCCGTCTGCGACTTCAGCGATTCGGCGTGCACACGCCTCGATGTAGGTGAGGTCCGAAGCACTTCCGGCTCCGACTCCGTAGTTTTTGGTCGGAGTGTTTACGCAGATGAAGATAATGTCTGCCTCTTTGATGTGTTGATCTACATCGGTTGAGAAAAAGAGATTCTTCCCGCGATTTGCTTTTACGATATCATCCAACCCTGGTTCAAAGATTGGGAGTTCATCCGAGTTCCACTGGTCAATTCTTGCTTGGTTAATGTCTACCACGTTCATTGTGACGTGAGGACACTTGTGGGCGATGACGGCCATAGTGGGTCCGCCCACATAGCCTGCTCCGATACAGCAAATATTCATAACAATTTAGGTCGGGTTTTATAAAGAATGGATCACTTTGCAGAAACGCTTTGAAGCTTCAACAAGTTTTTCGTCAGGTAGAGCACCAATACTCAGGCGAATGAAGTTATGTGGCTCTTGATTTGCAAAACAAAAACTCCCTGGAACGTAAATGACGCCTTGTTTTTCGCACTCGAGGCAGAACGCCTTTCCCATGTCGGTATTCACGGATTCCGGTGCTTTCATCCAGAAGAGAAGACCTCCGGTAGGTTTGTCCCAATGCCAACCTTTGTTCTGTATTCCAGCATTTTCCAATACTTCATGCAGCAGCTCGGCTTTTTTACCGTAGTGTGAACCGAGCTCGCGCGTTAATGCTTCATACCGGTTGTCAATCAGTGCGCGTTCAATGATGGCTTGGGAGAAATTGGAAGTTCCGAAGTCTTGATTACCTTTTGCGCAAAGTATTTTTTCCAGCCATTTCTTATGAGAGCAACAGCCATAACCGATTTTAAGTCCGGTTGCGTAAGGTTTGGTGTAGGTTCCTAGATAGAGACGGGGAAAGGCTTCATAGTCTCGTAAGCTCATGATGCTAGGCGTGGGATCCATACTCTCGAATGCGAGATCCCGGTAAGCAGCATCCTCAATGACCGGAACGATTAACCCGGCCTTTTTGAGTGTTGAAGCGAACCCTTGTTTTTCCTCTAACGAGAGGCATCTTGACGAGGGGTTCGCATGGTACCCCATTAGATAGGCTGCTTTCACCTTGTGGAGTTTGCTCTCATTTTTGAGCTGATCCAGAAGAATCGCAAAAGCATCAAAATCCATTTTTCCGCTCTCATCGACCGGGATGCCAACGGGATTTACCTGAAGGCTTTGTAACATCGAAAGATACACGAAGTAGCTTGGATTTTCGACGAGAACGATGTCTCCGGGGTTACAAAGAGTTTGGGTTGCCAGGAAAAGTGCCTGTTGAGATCCATTGCAGACGACTATGTCCTCAGCTGCGAAGGCGCGATCATCTTCCATTACTAAGGAATTGAGGCGGTCTGCTGTGCGTTTTCTCAATTCAGGCCGACCTTGGGTAGTACCGTATTGAAGGAATTCATTATTTGGATTGGTCTCGGGTAGTTTGGAAATAATATCCAAAGTCAGTTCCACCGGCAGAGCAAGATTGTCGGTAAACCCGGCAGCAAGTGACAGAATTCCGGGTTTTTCCAAAGGGATTGCCATCAACTGATTGATGACTGGAACTTCTAGAGTTTCTCCGATGTTCGAGAAGCGAATGGTGTGTGGTTCCTGTGTCATACTGGAATCGATTTCTGGGTCGAGTCCTTAGATTGAAAAGAATGTTTTTCTCAAATCTAAGGAGAGGAAACAACCTAAAAGTCAGGTTTCAGGATTGAATTCC
>JAKSBQ010000111.1 GCA_022361075.1 Opitutales bacterium | reverse complement strand
GCCAATACGGAGAAATGTGGTGGTATGATAAAAACCCTCCCATTGATCAATTGAATTCAAAAAAAGAAGAATACGAGGGGAATTTGCGATATGTCATCTTCTATATGGCGACAAATCAAGAAGATATTGTTGCCGAGATGAATCAGGGCTCACTCATTTACCAAAGCAACGACTTCCTTGTTTTCGACTTAAAGGAATGATCAGCCGGAAATGGCAGGGCGAATCCAGGACGCCCAATTACTCCTATAGCCACTACGTCGATTGATACTGTCTGCCCAATCGTAGATGGTATCCCATTCCTTCCCTCCAATCATTAAGCTTTGGTTGAAGTCAAAATGGCTCAAATCAATCAATGTGTCAGTTCGGGAAATACAAAGGACTGGAACCCTCTCATTCAAAGCATCCACCAGCTCAAAACTTACACTTTTTCTCTCAAACCAATCCCGGTTCGAAGGGAAATTATTGAACTGAACTTTTATCGGATGTTCAAGATACTCATCGATGAACTCAAGTTGTTCATTCACGATCGCAGAAGCATTCATATGCCCCGATACATTCAAAATTAATAACAACGATGCATTCAAAAGCATCACAGGAACGCTCATCGCACAGATCCAACGCCAAATCTTATTTCCGTATCCGACTTTCAAAATCGAGAAACTTGGTAAAGATCGTCCTTTATCTCTTTCACCGCTGGATATACTCAAGAACAACAAAACCGGAAACAACCAAATGAAAGGAATCCACCTTGAGTAGTAAGCCGGCATCACATACAAAATTGCGAGAATAAAGAACACTCCTAAAAGACATAAAAGTTCCTTTTTATTCCATTTAAATTTGCACCCAAACCTACCTATAAGCGAAAGCGCGATGGCTTCGCCAAAAAAGGGACCATTACCACCGAACCAAGGCCCAGTAAAGATGTGAGAATACACTGCAATTTCTTCTTTTCGAAAGCTAAACGGAAAACGAAAAGAAACATCATCGGGCTCCATCGAAGCCGGAGATATCGCACTTAAAAAGGCCTGAACTGCTCCCGCAACCGAAGTCAATCTTGGAAATCTAGCTGCAAATGATTCGCCGAAATAGTATTCAAGACTCGAGAGACTTAGAAGGTAATCCAATTTAAAAGGTAACCATCCATGTGTCTTCCATAAGCCAAATACCTTTCCTACTAATAAAACAATCGCGAGTCCCGCTAGTAGCGAAAGAGTAGAAATCACAAGGTGTTTCACTTTCATCCGATTCCCGGTTATGAAATAGGAAAGAACCGTGGCAGGAATCAACGCAAAGGCAAAAGCAACTCCAGATCGTTTGGAACCAATCAATAGGATCAATGAGAGTGCGAATATGAAAAAACTGTTGCGGTTGCGAACCAAACACAGATTCAGGGCCAAAAGAATTGAGGTCACAGAAAAACATGCGAAATGAATATCCTCCCAATAGCTAAAATATTGGATAATACACGTCGGGTTTAGTGCAACAACCAGGGAGAGAAGTAACTGCCTCCAAGTATCTAAACCAAAGTTACGAAAAAGAAGGAGGGAAGCAAAAAAGGGAAGAATATAGAAAAGAATGTTAATCCCTTTGCATGCTTCATTCGAACCAACTGCTTTCGCCAAAACAGACTGCCAGATATATCCAAACCTTACGTTGTAACCACCCCATCTCAACTTCTCCTCAATGAAATCAGACTCCCAGTCTGGAACATTCTCTAGTCCCTTCTCAAAATATGGATCTTTTGAGGGATTCCATCCACCCTCGAGTGCCATCACATACTCTTTGTGGATGAGCATTCCATCCCAATTCAATCCGTAAATTCGATCTGAAACATGAGCTGAAATAAAAATAACAGTCACTAATCCAAATGGAATCAAAAACGCGGATTTCAACTCCCTTCTCTGAAAACAAAAAATGGAAAGCCCACCCCCTACAGGGAATGCGAGCCAATGTAACGCACTGACAGAGACCCCAAACTCAAACAACAACAGAGTTAAACACACCACCGAAAGAAGTCCTATCAGGATTCCAGTAATTAGAGTAACTATAACCTTTTCCGGAATGAATTCTCGATAACCAGGTCTGCTCACACCACTTATTCGAACGGATGTAAACCTGCCTAGCAACTCAAGAATTATCCAAGAACGGCAGTGCCCTGATTTCCTAAAGCCTTGAATAAGAATCCCCTTTCAGCCCAATTTTGAAATTGCATTAATAATAAGATCATCCGGAATAGTGAGATGAAAGTTTTGATTACAGGGGGAGCTGGGTTCATTGGATCACATCTCGCAGAGCGTTACCTTGAACTTGGTCACAAAGTCTATGTCATTGACGACCTTTCTACCGGACGCACCGAAAATATCTCCCACCTGCAGCAAAGCGAAAAATATGACGGTCGTTTCTTTTTCACACACGACACTATTTTCAACGACAAAGTGCTTCTCGATCTTGTCGGCATCTGTGATCTTGTTGTCCATCTGGCCGCTGCAGTAGGTGTAGAATACATCCTTAACAACCCGCTCAGCTCTTTAAAAACCAATATTGGCGGTACTGAAAAAATCCTGGAATTGTGCCACCGCTTCCAAAAAAAAGTCTTGTTGGCGTCAACCTCCGAAGTCTATGGAAACCAAACTCATGCGCCACTAAAGGAAACCGACGGTTGCACTTACGGCCCCTCGACTAAAGCAAGATGGAGTTATGCCGCGTCCAAGCTTCTGGACGAATTCATGGCTCTAGGTTATCATCGCACCGAAGGTCTTCCGGTAGTTATCGTTCGATTTTTTAACACTGTTGGCCCCAAACAAACAGGCCGCTACGGTATGGTCATCCCACGCTTGGTCGACCAGGCACTTAAGGGCGAAACTCTAACCGTTTATGGAGATGGTTCCCAATCAAGAACATTTACTCATGTAAAGGATGTAGTGGAGGCTCTCGTTCAGCTACTAGAGACACCCGAAGCTGAAGGAGAAGTCGTAAATATTGGAGGAGTCGAAGAAACTTCGATCCTAAATCTTGCACAAAGAATTATCAAAAAAACCGACAGCAAGTCCAAAATTAACCTCATCCCCTACGATGTAGCATTCTCCAAGGATTTTGAGGACATGCAACGCCGGGTTCCAAGTACTGAAAAACTAAATTCCCTAACAGGGTTCAGAACATCAATCAAACTCGATGAGATTTTGAATGATGTGATTGAGGACAGGCGCAGCAACCTTTCGAGAAAACTTAAAGACCAAGCATAAAATCCACAACACGCAAAGCTCCCTGACCATCTACTTCGGGTAATGAGCGGTTGATTTTTGAAGAACTCAGTCCAGAAATCCATCGCTCAAGAACTTGAAAATCGATCTCGATATTTGAGCCATTTCTACGACCAAACACCTGCGAAAACCCATTTTCATGTAAATAGTTTGAAAGGCTCATCTGATTTTCAGCTACTGGAACCGTAGCCGCCTGCAATCCGAAACGCATCCACTCCCAAGTCATTCCTCCTGTTGCACTTATGACAGCATCTGCCCATTCGTATTGTTCAACCATGACGGTCACATCAGTGCAAATTTCCGCCTTCAGCGACGAGCGCGCAACTTCTTCAGTCAAAGTATGGTAGTGAGTATTGGTTCGCAATGTCAGAACCCTGAAATGCAACTCGGGAAAAGCAAGTTTGTTCAGAAAGCGAAAAACAGTGGTAGTGAGGCCATAAGGATCAGTTCCGCCGAAAACAACCAAGACATTTAAAGAGCTATCACCATTTGGATTTTCATCTTTTTTTATGGACCAAAACTCTTCTCTCAACAAACAATAATCGATACCCAGAAGCATCGTGGACTTAGATTTGCAACACCGGTAATCTTCTTCGGTTACAATCGGACTGCAGTTTAGCAAAACATCTGCATCGAACGACTGTTCAAACCTGAAATCATCTACAACAAGCAATTTGACGAATGAATTCCGGATTTGTCTCTGGTAGTCGAAATCGAAACTATATCCGTCAAGAACAACCCAATCAGCTTTGAGATCGTTCGCTAAAGCTTTAGTGAGCTCAAGATCCTGCCCTCCCCCGATCAATTCACACTCTAATTGGCAAACCTCAAAACCCTCTTTCCTGACCCTCTGGGAGAGATTCTCTGGGCACTCAACAGAACAGAAAATAGCATGCCCACCTCTTTTTCTCCAAGCCTGCGCAAGCGCGAGCATTCGTAAAATGTGGCCGTGCCCTATCTCAGCACTGGCATCTGCGCGGATCAAAAGCTTCATAGCTCGTTTTTTAGAACATGGATAGTCCGATCCAAATCGGCTTCACCCAAATTCGCATAAAGCGGCAAACTGAGCGCAGACTTATAAAATCGCTTCATATTGATCATAGATCTACCACCATGATCCTTATTTTTCAGGTAGTTTTGCTCACTGACAGGAATATACAAAACTTGTGCGCCAATGCCGTTTCTTCGGAGTGAAAGCGTCAGAGATTCTCGTGACACTCCAACCTTATCGAAATCAATACCAACAGAATATAAATGCCAAGCGATCCGATAATCATTCCTCACAGACAACCAATCCGCCACTTTTGGGGTCTTTACAAAAGCTATGCCACTAAAAGCTTCATTGTATCGTAAAACGATTTCCTGCCGCCTTTCGATAAATCGATCTAATTTCTTTAGTTGGCTTCTTCCGAGCGCACACTGGATGTCAGTCAATCGGTAGTTGAAACCCAATTCTTGCATCTCATAGTACCAAGGGCCTTTTTCGATATTCTCATTCACCCACTTCTGCGGATCACGTTCGATCCCATGGTGCCTGAGTTTTCGAATCTTTTCAGCGAGAATGGGATCATCAGTAGCCACCATGCCTCCCTCCCCTGTAGTCATGGTTTTGACAGGATGAAATGAGAAAGTCGTCAAATCTGCCCAAGGGTGTCCGCCCACTTTCCAACGTTTTCCATCCCATTCAAACTCACTTCCAACCGCGTGGCTGGCGTCTTCAACAACGTAGGCCCCCCGTTCACGCGCGATTCGCCCAATCTCCGGCATATTCGCCGGTTGACCAGCATAATCGACGGCTACCACAGCTTTGGTATCGGGCTTCCAATTCTCCTCCAGAAACTCCGGATCCATGTTGTAACCCACAAGCTCGATATCGCAAAAATCGGGCTTAGCTCCCACATAAAGTGCACAATTTGCGGATGCAACAAAGGTATTCGCGCTGGTCACAACACGGTCACCTGGACCTATTCCAAGAGCGATCATGGCAAGATGGAGGGCTGCAGTTCCGCTACTCACAGCTACGGCATACTTAGCACCAACATACTTAGCGAACTCTTCTTCGAACTTTTGAACCTCTGGACCCGTGGTCAAATAGTCCGACCGCAATACCCGAACCACTGCCTCAATGTCATCTTCTTCAATACACTGACGTCCGTAGGGAATCATAGATCATCCAACAGTCCTTTGATTTCAGACGGGTTCATGAACCAGTCATTGTGCTCCGAACTGTATTCAAAGTCATCAGCCACAGGTTTGCTTTTTTCACCCAGGGCATTCACGTCAAAGTCCTGCTGCCTTCCCCAGTAGATGGAGGGTTTGATCACGTAGTATTCTTTGAATTCGATTGATTCGTGACTGCAGTCGCGCGGGATCATGATCTCGTGGAGCTTTTCTCCTGGCCGTATCCCAACGATCTTCTGAGGAACTCCGGGTGCAATTACGTCGGCAAGATCCTTAATCTTAAAAGAAGGAATTTTCGGAACGAATGTTTCACCTCCATGCATCCGCCCAAAGGACTTCAGAACAAAATCCACCCCCTGGGCAAGTGTGATGAAAAATCGCGTCATCCGGTCATCAGTAACGGGGATTTCACTGCAATTTTCTGCAACCTTCTTCTTAAAATAAGGAATCACAGATCCCCTTGAGCCAGCAACATTTCCATAGCGAACCACTGAAAACCTTGACTTCCGCTCACCAGACAGCTGGTTGGCTGCCACAAAGAGCTTATCAGATACCAACTTTGTCGCTCCATACAGATTAATGGGACCCGCAGCCTTGTCTGTTGATAGAGCAACGACCTTGCGAACGTTATTTGCCAAGCATCCATCTATCAGATTTTGACCACCGATTACATTGGTCTTCACACACTCCATCGGATTGTATTCAGCAGCTGGCACTTGCTTGAGAGCCGCCGCGTGGACCACAAAATCGACATTTCGCAGAGCAAGCATCAGGCGATTCAGATCCCTCACATCCCCAAGGAAATAACGCATGAAAGGGAAAGTCGTTACAGGAAAATGCTGCTGCATCTCGAATTGTTTCAGTTCGTCCCTCGAGTATACGATCAACCTCTTGACCTTCGGATAATCACGAATCACCCGTTTCACAAAGGCCTGACCAAAAGATCCGGTTCCTCCTGTGATCAGTATTGTCTTTCCGTTAAACATGAATCAGAAGCTCAATTTGCAGCCAATACACAGCAAACGACATACCGTTCTTTAACGATAAGCCTCCATCAGCGCTTTTTCTTCTGGCAAAAGAGTCGCTTTAGCGCTTTTTGCAAACCATTCCGCACCAAGGGTTTCATCTCCATAACCGTAAGCAAAGAGAGCCGCATAGTAGGCAACCTCCGCAATGTCCAGATATCTTCGATCCAAACCCTTGGCCAAATCGAGTGCTTTGCCGAACTGTCCGTTTTTATAATACGCAAAAGCAAGGGTAGTCGTCGGGATAAGCTTACCCTCAAATCTCGCATGCAGAGCTTCAGCCTTCTCCAGTTGAGCTTCAACATCGCGATTCAGAAGCAATGCATACATAATCGAGTTATTGAGGATCTCATCGTTCTGCCCATCACTTCTGAGCGCATCCAGAGAGATTCGATAAAGCTGCCAGGTATCCGCTTTCGCATAATAATAATCGTGAAGCCTGTCGTGAGCCCACTTGACGTAGACGCCGGACCTGACCATGTCTCGTAACAGCTCGATATACTCAGTTTCAAAATCTTGCCATGAACTGACGATCATCGCCAATCTCAAACGTTCCTGCAAATGCTCGCCAGCTCCGCTGAGCGCATCTTTCCACGCTACCGCACTTTCGTGTGTTTCTCCCTGCATACGGTAGGCTCTCGCCATCAAAGCATCGCGATAATAGTCGATCGCCTGCCAATTTTTATCAGCCAGATACTCGAGTGATTCAGACCACTTACCCACTCCGGACAAAGATTCCGCATACGCAATCTGGTAAGAAAGACTCTCAAGGAGATCGTTATCCTTCATCTGGCTCAACCAATCCAACGCCATGGCACCTAGGTTCACCCTCACTAGGTAACTGGCAATCTTTTCAAGCACCTGGAAAGAGGGGTTCTCAATCGATGACAGGTATTCTTTCACCCTCCCATCGTCTATTTCCACAAGAAAAGCCACATGCCTGATCATCTCAGCCGGGGTAGCATTGCCGCTTTTCACAAGTTGTTCAGATAACTTGATGGTATTAACCGTGTTTCTCATGAACATCGCATGCCCGAGTAATGTGCGCCACACTCTAGGTTTGTTCTCCTCATCAGAATTTAGGTCAGCGATCAATTTATTGACCTCATCTGCCTTTCTCGGATCACCTTGTCTCAACAAAATAGTGAGAAGGTTGATTTTGTGGTCAACGGAACCCTCTTGATAGAGCAAGGCCTTTCGAGCAAAATCCTCTGCCTCATCGAGATTTCCTTCGTTAATCATCAACGCAGTGTACAAGTTGTGATACTGACCTCTGAACTCCGGCTCCGGCTCAAGCTCATCGAGTATTTCCTTAGCGTCCTCGGTTTGACCCTTTTTGATAAGACTCTTTGCGAGCCCGAGTTTCGCTTTCTGCGAATCAGGATCAATCGAGATCCATTTTTGCCACCAATAAATCTCAAGGGGGTCGTTCACAGCCTCGCTGATCTGGGTGATTCGTTGAACCGCATGGGGATGATCCGGCTTCAGTTCCAACACCTTGGCATACCAAAACATCGAGTTTCTCCAATCTTCACTCGCATACTGTTTGTCTGCAAGATCCTGATATCGACTCGTTTTAAACTCTCGATAGCCGATAGTGGCGGTTAGCGCGATAATCAATACCCCTGCCAAAACTGCCAGGAGGAGAAAAATTCTACTGATCGAAATTTTCATGAGTGTAACAGAATCGCATATCCTACTGAATTATTAACAAGTTACAAGAACCGTGTGGTACTACTGACACCAACTCACCACCAATGGTTTTTGATAGAAAGAACCGAACAAACCGCTGAAAATGCTACCTCCGTTCTCAAAACAGTAGCCCCCAGGATCGTCATTCCAAAATCGTTACGCGTTAAGAGATTTCTTTCACGGTCACTCCACCCTCTCTCCGGTCCAATCGCAGCAACATGCGAGCAGTCGACGCTTCCCCACGCTTCATCAGGCTCGATATTTTTCTGATAACAATCAAATGCAACCCGAACCTCTTTTTCATCTCCCAAAGAAGCAATAGTCTGATCCAAATCCTCAAAATGGGTTACCTCCGGAAGCTGAGTGTGACACGCCTGTTCTAAGCCCTCTTTCAAAAGAACCTCCCACTCTCCGGTACTCCAAAGTCGACTATTTCGGTAGCTAGGTTCTCCCTTATCACTTCTAAAAAAAATGAGTCGACGAACTCCAAAACTCGCAGCGTCTCGGAGTATTTTTCTACAAGTCTGAGGCCGACTCAGTCCGATCAAAACAGTCAGCGGATAGCTCTGGCGCAGGCAAGGAATCTCGGCATCCCACTCGATCTCAAGGTTAACGTTGAACGCTTCGTCAAGCGAAGCTTGCGCATAACCCGTTGGACCATTAACAACACCAACCCAGAGTTTACTCCACTTCTCCTCAGGGATTACCTTTCTGATGTGAATCGCCCTGCGATCGGACTTCTCTAGTTTTTGCTTGTTCCCTTCGGAATCTAAAAGGATAAGGTTCATGTGAGATCGAAACCTATTCGGGTTAAAATGATGGTCCTTTTTGTTGCTTCAATCATTCCTTGCTAGACATCATGAATACTCAACGCACAGCGGTAAAATATTGGGGATTTGCCCTGGCAATAAACATTTTCGTCAGTCTTATTGGATATTTTATTCACTACAAATGGGATGAAGGGAAGACGAAAAATGAAATCAAACTCCGTGCGTTGAAAGAGGAATGGCCTCAATTGAAAGTAAAGTTTCATTCAGTCATCGAAGATTTTGATCAAAAAGCTAAAGAAGGGGTCCTGAGTTCAAATGATCTTGATGCGCTGTTTACTCTTCAAAAGGAGTGGGTTCTTTTTTCTTCAAATCATCGTGGTGTCTATTTTCCAGACAGCTTCGAGATCATGGAAGACGTAGATTCCCGCCTGACATCACATCACGGAGCGATGCTATGGGAAGAATCCGTCGCACTGGAGAGAGCCGCCAAAAACATCTACCCAACGAATCCTGAACAAGCATCTGCTATCGCAGAAAGCATCGATCTCATGAAACAGGCGTTGGAAAAGCAACGCTTCATCAACGACAATTACCCAGACCACGAATACTCAAACTACGCTCGATTCGCGAACCTGGAAGCCTGGATTTTCTCCAAAGAGGCTTATCCTATCGAACAAAAACTCCACTCGGCCATCGAAGACGCTCAGATTCATCTCCAAAACGAAAACTGGAAAAATGCGATCGAGGCTTCCCAAAAAGTGATCGATCTTCAAATCGAGTTAAATGACGAATTTCCAAACGCACCGCAGGCCAACATCAATACCATCATCGCCTACGAAGATCTCATTCAGGAATCCAAAGCACAGCTTCTCTACCAAGAAAGCTTAGCACATGAGGCAAAAGGAAAAACCTATTGGGTTGCAGAGAAAAACAGCCTTGCTCAAGACCACTTCCACGAAGCATTAGCCCTACAAAACCAAATCAATGTGATGCATTCTCAAAGCCCGAGGGCTTCGTCAAACCGCTCTACCAGGCTCTCCTCAAGCTTACAAACAATCCGATCCCGCGAGCTTTTAGATAAGATAAGGAAAATGGATCAAGAACTGGATCTGTTCCTATCCGTAAACATGCTGGACAAGGCAGAATACAAGATTGAAGACCTCGTCACAGCTTTGCAGTCCTTGCGCAACGACTTCCCTTTAGCGGAAGACACTCCTGAGAACATTATTCAAAAAGTAGAATTCATGAGGCAAAATCTCCCAAACCTGCCTGGAATATGGGAAGATTTCTCAAACCTTCTTAGGGACGCACAGCTTCACGGGAATCTCCGTATCACCAACTTTGTGACTCAGTCTTTATATGAAAAAATAATGCCTATCAACCCTTCAAGAATCCAAAATCCCGCTAGGCCAGTAGATTCAGTAAGTTTCGATGATGTTACCATATTCCTTCAACGCTTAAACTGGGCTACAGACTCCCACCCAAGGCTACCCAAAAGCAATGAGACAGGCACAATTGCGCCTGATGGTTCTGGAATTCTGCAGGAGTGGATCGAACCCGATCTGAACCGCAACCACGCTCTTGTCTTTAAACATGGGCAAAATGAAAATTCCGTCGAAGAGAGAGATGAATTTTCCCGCAATAGATCTTTGTCCTTCCGATTGGTTATTCCGTCAGACTCCCACAATTTTCCTATCCAGAACTAGCAAACTTCCTTCTTAAATGAGTCTTTTGATAGCAGCGTCGGAACTTTTTTCGAATTTGTTTTAAATTTTTGCAGTTCCTGTTTCGTCCATACTTTTACAACAGGACCTTTTGGCCCTCCCCGTTAACTTTAAAACAGTAAGCAAAATGAAAAACAGCATCAAAATTCTGATTTCAACCTCTCTACTTGCATCTTTGTTGATACACGCTGGCTGCACTACATCAGGGTCAAATGCAGAGACTGGAGCTATGACAGGAGCCATCGCCGGAGCAATTATTGGAGGAATCATCGGTAACAACGTTGAAGACGGCGACAATGATTACTGGAACAATAAACACTCCTACAAACGCCACAGAGGACACTATTATGACACTTGGGACGATGATAACGGTGGTGCCGAGGGAGCCTTAATCGGTGCCGCTGCTGGTGCTCTGATCGGAGGAATTCTAGGTGCAGCTGAAGACGAAAGAGAAGCGGAAGAGGCCGCAGCCCGTGCCGAAGAATATCGCTACCAGAGGGAACTCACGCGCAGAGAACAAGAGCGAGAGCAAGCCAGAAGTGAGTATGAACGAACCCAAGCGGTTGGTGAAGGGATGAATCTCACCGAACAAGAAGTTTACGAAGCTGAAGAGAGAGCGGAAAGGGCCGAGGAGCGACTTCTGGAACTGAAGAAGCAACGTCTCGAAGCACTCAAAAGACAGCAACGTTACGCAGACGCCGAAGAACGAGCCCGCGCCGCGCAAGAAGAGATTGATCGACTTGAGAGGGAGTTGGGACAATACGAATAATCTGTAGAAATTTGAATCGAATCTGACAAAATTGTGGGAAACGTGACAACATCACCTGATACCATTCGTTTGTTTCAGTGGAGAGCAATGCTTCGTCATTGCCTTTTTTTTCCCTTTCATCTGCGGCAATGACGAAGCATTGCCCTCCAAATTAAGGTGTCAGATTTGATTCATGCTTTCATTCTATAATCGCAAGATCAGATTCTTCCTTATACGAATAATCCTTGTTCACCAGGTTTTTCGAACGGTCCAAAGAACTACTTCATTGATTCGTCGATCATATCCGATTTACTGAAACCAAAGCACTTCTGACGGGGAATGCTTTGGTAAGTCAGTTACACCACATTGCCATTATGCGAACCAAATTTTTTCGACGTTTTTTACCCCTTTCACTCTTGTTGCTAATCATTGGGTTAACATCCTGCACTCCGAAGTATCATTTCAAGATTGACGCGATTAGCAGTGGGCAGCTGGGCAGCAATCAAACCTTTTTCATAGTGAGTGGGAACCCCGACATGAAGGGGGGAGATCTTCGTTTTAGAGAAGCCGCAAGATACGTAGCAACTGCGCTCGAAGGCAAAGGCTACCGCCAAACGCAACAGGTAGGTAACGCCGATCTGCTTGTGGAGCTGACATTTTATACCGACGAACCAAGGGAAGTTCTGGACGTGCGTCACTATCCTGAAACCTACTATCGCCCCGGTTTTGCTTACTCGATACAGGTTCCAGTTTATAACAGCGCGGGGGTAGTCATCGGCTATCGTAGCAGAATCATGAGAGAGCCTTCGAGAAGTTACACTCACTGGCAAGAACAACTAGAAAGTGTCACGGTGTATGACAAAGTCATGGAAATCAGTGCCTACGACAATCGGCCAAACGCACCGACAAAGGACTTGGAAGAGATGTGGAGTATCGTGATTACCAATTCAGACACCTCTCAGGATATTCGTAGCTATTTGCCCTACATGGTTGCAGCTGCGATTCCCTACATTGGTGAAGACACCGGCAGTCAGATTGTAGTCTCGATCACTCCAGACGACCCAACGGCTACTTTCATCCGCAATCCTGGAGCGCTGGAATAATAGTACAAACCCAAAGTGAATGCCTGACTATTAAGTCAAAAGTCGGGCAGCGTTTTGATCTGAATCGGTCACTTCTGATCATCAGTAAACTCTCATTCAGATTATTTCGAATCAATTTGCTTGGCTAACTTAGGCTCGCTCTTTAGCAAAATGGGTTATGACACGTCTTTCAAAAGTCTTTGAAAATACAGATCAAGCAAAGCTCATCGCTTACATTTGTGCACTCGACCCAAATTGGGAAACTTCCAGACGAGCTGCATTTTCATTGATTCGATCTGGAATAGATGTGCTTGAGCTTGGAGTGCCATTTTCGGATCCTTTAGCAGATGGAAAAACCAATCAGCTCGCAGCCGAACGAGCCCTGGAAAATGGCGCCACACCCGATCAGGTTCTGGATTTGGTCAAAGAACTGAGGGAAGAATTTCCAAGCCTGCCCATCGTTTTATACACCTACTACAATCTCGTCTTCAACAAAGGTGTGGAACACTATGTGAGGGCGTCTAAGGAAGCCGGAGTCGATGCCATTCTAGCCCTTGATCTCCCTCCCGAAGAATCCAGCGAGCTAACACAGGCGTGTCAGACACATGAGGTAGACCAGATTTTCCTCATCACACCCACTACTCCCGAAGCAAGAATCCCAACAATCGTGAAAGACGCCTCGGGTTTTATCTACTACGTCTCACGTGAGGGAGTGACCGGCGAGCGCGACAGCGTGGCGAGCGACTTGCAGGAAAAGCTATCCAGCATCAAGAAACACACCAATCTCCCCGCCGGAGTCGGTTTTGGAATCTCAAACGGCTCCCATGTCCGCCAAGTCGCTGCTCATGCAGAAGCGGTCATCGTCGGGAGTTCGATCGTCAAGATCATCGAAAAACATGGCTCAAACCCCGACGAGATGTCTCGCCTGCTTGAAGAGAAAATCAAAGATCTAAGGTCCGGGCTCTCTTAATTTTGAACGACTCTTTTTACTCCGAGATAAGGCTTGCTGCAAGAGTTTGACTGAACCATCTTCTTCATGATGACTTCGCTTCGCACACAGGTTGGCTTCTCGGGTTTATTAGGCAGAACCATTGCGTTTTCCTTTCTCACAATCGCGAGTCTTCTGGTAGCAAATAATACCGATTGTGAAGAAGACCGAGATCTTGCGTTGAATCGGTTATCGATGTTTCCCGAGGTGAAAGAGTGGAATGTCGAAGTAAAAGACTGTATCATCTACCTTCGCTCAAAATTCGACATCACAGCCTTCCCTCCTTTTGCGATCGCGATTCCTGAAGATCAAACCACTCCGGCAGAGCCTCAACAATTGCAACCATTTGAGATCTCCATTCGCTTCGAACCCATGATGGACTACGGGGCTTACCTTGATTTAAAACAGAGACGTCAACTATGGGCCGATAAGATCAACCGTGACTATCAAATGCTGGATGAAGAACCACTCAGCAACGAAGATCTCGACCTTGCATGGAACAATCTCAACGCCATCGAAATTCCGACTCATCTTGCCGCTTACAGTAACGTCTTCATTAAATCCACCCTCGATAACGATCAAATCTCAATCGATCCGGATCTGAATCTTCAAAAATGCATATGGATGCTCTACCGCATCAACTTCCTGTTCTCTGAAATTGTGGAATAGAAAAACCCCTCCTCCAATTCTCAGTTACCAAACGGCAACTTGCTGGCCTCCGTCACCTCAAGAGAGGCTCGTTTCATGTAAGCCTCAAAAGTAGGCGCCTTGCCCCTGAAATTAATGAAACTTTCCATCGGATCTTTACTGTTGCCAGAAGAGAGAACGTATTTCCTGAATTCCCTCCCGACGTCGCCATTCAAGATTCCTTCTTCCAAAAATCGTTCAAACGCGTCGGCCTCCAACACCTCACTCCACTGGTAAGAGTAATAACCTGCTGCATAGCCAACCGCGTCGGAAAACAAGTGACCGAACCTCCTTACGATTGATGGAGAGTGCGATTTCCATTCCGGTCGATAACCATCGGTGATTCGATCAATAAACTCATCAAGATCCTCATTTGAATCGTAGGAAAGATGAAGCCCAAGATCGGTTATCCCAAAATTCAATTGCCTCAGCACAACCAACGCTTTCTGGAAATTACGGGTAGTCCGCATCTTCTCGAAAAGCTCCTCTGGAATCGGTTTTCCGGTTTCAGCATGTTTCGCGAAACAATCCAAACTCTCTCGCTGCCAACACCAATTTTCCATAATTTGCGAAGGCACTTCTACAAAATCCCACGGAACCGATATCCCGTTGAGATAAGAAACCGGAACCTCACCACAAATACCATGAAGCAGATGCCCGAACTCGTGAAAAACGGTCTCCACTTCGTAGTGCGTAAGTTGGGCCGGCTTTCCTCCTCGACCAGGAGTCATGTTTCCGCAAAGAACTCCCAACATATTTTGGATCCGATTTCCTGCGGAATCGTATTCTGAGGATTTCAAAGATCCCATCCAAGCCCCGCCGCGCTTACTCTCACGTGGAAACCAGTCTGTGTAAAATCCTCCGAAATGACGATTGGTATCTTCATCATAGACATCGTAGTACTGAACTTCGCTCATCCACACCTCAACTGAACCTTCGGGTCCATCTTCCCCTACGTGAGTGAGTCTTTCCTCAATTTTCAGCCCAAACAATCGGCTCGCCAGGTCAAACATCCCTCGAACCACTTGATCAACCGAAAAATAAGGGCGCAACTGCTCCTCCTCAAAGGCATATTTGGTCTGCTGCATTTTCTCCGACCAATATGCCACATCCCACGGCTCAATCTTCTCCGCGCTCGTTAGTCCCAATTCATCTGCACGAAATCTCTCAAGTTCCTCAACCTCGACTGGAACCGATGGAGCTACAGCGGCCTGCATTTTTTCAACAAACGCCTTCGCCTGCAAACCAGACTTGGCCATGCGCCTTTTCAGTATCAAATCAGCAAACTGATCCGAACCTAAGAGCTCAGCCTTCTTTTTCCGAAGCTCCAGGATTTCCTTGATGAGTCCGGTGTTTTCCCATTTTCCCTCACTGCCAACCAAGACACTCGCAGTCCAGGCTTCTTTACGGATCTCACCATCATCCATATATTTTAGAAGCGGCATTAGTGACGGAACCTGCAGGGTGAAACGCCATTTGGGATTCTCAGTGCTTCCCATTCCTTTCTGCAGCGCATTTTCGCGAGCCATCTCGCGCGCAGACTCGGGCAGACAACTCACCTTCTCTTCGTCTTCGATCACCAGTTCCCACGCATTCGTCGCGTCCAGAACATTTTCAGAATACTGCTGAGTGATTTTGGCTAACTCGTTGTCAATCTCTCTGATGACCTCCCGCTTCGCTTCTTCCAAACTCGCACCGCTTTCTTCAAAATCCAGCAACAACTCATCCACGTGCTTCTTCTCTAAAAGATTCAGGTCTTTGTAACCTGCTCCGGTGGCCAGGGTCTCCACTCGATTCGCCAGCTTGGGACGTCTACTGATGCCAGCATAAAAATCGGTGACTTTTGGGAGCACCTTTCGGTAAACCTCACGCAGCTCGGGTGAATCCATCACGTTATTCAAATGCTCGATAACCGACCACAATACGTCCAACTCATCGGTAGAATCACTCAGGGCTTTCGCTACGTTCCAGTAATTCACTTCGTCGTCGGACAACTGTTCAATCGCATCGATTCGGGTCTGCCCCATCCGCATTGCTTCATCCAACTGCTTCTCGAATTCCTCAATTTTCAATTGGGACCATGAAACATGAAACTTCTCCGACAATTCTTTAAAAACCATACTTTACCAATCCTATAAAATCACCGGAATTCACAAGAAAATTCCTGAATCCAGACCATTGAAACATTTCCGTAACAAATAGCTTTAAGCATTGATGAGGTTAGGACCTCCTCTTTAATCCGTGCTTTCAAACAACGCATGAAACTAAACCATTTTTCCCGAATTAAGTGGACTCAGCTTTCCCTAAGCATCGTATTGGCAACCATTGCCACGTTTGTCCAGGGTCAAGAAACAGGACGTATCAGCGGCACCCTTATCGATAGTGATACCGGTGAACTTTTGATTGCAGCGCAAGTTTCACTGGAAGGCAGTGAGTACAATACAACCTCCGACTTGAGCGGGAACTACCGTTTTCGAGACATTCCCGAAGGGACTTATGTCATTTTCGCGGAAAAATACGGTTACCACCCCACACGAGTAACTGAAATTCAAGTGGTTGCAGGAGAGGTCACCAACCTCGATCTTCCAATGAGAGCAACTGCGGACAACATCATCGAACTCGAAGCTTTCGTTGTTAAGGCGAGTGACGTGCAGGACCTTGGCATCGAGCTCCTCGCAGATCGCCAGGAAGCAAGCTCCATCAGTGACGCAATTGGTTCAGATGACTTTTCAAAATTCGGCGCAGGTGATGCTGCCGACGCGATGACCCGCGTAACTGGTGTATCGGTAAACGACGGCAAATACGTTTTCGTGCGTGGTCTTGGTGAACGTTACAGCAACACACTCATGAACGGCGTCACTCTTCCGAGTTCGGACCCTGATAAAAAGGCGGTTCAGATGGACCTCTTCCCCACTGACCTCCTCGAAAGTATCGTCACGACAAAATCTTTCACACCCGATAAACCTGGTGACTTCGCAGGCGGTAGTGTGAACATCAAGACCCGATCTTTTCCCGATCTTTACACACTCAGCATTTCTTCCTCAATTGGATTCAATCCAAACGCCAACTTGAACGGTGATTTCTTAAGTTACCCAGGTGGTAG
>JAKSBQ010000308.1 GCA_022361075.1 Opitutales bacterium | reverse complement strand
TCGAGTTTTTTCTGAGTAGATTTCCAATCGGAATAGACCTTTTGGTAAACATGTAAAGCGTCCTCGCAGTCTGAGTAAAGGTCGAGAATCTCAAGCTGAAACTTTTCTTTAAAGAGCTTTTGAGGTTCTCCGGGACCATGAAAATCGATCCAGTACTCACCGATCTCAGATAAATTGGTGAGGGTGGTCATCGCCCCGTTAATTTGAATTTTCGGAACTTTAGTCCGATGAAGAGACCGAGAAAGAAGGAGTGCCCCATCCTCACATTCCGGCAAATCGAGCTCTCTCAGTTTTTCGTCAATTTTGGAAGGGTCGGCGATGTAAATCGCGGCTTCCACTTTGCATGAATCCTGCCCGTGGCGAATGATTGTTCGATCGAGTCGATTGCCAGAGAGCATCGCGAGTGCACCAAGTAACACACTTTTTCCAGCACCTGTTTCTCCCGTGATGCAGGTAAACCCCTCTTCAAACTCAAGGGTCGTCTGATCAATGAGAGCAAGGTCTTTGATGCTGAGGTATTGAATCATTGTGGGTCCTAGTTATCGAGGTAGCCGAGAATGGCGTCACTGACTTCTGACAATTGATTTTCAGTGAGTTCTGGGAAAATTGGAATACTGAGCACCTCCTTACATGCTTTTTCAGTAACAGGGAGCGGAGGTTTTCCTTCTGTCACTGACTTAAAGCATTCCTGGTCGTGAAGTCCGAGTGGGTAGTAAATCCCGCAACCGATTTGACGCTCACGCAGCCAGCCCATGAGTTGCTCTCTTTCACCTTCACCGTGGACTCTAATCGTGAATTGGTGCCAAACGTGTTGGTTACCTTCGTCCGTAGTGGGGAGAGTGATGCGAGCATCGGAGCCTTCTGAGTATCCCACAGATACCTCAGAGTGGTTTCCTAGTTTTTTTTGATAAAACTTGGCGTTTTCGTCGCGTTTGAGATTTTGAGAATCGATGTCAGGAAGCTTGATCCTCAAAAGTGCGCCTTGAATGGGATCAAAGCGGAAGTTCCCTCCAACTTCCGAGTGGTAGTAAATAGGGTCCATACCATGGATGCGGAGAATGCGAGCGTGCTTGGCGAGTTCTTCGCTCTGAGTCGTCAGGAAGCCAGCGTCGCCGAATGCGGAGAAATTTTTAGTGGGGTAAAGACTGAATGAACCGTAATCTCCAATCGAACCGGCGCGTTTGCCATTTTGGGTTGCTCCGATGGCTTGCGCGGCATCTTCAATAATGGGAATTTTGTGTTTTTCAGTAATTGAAGAAATTGCCTCCATATCCACCATTTGACCGAAGATATGCACAGGTATGATCGCTTTGGTTTTGCTGGTAATCTTTGCCTCAACATCCCTTGGGTCGATGTTGAAAGATTCCGGAAGCATGTCCGCGAAGACGGGAATTGCTCCAAGGCGGTGGACCACACCACCAGTCGCGAAAAAAGTAAATGAGGGGCAGATTACCTCATCGCCAGTCTTGATCCCCAATGCCATCAGAGCCAGAAGTAAAGCGTCGGTGCCGGAACTGACGGCTATGGTATCTTTGACTTCGAGTAGTTCTGATACTTCATTCTCGAAACCTGTAACATGCTCCCCTCCGATGTATTGCCCCGACTCAAGCCATTGGCTCAAGGTTTCCTTCATCTTTAAAAAATAGGGGCGATTGTGGTTCGCGATATCGAGAAGTGGTACTGCCATGCTCTAGATTTGTGGCATTTCCAGCACATTTGACAACACAAAGGTATTTGGAGGTACACAAAAAAGGCAGAACCGGAAGGTCCTGCCTTTTGAAACGTCAGCGTTAAACTGACGGAAGAGCTTGTCGTTATCCAACGAGTCGCAATACAGCCTGGTTTGACTGAGAAGCCAAAGACAGAGAACTGATACCCAATTGTTGGGAAGTTTGCAGTGCGAGTAAGTTCGCACCTTCCTCGTTGAGGTCAGCAAGAGTCAACTTGTCCGCACCTTCTTGAAGGATGTTCACTTGTTGTTGAGTGAAGTCCTGACGAGTGGTTACGATGGACAGGTTATTAGCCAAACCTTTTGCCGCAGAGTCCAACTGAGTTTCAAAACTTTCAACGTTAGTGATGATAGCATCCATTGAAGTTTGATAGTCAGTGTTCGCGAAGTCGATGTTGGTTGCAGTTCCGGAAGATGTTCCGGCACTGTTGTCCGACACCTGAATGCTTACCCCTGTCAAGTTAAGCTCACCACCACTGATGGAAAGAGCTGAAGTAGCATTTTCTTGTCCAATACTAAAACCTTGAAGTTGTAGTGTGGATTGGTCCAAGCTTTCGTTGAACTGAACGGTGAGAGTCGCATTACCTTTAGCGGTGCTGTCTGTAGTGTCGAAGCCACTTCCTTGAAGGAAGTTAGTGCCCGCATATACAGAGTCTTTTGCCAATTCGTTGATTTGAGTAAGCAAATCATTGTATTGGTCACCAAGGTTACGACGAACATTTGAATCTGTTTCACCTTTAACGTCTTCCGCTACCGCTTTCAACTGAGAGGTGATCGCTTTGATGGAAGTGATCGCCTGGTCTGCAGATTTTACTGCAGAAACCGCTTGTCCCATTGCATCAAGACGAGAATCCAGCTTTTCAGCGCGATCAGACAAACTAGCAGCTTTAAAAAAGTTGTTTGGATTGTCGATCGCAGTGTTTACACTTTTGCCCGTTCCGAGACGAGTCTGTGTGCGGCTCAGGAGATTATTAGTCCCCTGTAGCGAAATTAGGTTTGAACGAATACCCGCTGATAGAGTTACGTCTGCCATAATAATACCTTTCTGGTTATGTGATTGTTTTAATTTTCACGTCAGCATTCTTGCCGACACCTTAAGTTCGGAGGAAACGGTTTTTTCTTAAGTGAATTAGCGGGCTTTATTTGGAGATTTTTCCAAAAAAACCTTCCGAATCGTAATTTTTACAAAGTTTTTAACTCTGGATCACCTCTCTGCAGGCTCGCGTAAATTCTTTTGCGAATGCATCTCCGTCGCAAAGCCTGGAGAACAGTAATTTTTCTCTCAAATGGGTCCGCAATTCTCCCAAGAGTTCTGGTTTTTGGGACGTTTTTGACGCGATTTCGACGTATTGCTGTGGTGTTTCCGCCACCCAATCTTCTAAATCAAGGGCGGAGAGAATACTGTGCGTCACTCTTGATCGATGTTGAAAGCCAGTGAGTGTCACCACCGGACATCCCATGAATAATGCTTCAAAAGTAGTGGTGGTTCCTCCGTAGGGAAAAGGGTCAAGCGCCAGATCGATTTTGTTGTAGGTGTTGAGGTGCTCATACATGCTGGCCGTTCGTTCAGCGAGGATCAGTCTATCGGGGTCTACCCCATGTTTCCCGAATGTCTGAACGAGTCGTTCTCTGACGCTTGGCTTGCTGAGAAGGGCGGTTTTGAAAAGGACGCGAGCGTTAGGGATTTTCCTTAGAAGGCGGGCCCAAAGCTCAACGGTTGCTGAGTTGATTTTGTTTAGATTGTTGAAAGAACCAAGGGTGAATGGAGTTCCTGAAAGCGCAGGCAACTTCTCGACTTCTGGGGCATCTTCAGGTGGTTCATAGCACAAAAAACAGGGTTCTAATCGGATTTTTCTTTCGGAGGAGGGTTCCATTTCAGGAATCTCTGGATCACTCGTGGAATCCACAAATCGGCAATCAAAAATCGGGAACCCTGAAGTATTGGGATAGCCCAACCACTGAACGTAGTATGGGACGACCTTCGGTGAGCGGACTAGAGCTTCAAAATGAGGAGGGTTACTGTGAGATGCGAGATCGATGAGCAAGTGGAGCTGATCCTTGTGGATTTTTTCGAACTCTCGACTACCTGCGAGTTTGCGAAAGTGATCACTACTCTCCTTTACCTTCTGGGTAATCTGATCTTCATAAGCGACCGTGGAGTAGCAGTAGGTGCGGATGGATGTAATCGGTTTGAGTGCTTTGAGGAGAGGGAGTAAGAAAAAGGTTACTGAGTGTTTCTTCAAATCCGGGCTAATGAAGCCAACTCGGAGTTCTTGTTTTGGATCGATGGAAGATTCGACAGTTTCTTGTCTGATCGATTTGCGAAGAAAAGGCTGCAAGGTACTACCAATATTGATATGTTCCTTTGCTGCAGAGTGAAGATGATCGTCCGGCAGATAATTGATGGACATCAGATATTGGCAAATTAGGTCCATGTTTGCCGGGTGGGATTTGAGGGCGCTTTGGAGTTTGGAGATGTATTCTAAAACTCTCCAGGTCTGAAACAACGACTCAGCAGATGCAATTTGTGCTCTCAAGTGCTCGGGATCGATCTTGAGAGCTTTTTGAGCCATTTTTTCCGCTTCATCTGCTTTGCCTCGAGCCAGTAGGCACTGTGCGCGGTCTACAATGCGATCCGCTGATTTTGGGGTAAGTTCAATTGCTGATAGGAAGGCTTGGTCCGCTTCCTCGAAGTGTTTCAGTTGCTGGTAGGCTGACCCGAGAGCGGCGTGGCATTCGCTCCTTCGGTCGATACTCATGTTAGCGGATTGCTCAAGGGCTTTCTGAAGCAGTTCGATCGCTTCTGTGAAACGGAAGAGTCGAATGTATATAATGGCTTTCAGATATAGTGCGTCTGTTTGAGTTGGTAAAAAACTCAGAACTTTGTCATAACATTGCAGAGCTTCTTGATAAGATTGGTTTTGCTGAAACTGGAGACCCTTAAGGAGAATGTCTCTTATTTGCTCTGCTTGCATCCTGGTTTGTTTTAAAAAGATCGGAATCCGATTTGCAATTCGCTTTCACCTAACCATAGAAATTGGCTTAAAAAATGGTGTGCGTAGCCGATGTATAAATGTCATGGACTCCTCTCAACCGATAGCGAGTAAAACAGGGAAGAAGTTTCTAGGAATCCATTTTCTAGGGTGTAATACCTATGGTCGCTTGTATCCGAACAAAGAGAAATCTCACTACGTAGGTCGTTGTCCGCGTTGTGGACTCACCTTGAAAGTCAAAATCGGTGCGCATGGAACAGATGAAAGATTTTTCAGGTCCACTTGCCTGATGAATCGTATCGGGAGTGTTTCTCCGAAATACTGATCTTCTTTTCGCTTTATGGCTTTATATAAAGCCCAGAAAGAACGTCATGATTAGGTTTGTATCCGGCCTTGATCATTGCTTCTTCAAGCTGGGTGTTGTCTGAATGGTAATCCGAAATAAGAACCGCTGCGGACTGTTTGCCCAGTACTGCTTTCTGGATGGGTAGCGTGTCTAAATCCTGAATGGAAGCGACAAGAATGGATGATGCAGGGAGTCTGTCGAAAGTTTCGTCAAGGCGATTCAGATTGGGGATTTGTAATTCAGCTAGTGCAGGTTTCCATGCATCGGTGAAGGTTGCTTCGTCGATGATCAGGTGTTGATTCAACCTGACTAGATCAGCGAGGTCTGAAATCACCAAGGGTGAAACACCAGGAGCCAAGAAGATGCTCACGGTTTCATTAACTCGGTGAAGCTCCTGCATCCATTCGTAAATTTGAATGCGTCTCACCAATGCCTCTCGGTTTGCAATCGGTAGGGCGCAGCGGGGTTCTCCCTGCAGTCGGAAAAGGTCGAGAGTTATTCCATCTTCGACTAGAGCGAAGAAGGTTTCTTTCCTCGCGGCGAAGCTGAAGTGGCGTTGCGTGGTTTCGTGTCCTTTTTGAGCGATTGCTGAAATGCCATCAGGATTTTTTATGATCTGATTTATCGATCGTTGGAGCTCATCACTGTTGTCATAGGTGATCTGACTTTCGTTTTCCGGATAAAACAGAGAAAGCCCACTGTAGTGCGAAAGCCGATCCGTCAGTAATAACGCTCCTCTTGAAGTAGTTTCAAATACCCGTAGATTCCACTCTCCGTTCAGTGAGATATTTAGGGAAGCTAGGCTTTGTGCGACGAGATCGAGTGAGTCAGAGCGAGGCATGGTACCGCCGACAAGGGATACTCCTTCCGCTTTGAGTGCTGTGACGATGCGTTGCCTTCTGGGGTGGTGAGGTCCAAGCTGACCAAAGAAGGCAATTTGTTTCTTTCGGTTGTCAAACTTTCTGCCTTCAGGAATGGCAAAAATCAATCCTGGCAGCCAAAATATGTTTTGTAATCCATATTCGGTGAAGAAGTGAGCGTGCTGTCGATTCCAAAGGACGATCGCATCAAATGGTTCAGACGTTGCGTAGGCGATAAGTTTTTGGATGGGTTGAGAAAGATGGTGGGTGTCGCCGACGAGTAGGAC
>JAKSBQ010000337.1 GCA_022361075.1 Opitutales bacterium | reverse complement strand
CATTCTCTTTTTTTCCGGCTTTCGTTAAGTCATTTGCATTGTTAGTCATAATATTATTCTTAAATTATGTCTGTATTAATTCAAACATAAGACAACCAATATAAATTCATTTTGAACAAATTTGCTCAGATTACTATTATTAAAGAGACTTATAGCTGTTCTCTCCTCCATTTAATATATGGATAAGCGGTTGAGGCCTGTCGGTTCCTTCAATAAAATCCGGTCTTGCCGCCCACGGCGTCGCGCTGATAACGCCGGTAAGGTCCATCCAGTATTGCAGTCTTGATACCGGCAAATTCCAAGTCATATGGAAATGGTTTGCCGGGGCATACTGTTTATATTCTACCATACTGGCATACTTAGGGACAACAAAAGTATGAGGCCAGGTAGGTGTAGTCAAATCACACATAGCTTTACCTAGTTTGACAGAAACAGAAGTCGTATACGCTTCATCCCAGGTCATGCTGAACTTATCGTTCAGGCTGCTGTATGCAATCCGCCCAGCAATTCCTTCGATGCCGGCAGGTGTCATAAATGTTACACTGTTACCACCACCTGGAAAATAACCTTCGTCTGCCAGAGGCATAGCGATTTTATTCATTAGCTGCTTAACAGTGCTGCCCGGCTTGCCAGCCCAGTCGAAAGAGGCACTCCCAGAATTATCTCCATCGACAAGACCTTTCTTGATATAGCCCGCTTTGGAATTTACCTTTACACCAACCTTCTTAGCCAGGTCTTTAATTTCCCAGCCTTCCCAAACTTTGCGAAAGTCCATAAACAATGGTGGATTACCGCCGGAAAGATATGTCATAAACAACATGGTAAGAAGACCCTGCACATCAGCTTCGGTAGCATAAGGTAGCGGGGCTTTTGGCCCGTTATGATCGAAAGTGCTATTAAACAGCGATTCCATTACATCAGCAACCGGCAGCGGCAAGCCACGCGGGTCACTACCCCACTCCAACTGGCTCATAAATCCGCCGCCAACGGCATTCAGGTCGGCCATCAAGTCACGGTTTATGAGATATATAGCCAACGACTGGTCAAATCGTTTAATATCATCATCTGTCTTTAGTTGCAGGCGTTTGCCAAGATGGGAGTCTATCCAACTGCGAAGCTCTTTGAGCTCTTTATTGCTATAGGCACCTTTCTTGAGCATGTCAGCCAAAAGTTTCATATCCAGCCTAGTGATTTCCAGGCCAAAGGTATTACGGGTTGGCAAAATATGCGCCAGTGCAGTCTCCATCCCCATAGAATCATGACCAAATACCATTACACGCCGACCACGTAACACAGTAGCAGTAACAGCCGCATAGCACCAATCGATCAAAGCTGTCGTTGTTGGCGTACTCACCTTAGGCTTCATCCCGGTATCAGGCCAGTTACCTACATTAAGATGGACCATTTTTCCGTATTGGCTTATCGCGCCAGCTAGTGCATGGGCATAAACTACACCCGGCTTTGGCCCGCTGTTGCCACATGTAATATTAATTGGCGTATCTTTGGGAAATTGCTGCAATAGTGAAATGGTTGTCAATTGTGGAAACGCCCATGTATCCGGAACGCAAACCAGTATACTTACGCCTGCTTCACGAAACTGCTGAGCGACAACATCAGCTTGCGCTTCACTATCTACCAGCGTAGAGGAATATACCACAGGCACCGCAGTCTTATCAGGCAGTACTACCTGCCCGATTATTGTATCAGCAATCAGGGAAATAATATTCTGGGACCGCCTGCGGCTGGCCTGGTCAATACGCGGATCACAGGGTGAAAATATACCGATAACCGGCACTTTAGGAGTTGCTTTATTGACCTCTGGTAGACAATTCGCTTTAATTTTGTTTGCCATCGCTATATTCCTTATTTGATGGATATTGTATGACCGAATCTCTTTATTACAAAAATAGCGGTCTCCACTGCCACATATTTTTGTGTAAACTATATTTGAATACATTAGTTGAATAACAGCATACATTATATGCCATAATCCAACCTCTACTATATAAGTTTCACAGTTTTTAATGGATATTTCACAGCTTTAGCTTATGATTTATATTATGATCGCTTTGAAAAACATTCTAGACAGCATGGATATTACCATTCTTAATATAGAGCTTTACACTGCTGGAAAAGAATGGAACTATAAAAACGTAAGTAACCCATATTCTCGAATTTATTATATTACTGATGGCTTTGCCACAATTCAGCATAATCAAAGCATTTATGAGCTTTCCCCCGGAAATATTTATCTGATTCCCTGCTATTCAACCATCAATATGTTCTGCCCTGAGCAATTCACTCATTACTATGTACATTTTACATCAAGACTACAGAAGGGCATGGATATTCTTTCGTTTTTTCAATGCTACTATAAAGCCTCTGTAAATGACCTTTCAGCCGGACCTGCTTT
>JAKSBQ010000043.1 GCA_022361075.1 Opitutales bacterium | reverse complement strand
AGTATCTTGTAGCGTTCGGAGATATCGAGTTGAGATAGGTTTATTCGATTTTTTGACTTCATGGGACTCGGATCACTACTCCGCTTTTTCCGCAACCGAACTTTCTATGGTACGAATAATTTGCTGAGACAACTCGACCAGCAAATCGGAGTAGGCTTGCACAATACCCTCGTAATTCTGAAGAGCAGTGGTAGTGCTGAGCTCAAAATACCTCTCAAGCACAGTCTCGGATGACTCGAGATCCAGTAGATTCCATCGTCCCGAAGTGTGAACCGAATCAAATGACCGCGATTGGAAAGAATCGAACTCTAGATGGAGTTGAAAATCCCAGATATCAGAAGAATCATGAACTGAAGCTACCCTGAAACTCTCAGATCTTATCGAACGTCTGAGATGACGCAGAATACTCTCTTCGAGAGACTCCGCCCAACGATGATTCTGGGTAACGACCACTTCATTCTCACCCATTTCGATCACGAAACCCCGTGTGCTGAGAAACTCTGACAGATGGACAGAAGCAATATTCAGCGTAGGAGAATCAGGTGTTGGATGATTTTCGGATAGAGGTGGATTTGGGAGCAAATAAACGGACGACTCCGGAGCTTTACTCACACAACCCAATATCATCAAAAGGGAGAACCCCGCGACACATTTCAGGATTATATTGTTCATCATTCTACTTCCGGTTCGGGATCCGGAGACTGCGAACCCGAGAAAATCAGTGAATTCGGTTTTGAGTTTAGGGTATTGGTATACTTCTCAATATTTTCAGACGCCTTCTGAATCTCATCCAGAGCTTCATTCAAAGTGCGATAGAAACCGGAGTCAGGCGAGAAACCTTCTAACACCTTCTGAAGTTCCAAAGTGGCCTCATTCACCGAACCAGTTAACTCCTGCGTATCTTCATCCTCCAGAATCACATCGAGTTTCGCAAAAGTCGTTTTCGCCGATTCGACAAACGATCTGGTCGAGACAAGGGTCTCCTCAAGCTCCTCGACTGTTTTCTTAAGTCTTAAGGCATTAAGTTTTTCAAGAAGATCGGTGACCTGCCTCTCGATCTGGGCAATTCCCGTGGAAATAGTGGGAATCGTTTCATACTCCCCTAATTTCCCGATTATTGCGGGTTCGACATCTTCAAAATAATCCACAGCCACATACATTCCACCAGTGATGAGGCTTCCGGTCGAAAGCATCGCACGCATGCCCATCTCCACTCGTTCATACATGAGCTTTCGAGTGATTTCGACGGCTTCAGGATTGTCCCCATAGCGGAACCGTCCGGGGTCCACCCGAATCAGAACCGGGACGGGATTACTCCGCGCCTGGTATGCCGCATCCTCCGGCAAGTAGTCCATCGAGACATTAACCACACTCCCCACTTGTATTCCCCGGTATTCGACTGGCGCACCCTTTCTCAACCCCCTGACCGAAGTATCAAACAAGAGGATATACTCGGCGAAGTGAAGATACGGCTGGTCGATCATGTCCTGATAACTCTCAAAAAGCTCGTATTCCTGTCCATGCTCACACGGGTTCCCGGGTCCCACTCCCTCAGGCACATCAAAGGAAACACCTCCACTGATCATACTCTCAAGTGATCCGGTTTGGATGCTTACTCCTTCGGCACCAAGGTCAAAACGGATGCCGCTTTCGTTCCAAAAGCGCGTCGAAGTGCAAACTAAATCCGCATATTCTCTCTCAATGAAGACCTGATATTCGAAACGACGTGTTTTTTCATTGAAAGCCGCAGTTTCGATTTTCCCCACCCGAAATCCTTTGTAGTTCGCCGGATTACCGATCCCCACGCCGTTCGCATTATCACTCGTAAGCAGTATCCTCAGCCCCTCACTGGTCTCCGGGATGAGAGGGGGAACTTCCAGGCCGATAAACTCCTTTGAGTAATCAGCATCTTTTCCAGGTAATAAATTGAGATAAGCGCCCGACAACAAAGTGCCCATTCCGGATATCCCGTTGTTGTCGATCCTGGGTTTCACGATCCAGATCTGGGAATCTTTGCGGAGTAACGCTTCAAAATCTTTTTCAACACGTGCGTAGATCACGGCATGATCGAAGTCCTCACTCAGCTTTACATCCTCAACGACACCGATCTCGACGCTGCGACTTTTGATCTTCGTTTTGCCAGCCTCGATGCCCTCCGCGCTCTGAAATTCAACAGAGATCAATGGCCCGTGGCTCATCAACTCCCGTCCGACCATCCACGCGGCCAGAATCAGCGCAAATATCGGCAACAACCAAACCGGAGAAAACGAACGAGCTTTGATTACAGTGGCTTCTTCAGCATCCATTTTTCTGTTTCTGACTAGAATGAGATTCCCACAAAAGGCGAGTATCAAAGGTTGAAGCCGCGATCATGGTGAAAACCACCACGGCAGCAAACGATAGAATTCCGGGACCCGATTTGATCGACATGATGTTCCCGACCTGCACCAGAGTGACCAATATCACCACCACGAAAACGTCGATCATCGACCACTTACCCAATATTTCGGTAAGCTGAAAAAGCCTAGTCTTCGCGACTGGACACTGATTGTCGGTAAAAACCGTAGTGAACACCAAATAGGAAAGTGCGAGGATCTTAGCCAAGGGGATCACGACACTCGCGATGAAAATAACCGAAGCAATCACGTAGTCCCCATGGTGCCAAAGCGACGACACTCCTCCGAGAATGGTGCTTTCACTGGCTTTCCCAAACTGATAAGTCACCATCACCGGTAACAAATTTGCCGGAATGTACAAAATGACTGCGGTCGCCAGCAGAGCAAGTGTCGTAACCGCTGGCTGGATGATCAAAGGTTTCATGGAAGCACCACAACGACTGCATCGCATACTCGAAGAAAGTTCTGTGTTGCCACAAAGTCCACATTGAGCAACAGAGTCGGATTTTAAAATCACTGTCTCAGACTTTTCCACCACCGAACTCCTCCCATGCTTCCCACAAGCGTTCTCTGTCCAGATTCCCCATTGCAATCGCGAAAAAGATCACGAACAATCCATAAACAAAAAATGACGGTCCGAATTTAATCGTAGCCAGAGATGATATTTTGGTGAGGCTCACCAACACTCCGACCAAAAAGACCTCCGCCATCGCCCAACTGCCTCCGTAGTAGGTAATCCGAAAAAATAAAGGGAAGGTCTTCTCACATTTCTCTTTGCACAATCCCACAAACAAAAGCACCGAGCTCAACAAAACCACTGCTGGCATCAAAACAATGACCGAGAAGGTCGTGATCGCCAACAAAGGTCGATCGTGATGAAAAATGTCATGCATGCCCATCCAAAGCGAAACCGCCTGCTCCCGCCCGTTGGCGTTGAACCCTAGAAAATCAAACGGAAGCGACAACACCAGCAGGATCAACGAGGTGATCGAGAGCACCAGCGAAGTTTGAAAACTGAAACGACCTCCCGATTTTAGGAACGACCTGCACCGAGGGCAGTAGGCTTTCTCAGCTTTTTCCAACTTTGGAATCCATACCTCGTAACCACAGTGATGACAGACGTGATTTTTCGAGTGCTCGTTGCTATCAGTTCCTTCCATGACCCACCGACACCGAAGATAGTTCCGAGCCTCAAATATTCAAGCTACATCAACGAAGTGAAGCTTCACGACTCGAATACAAAATCGGTAAAATCCGCTCCAGCCCAATTCGGATTTCCAGGTTTTTGAGATTTGCACAATGGTTCGGATATCAAAGCACCATTCCGGAAAATCCGAATCCATTAAAAGCCTGCAGTCACTCTCCCAACGACATAACCCACCGATATTCTTGAGGTTATAAAAACAACACCAACTAGAGAATTCGTTAACACTTCGGATAACCAAATATCAAATCTGCTTTTTCTGAATGATTTTGAATGTAACTTGAGACTATTCAATCCGTGTTATCCGAACGAAATTGAGGTAATTGGCCAAAGGCCGTTCGGATTTCCAGATTTTGTTATATCTCTGAAGGCTCAACTCTTCTTAAAAAACTCGAACTTCAATCAAATTGTCGCGCAACCCTAAAAAACATAATCCAATGATTATCAATAACTAACAACTTATCATTGCCATTCCGAACACGCATGATATACCCATACACATGATCTCCACCTCAATTTTCGATCACCCACTCAATCCGGTGTTATCCGAATTTATATTCTGATATAACTACTGTTAGCAGAATAAAATGAAAAACCTAACATTCCTGCTGTTCTTTGTACCACTCGTTGGATGCACTGATTTGCCGAAGGTTTTAGATGAGCAAGCTCTCTCAAATGACATCAATATAGATAAAACAATAGTCCTAAAAAATTACACTTCATTCGAATGGGATCGAGTGTATGTTTTTCCTCCTTACACACCAAAGGATAAAGTAAAAAGGGAATCTGGTCTTCGAAAAACGACCGTAATAGATACATCCGATTCAATCACACTTCTAGTATTCAAGGATCAAGGTCTGGTAGTAACATATTTTGAGGTTAAAAGATACAAGGCCGATTTTAGCGAATTGTATAAAGAAGGAGGTCATTCGGTTTCAGAAGCGGAATTTTTTGTTGAGCACAGGGACTCATGGAAATATCTAGTAGCTAACAAGTCAGTTGGTGGAACTCCGAGAGGCTCCGCCTCTATCCTCCCACCACTTTGACGTTCTACAAATAGAAATTGATAAATCCATAATTACTCCTTTATTATACCTTAATGGATTTCGTATACGATCCAGCCAAATCAAAATCAAACAAAGAAAAGCATGGAATCGATTTCGAAGAAGCAAAACTTCTTTGGGATGATCCGAAGCAGCTAATTGTTCCCGCACGATCAACAAATGAACAAAGATATGCTTTGATTGGTGAGTTTCGCGAACGAATCTGGACGGCCATATTCACCGTTCGAGAAGAAAAGGTAAGAATAATATCAGTAAGGAGATCTAGAGATGGCGAAGAAAAAGGGTACTATCACAGCTGAAGAATTTGATAAGAAGTTCGATGATGGAGAGGACATCTCCGAACACCTTGATTGGAGTAAGGCTGTTCGTCCAAACTTGGATCAAAAAAGAGTGAATTTAGATTTACCTATTTGGATGATTCAAAGCTTAGACTCAGAAGCCAAAAAAGTTGGTGTGACTCGTCAGTCCATTATGAAAGTATGGCTATCCGAAAGAATAAAGGTAGAACAAGGCGTTTCGAGGAACTCCGAGACGCTCCGCGCCTCGTAGCCCTCGAACTTGACGTTGGGAAGAAAATTGAAAAATGGACAATATCGGAAATTTCAGTAGATTACACCTATGAGCATTAAAGAACATGCTATCGAGACAATCCAGGGTCTTCCAGAAGATGCTGATTGGGAAGTTGTTAAAGAAAGGATTGAATTTATAGCGGCCGTCGAAAAAGGTGCAAAAGAATTGGATTCTGGTTTAGGCATCCCCGTAGAAGAAATAGAAAAAGAAATTAAAGAATGGACTACAATGTAATCTGGTCTCCCTCAGCCAGACTAGACCTCAAGGAAGTTGTTGTCTACATAGCAAAAGATAATCCCGAAGTTGCTGAACGATTCGGGTATTCAATGATTAAAGCGAGTAAATCGCTATCTTCTTTTCCTCAAAAGGGAAGATGTATTCCCGAATTCAAGGATTGTCCTTTTCGAGAGATAATTTTTTCACCCTATAGAATTATTTACAGAATTTCAGGAACAGGTATTGTAGAAATCGTTCGAGTTTGGCACAGTGCAAGGGGTAAACCACAAATAAATCAATCCCAACAAGGCGGGTGAGGAAACTCGGCTAACGCCTCGTTCCACGTCTTGACGTTATGAAAAAAATCCTCCGAATATTCGCCTATATTTTATCGATAGGTTTCCTCCTATTCGGATTTCTTTATGCCGGGCTGCTATCCTATTTGGTCACCAAAGAAGATATTGATGTTTCCTATATGGGTTTACCTATCTACTTAAGCATACTGTTTTCAATTTCGGCCGGTTTCGCAATTTTCCCACGTCTCGGAAAGAAAATAAGATTAGCCTTCACATCTATATCTTCTTTGGTGTTCATAACAGTTTTCACTTTTTCGACCATCGAATTGCTGAAAGCAAAGAATCTTCCTAATGCCATTTTGAAAGCAGATTCGGTGATTATCCAAAACTTTGAATTTAGGATCAATAGAGAGTTAAATAAAGAAGAAAGAATGGAGTTATCAAAGCGTCTGCGAGAGATTGTACCTAGAACGAATTTATCAAAAACAGTTTTTAAATTTTTCTTTGGTGGTTCAGTTTGTGCATGCCTTGGACATTTTAGACTTACATTGAATGACGGAGTGAAGGAACATTCTGTTTACTTTCGACACGATGAGGTATTAATCGGAGATTTTTCAGTAGTTCATGTCGATGAATTAAAAGTAGTCGACGCGATTAAATTTTTAATTGGAAAAGATAAAATAGAAGATCATAACAAGACAGCTGTAGAAACTCGGCTAACGCCTCGTTCCACGCCTTGACGTTATACAAAATGAATCCTCTTCGACTGCTCATATTCCTTTCCCTCATTGCTCTACTTTCGAGCTGCATTGATAGAAAAGAAGCCCAAGCATATTTACCCACTGCAGGACAGGAGCTTTTCCAATTTCAAAAGCGATTAAATGAAGAAAAGTATTTAGAAATATGGAATGATTTGACCCCACTAAACAGGCAGTTCTACGACTTCGAGATAGTCCGAATGAATCTGACCTCCATAAGAATAAAGTTAGGAAAGATCTTGGAGTCAAAGAACATCCGCTGGAAATACATCAGGACAGCAATCGGAGATGAATTGAAATTATACCAAGAAACAGAATTTGAAAATGGAACTGCGGAAGAGATTATTGTATTTTCCGTAATAGATGGAACACTCAAAATTTCCTCCTTTGAGCTCAATTCACCAACCGTAGATTTAAATGTTAAAATTGGAGTATAACAAGACAGGCATTGGAGAAAAATCATGAAAATTCTACTAATCATTATCGGTACTTTACTTGTTCTCAATGGTGTTGGAAACATCATCGATGATTCAAGAGTTTTGACCTACGACCTAACATCGATTTTGGCAGGATTTGGCTTTTTGGTAATTGCGTTGCAGAAGAAAAAATAAAGGAAAGATTTATCACCGAAAGTTTTGCAAGCATCTTGTGAAATCGAACACCAAGGAAGAATAAATTGGAGATCCAAGAAAGAAGTATTTTCCGACCAACTGAAACAAATTATTTCCAGAAAAACACAGAAAGTTTATTGGTTTTGCTCCACGAAAATATGAGCCTCACATACTTACAATTTGAACCTCCAACAAGGTAGTTGTGGGAATGCCTTACAGCTCCGCTTCGCTCCGTTCACCACCTCGACGTTGGAGAATAAATTTATGAATATACCAACTTTAATAATCGGAATACTTGCTGCCCTATTTGGCGGATCAACAATAGTGCTTCGACACACCCACCCTCAGTGGTTCAAAAAGATTGGACCTATGAAAGAAAAGTTTGGAGAAATCCCAGGCTATATAATTCATTTTGTCGGCTACTCACTACTCCCATTGATATTCGGAATTGTGTTGATAGTTACAGCAAAAAACGGAGGTTCAGTTTTCTAAAAATAGAAAGTAAAAAATATCACTCCTCAGCTAAAAAATTGAAGAATTTTCCACATCAAATATTATGATCCAAGAAGAATAAATAAAAGCCTCCAACAAGGTAGTTGTGTGGAATTACTTCCCGCTCCGCTTCGGCATCCCTCACCTTAACGTTGGCAGAAACAATTTTATGAAAAGATATCCTATCCTATTATCCTTAATTATCCCTTGTTTCATTTTGACAGGTTGTGTGATTCATGGCCTGTCCATGCGCACGATACTGGATCCACAAACGAAGTTAACAAAAGAAAGTAAAATCTATATAGATCCCTTTAGAGACACTGAAATCAAATATCGCAAAGCCATGGCTCAAGTTGTTCCTGTCGCAAAAGAAATGGGATTAAATGTGGTCCAGAAAGAAGATGCAGATTTCGTGATGTTTCTTAGATTTAGAAAAGATATCCAATATAACGCAACGAGAGATCAGTTCGAACAGATTGCCTACATAAGGGCAACCGAAACACAAGTTCGAGTGAGAGGAAATATCAGCGTTGACTTAGGAATTATAGATTCTGGAGTTTTCAAAATTAATGGCGGTGAATACAGAACAGAATGGGAAGGAAGTATAGAAGTAGACGATATCAATGATTCGGAAGAGTTGCATGTCTCATTATCACGATTGTTTGAAAGATTTGCTGAAGATTTCCGAGGAGAAGTTCCAGGATTAGGAACCAAAAACTAAATGCCAACAAGACAGTCGTGTGGACTACTGCCCGCTCCGCGGCTAGCAGCCGCACACTTTGACGTTGTGCAAAAAAGAAATTGAAAACTACCGGAGTATCACTAAAGTGTCACTTATGAAAACTGAACTGGTAACCACTTTGAAAAGAAAAGCCACACAGATACTCAAAGAAGTAAAAAAAACTAAGGAGCCTGTCTTGATTACCGAACACGGTTTACCTTCTGTTTATCTTGTTGATGCCGAGGACTTTGAAAGAAAGGAAGAAAAATTAAAATTACTCGAAGGATTAGCCCGAGGTGAAGCAGCTTTCCGGGACGGTCGTGTTGTTTCTCACACCGAAGCAAAAGAAAGAATGAAAAGATGGCTGAGCTGATTTGGACCCTCCCTTGCCTCGAAAATCTAGACGAAATTGCAGACTACATTGCACTCGATAATCCTGAGGCAGCCAAAAATTTAATTAAGAAGATATTCTACGAAGCAGAAACACTCACTGAATTTCCACAGTCTGGAAATGTTCCTCCAGAGTTACAAGGGACCTCGTATAGAAGAATTGTAGTTCCACCAGTAAATGTTTATTACCGAATCGACGGAGATAAAATGGTGATGATTCATGCTCGAAGAGCTGAACGTTATTTTTCAGTCGAGAACCTTCAAAGCTATGACAAATAACTCAACCTCCAACAAGGCGGGTATTGAAATGCCGAGCACTTCGCGCTCAGCATTTCATCCCTCGACGTTGTGGTAAGACAATTTGACAATAACAGTATCACATTGATACTATTACTTAATGCCTAAAAAAATCCGACAACTCCTCTCTGAATTAAAGAAAAATGGTTTTGTGGATCGAAGAGGCAAAGGAAGTCATCGAAATTTAATACATCAAAAAGGAATAAGAATTACAATCTCGGGCAAGCTCGGTGATGATGCCAAAAGGTATCAAGAACGAGCAGTCGAAGAGGCAATCGAAAGGATAAAAAAATGAAAAAGAAAAGTGATGCCTATTTGAAAGTTGTCGAGTGGAGTGAAGAAGATCAGTGCTACATTGGAACATGCCCTGGCTTAATGTTTGGCGGAGTTCATGGAGATACCGAAAAAGAAGTTTATGATGAACTCTGTCAGGTAGTTGATGAATGGGTTGAGCAAGCCGATGAAGACAATTTCAACCTTCCCGAAGGAACCGCAGATAAAAAATATAGTGGAAGGTTTGTTCTTCGTGTCAGTGAGGATGTTCACAAAGCTCTCTGGATTCGCGCTGCTCAAAGAGGAGAAAGTTTAAATTCCTACTGCAAAAAAGTCCTCGAGAAAGAAGCAGTATAACCAAATCACAACAAGGCAGTTGTGTGGAATTACTTCCAGCTCCGCTTCCAGTAATCCCTCACTTTGACGTTGGCAGATGAAATGAAGATTTTAATAACCTCAGTTTTTTTCGGTTTTGTCTTGGTGAAGTCCTTTGCGAGTAGTTTTGGAATAGTCACATTTGACGATGATTTTGTTGATCAAACATCAGAAATCACATTTTCGGAACTGAAGGAAAAGGTAATTAAAGAAAAAAGAAATTATCTTTATTCCGGAAACTACAATGAGTGGGTTTTAGTCTGCATTGAATTGAATGCTCACAACCTAGAACTTGGAGAAGGAGATTATCTGATCGGTCTTGTTCCATTGTTCCATAAGATTAATTCGAAAAGAATAAAGATAGACAAAATATTTAAAGTAAAGAAAGGTTCCTCAGTATGGGGCCCATTGTTTGGACCTCAAATCCTCGAAATT
>JAKSBQ010000044.1 GCA_022361075.1 Opitutales bacterium | reverse complement strand
GTGGTGGCAGACTTGTCCTACTCCAGTGCGAGTGACGTGTTGAGGAATGCGCAGTTTCACAAACAGGAACTCATGGAATATCTTCAGGCCTCGCTCGAGCATGATCGTGGGGAAGATAGTGAGGAAGTGACTGCAGGTTTTCTATCAGAGTATATCAGGCAAATTGAAGCAAGCACCTACCTGGACTAACGGTGAGCATTTGCTTGGGGGAATGCAGAATTCGGAATTCTCGTCCCGTTAGAGCACTAATTCGTAAAAATTTGAATTTGATCTGAAAGAATTAGACAAAACTTTTCGACCGATTCTTACCCAATCTCGGAAGGGTCCGGCAGCTGCCGGACCCTCCAAACAAACTGTCAGTATTTTTAAAAACTCTTCTGGCTCGATTGTAACATCGAATCTCACCTGTCACAACTAATTGGTGCGGATGACTCAGGAGGGGAGAATTTCCTTGAGGGCTTGGTGATTGAATTCTCTAAGGATTGCGATGCAGAGGGCTTTGGTAGCGTGGTAATCGTCAACATCGATCACACTTTGGTGAGAATGGATGTAGCGCGAGGGGACGCCTAAAACGATGCAGGGTATTCCAGAACCGGAGAGGTGGTAAGCGCCGGCGTCCGTGCCGCCGGAACGACGAACCGCTATTTGATGAGGGATATCTTTTCGCTCCGCGAGTTCGATGACCCAGTCTACGAGTTTGGAATTGGCGAGATGGGTAGGATCGTAGCAGCGAATTTGAACTCCCCTTCCCAGGATGGACTGAGAGGTGGCTGATTTAGTGCCTGGGGTGTCGTCAGCTGGAGTTCCTTCGAGGATGATCGCAACGTCTGGTGAGGCGAGGTTCGAGCTGATTTCCGCACCTTTGAGCCCTCCTTCTTCTTGCACTGATCCGACAAAAGTTGCGTTCAGGTTGAGATCTTTCGTTTCCAAAGCGCTTTCGATGCAGATTCCGCAACCCACACGATTATCAAATGCTTTCCCCAGGAGTCGCTTTGGATTGTGTGTGGCCCGAAGCTGCACGTCGGGGCAAACGAAACTACCCGGGCGTACTCCCCATTCTTTCACTTCGGCGGCGCTTGCCGCTCCAATGTCGATGCTGAGATCCTCGATTTTGGGTAGGCCCTTGTCTACTCCCTTCAGAAAATGAGGGGGCACACTACCGAAGACTCCGGGGATTTTACCAGTTTTCGTGAAGACGACCACGGGTTGAGCGGACAGGTTGAGTGTAGACCACCCACCGAGACCAAGCACTTTGAGAAATCCTTCGGGGGTGATGCTTTGCACCATGAACCCGACTTCGTCCATATGACAGTCGACAGCGATAAGTGGAAGATCCTGGTTTTTGCGTTCGCAGTAGATGTTTCCCATCGGGTCGATTTTAATGTTCCCGATCTTGGACAAGTTTTCCTTAAAAATGGCTCTGACTTCATCTTCCCGACCCGGGACGGAATGTGCGTTAGAGAGTTCAGTGAGTAAGGAAAGAGAATCGGGTGTCTGCTTCATAATCCTATATGTTGGGATATGCTTCAGTGAGAGGCAAGAATAGTCATTAAGTTTCCTAATTATCAACCGATTAGGAAGTTAAGAAATCACCAATTATCCCCTGAAAATGAGCCTTACCGGATCGCCAAAAAACACAATACTCTGTGTGGACGATGCGCCCACCAACCTGTCGGTTCTTGTCGACAACCTATCGAGCGAAGATTGTCGGGTGTTGACGGCGGAGAGTGCGCAAAGTGCATTGAAGCGATTGGATTTTGTGGTGCCGGATCTGATCCTGCTCGACGTGATGATGCCGGAGATGGATGGTTTTACACTTTGTCGGAAACTGAAAAAACATCCGATTTTTTCAACTATTCCGGTCATTTTCCTTACGGCAAAAAGTGAGAGTGATGATGTGATCGAGGGATTTCAGGCGGGTGGAGTCGACTACGTGACCAAGCCCTTTCGTAAAGAAGAGCTGATCATGCGCATCCAGACCCATCTGGAGCTCAAAAACGCACATCATAAGATAGAAGAATACGCGCATAGCCTTGAAGACCGGAATAAGCGTTTGTCGGAGATGCTTGACGAAAAAAATGAGTTCATTGGCGTGGCGACCCACGATCTGAAAAACCCACTCTCTGTGCTGGGTTTGGCTCTGGACCTCTTCCGGATCAAGACTGCTGACAAAAACCTGGAAGGCGTCGATTCGCTGATCCAGCAGTTTGACACCACGATTAAGAGGATGACGGCGCTCGTCTCCAAGTTAGTTGAGATCAATCGACTGGATGTTGGTCGTTTCGAAATCGCCCTGCAAGAGACGATTCTTTCCCCCATCTGCGAGGAGATTATCAAACAAAATGAAGTCAACGCGGGGAACAAAGACATCAAGATCCATTATGAGTTTTCGGGTAACGAGACGTTGAAAGGCTTTGTCGACCCCACCGCTTTTTCTCAGATCGTGGACAATGTAGTTAGCAATGCGGTGAAGTATTCTCCCAATGGAACTCATGTGCACATCGATCTGGATTTAGTTGGAAATGGAGGAGAACTTCCGGATCTCATCCTGATGGATCACAAAATTCGATTTGCAGTAGAGGATGAGGGCCCAGGAATCGCAGAAGCTGAACATCCAAAGGTTTTCCAAAAGTTTGCGAAGACTTCGAATCGCCCGACTGCTGGCGAGAGTTCGAGTGGGCTCGGGCTTTCGATCGCAAAACGACTGGCGCGTGAGATGAAAGGCGATCTGAGTTTTGTTTCCGCGCCCGGCGAAGGATCTACTTTTTATCTGGAACTACCGTTTCGGGAGTAGAGGTATCGGGGAATTCGAAATAGATCTGATTTCAGTTTTGGTTTTTGAGCAAGCCATTCCCTTTCAGTGAGTTAGATGGCTTTTGAGACTTGATTTAGATTTTGACTTTGAAAGGTGGTGAACCCAATAATGATGCGAGTTGCAGATTCTCTCGCTCACTTGTTCATTGTGTTCGGCTTATTTTCAAAAGACATCGGTATCGATCTAGGCACGGCCAATACCCTCATCTACGTGAAAGATAAGGGAATCGTCGTAAGGGAGCCGAGTGTGGTCGCAGTGGACGTCTTCACCCGCAAGGTGCACCAGGTCGGTGACGAGGCGAAGAAGATGCTTGGGCGAACTCCGGGAAATCTTCGAGCGGTGCGACCGCTGAAGGACGGGGTGATCTCCGACTTTGAAGCTTGTGAAGAAATGCTGCGGCGGTTCATCCGTAAGGTGGATTCTCAATTCAGCATTGGAGGTCCACGGGTGGTCATCGCTGTGCCTAGTGGGATCACCAAAGTGGAACGACGGGCGGTGGAGGAAAGTGCCTACAATGCGGGCGCGCGCAGTGTGGTGTTGCTTGAGGAGCCCTTTGTGGCGGCGATTGGAGCAGGCCTTCCGATAGACGAAGCATCGGCCAACATGATTGTCGATATTGGAGGTGGGACCACTGAGATTGCGATTATTTCGCTTTCGGGCATCGTGCTCAAGAGAAGCATTCGGGTCGGTGGCGACGAGATGGATGATGCCATTATCAATTTTCTCAAGCAAAAATACACTCTGAATATCGGTCAGCGCACTGCTGAGGAGATCAAGATACGAATCGGCTCTGCCTACAAGCTCGACAAGGAGTTGAAGATGGAGGTTCGAGGGCAGGACTCGGTGGCAGGGCTTCCGCGTATGGTGAACATCACCTCTCAGGAGATCCGCAAAGCACTTAGCGGAACCCTTCAGGAGATCACCACTATGATTCGTAAAGCCCTCGAAATTTGCCCGCCTGAGTTGTCCTCTGATTTGGTCGATCGCGGATTTTTTCTGGCTGGAGGGGGTGCATTGTTGAGAGGGTTGGATACCTACCTCAGCGAGATCACCGGACTGCCAGTGCTTGTCGCTGAGGACCCATTGACCGCTGTAGCCAGCGGAGCAGGAATCGCATTGGAGAATGTGGAGCTGCTCCTCGAATATAAAAAAGCGACTGAGAACATGATCTGAGGGCTTTTGGATCGTGCAATTCATCTACTGAACTAACCGAAAATCAAAAGATGCCAGCGGGAAAAAAATGGGGAGTTGTTTATCTCGGGATTTTGTTACTGCTCGGTTGGTTTCTTCTTCCTGTGGTGATAAAGACATTCATCTATCGGGGAACAGAAGTCTTTCTCGCTCCCGTTGACGTCGTGGCAAATAAGGTTGGGGAAGCGCAGGACTACATGGCGTTCAGGTTGAAAGGCAAAAATCAGTTGCTCAGAGATGTTAGGCAGCTTTCGCGAAGAAACTCACTTGCACAGAACAAGCTGCATCAGCAGGAAAACCAGGAGCATTACGTGGACCGTATGGAGCGTCTTCTGGCGTTTGAGCCCGTGAGGGACTATGAATTTGCCTACGCAAGGGTCAGCCAACGGTTGGTCAGCGGATGGTTTGATAGTTTGGTCATTGATAAAGGAAGTAGACACGGATTGAAAGAGGAGATGGCGGTGGTCTACGCCGGAGGCCTGGTTGGTAAAATCAGTAAAGTGGAGGGGAGTAAAAGCACGGTCACCCTCGTGAGCAGCCCTTCGTTTCGGATTACAGTGAATCCGGCCAACGACACACGTCCCATTGCTTATCAGGGAATGGGGCAAACTCCGTGGTCGCCTTTGGCAGCGAGTGTGGAGCATATTCCGAGTGATCTTTTACCCAATGACGAGAATCCGATTACTCTTTACACGACGGGTCTGAGCGGAAGTCTTCGCGCAGGTTTGAAAGTGGGGATTCTCGAATCGGTCGAACCCGAAATGGAAGGCTTGTTTAACAAAGGGAAGGTTCGGTTGGGCGAAGGGCTCAGGAGCCTGAGAGAAGTGGCTGTTCTAATTCCCTTAGAGTAAGGATTTTAGGATTCTTACTGACAAGTTATTCACACGTCTCCGACCTTGACTATTGCGAGGGTTTTTTTATCGTTTCACGCATGAAATTGGAGGAACTTCGCACCTGGCTAGCTGAAAATGAGGTTGAGGACAGCTGGTGGGTCTCCATTAACGGTGATGTTAAGGACAATACCGTTACTTTGGATGAAGCGGCGGATATGAAAACCAAGCAGCTGGATGACGAAGTGATGATACTTCCTGTCAGTTATACCGCTGAAGAAGACCCGCCTTGGCAGGAAATGGAAATTGATGCTCCGGAACCTGAGGAAACGATCGAAGAACCCGCTCATGAAGAAGAGGCGGAAGAAGAAATGATCGGTACGGCTGCAGCCTCTCAACCTACTCCTGACGCTGAAGATGATTCGAGTGTTCCGACAGGTGTGGATGTATTTTCGGACGATGGCGAAGAACCTGAGGCCGAAGCTCAAGAAGAGCCGGAGGTAGTGGATGAGGAACCTCAACCCGAGCAGGAACCTGAGTCGGAAGAGGTTGCTTCTTTCGAAGAAGGCACACTGGACGTATCCCTTTCCGAACCTGATGAAGAACCCGAACCGATGGCGGTCGCGGAGGAAGCGCCAGTCATCGAGGAGGAAGCTGTTCCCGAAGAAGAGATCGAGGAGGAAACTACTGAGGAGGAGCCAGAACCGGTTGAGATCGATGCTGAGGCCTATGCGAGCCCGATCATTGATAATCCGGAGGAAATGAAAGCTGAGGAAGAAGAATCCACTGCGATCGAGGATGTACCAGTTGAAGAAGCCTCGGAACCACTCTCATTCGATCCTGAAGCTGAGGTTGTAGAGGAAGAAACATCCGAAGAAGTTTTAGAGGAGTCCGAGCCCGAACCAGAGGAGATCGCCGAATTGGCCCCTGAACCTGAGCCAGAGGTTGAAGAGCAACCCGACCCGGAGCCTCCAGTCCCGGTAGCTGAAGCACTCAGTGCCGAAAAGGAGCAGGAAATTCTTGAAAAAGCTGAAACCACGGCTCGATTGGTTGCGGAGGAAATTCTTGCTAAAGCACCTACACCCGAAACTACTCCAATTACGCTTTCCAAAGGTGAGTTGGCAGATCGTGTGAGCGATGAGATGCTGGACCTCATGCTGCGCAATAGCGTGGAGGTGATGACTCGTGAGCTTGTGCAGAAAAACGCACACGAAGTCGCGGAACCGAAAGCAAGAGAAGTTGCCGAAACTGTTTCCCGACAGGTTTCCCACTCTGTGGCGACGTTGACTGCTGAGTCTATCGCAAACGAAATCGCCAGATCAGCGGCCCGTAAATCGGCGGAGGCGACTGCGAGCCAGATTGCGACAGAAACTTCGAAAAGTTACGTCGAAACGATCGCACGCGAAATCGCTGAGACTCAGCTTAAGGATTTCTCCGTCGAAGTTGCCCGGGAGGTTTCGGAAAAAATTGCTCGTGATACTGCTCAACAGATTGCGACCGATCTGTCTGAGATCGAAGCAGCCAAAATGGCCAAGGTCGTGAGTCGTGAAATTGCTTCGGAGGTTGCCAGAAACACGGCAGTTAAGAACGCAATCGAGGTTTCAGAAGAAGTTTCCCGTAAGAGTTCGGTGCAGGTTGTTGACGAAGTCGCCACGCGGATTGCGACCGAAATTGCCCAAAAAGCGGCTAACGATGTCGCCGAGCGTGTTGCAAGTGAGACGATTGCCGAGGCGGCCCGTGAAGCCGGTCAAAAAGAAGCCTACCAAAAAGCGGGCCCTGCAGCAGTCAGAGTCGCTGAGACCGTAGCTGAAATCGTGTCCAAAGAGACTGCGAGGGAGGTTGCCGAGCGTATCGCTTATCGGAAAACTGAGGAGATCGCTCTTAAAATTGCCGAGCCGATCGCTCGTGAGATGGCGATTCAGCATGCCAAGGAATATGCCGAGGACAGTGCCAGAGAAGAGGCGAAACGCATCACCGAAACAGTAGCCCGCGAGATTGCGGAGAAGAAATCGGAAGAAGTGACTCGCGAAGTCGCGACTGAGATCACACGGATCATCGCCAAACCCATTTCAGAGGACGTCGTTCGAAAAACTGCGGATCTGGTCGCTGCAGAAGTCGCTCGTGATCAGAGCCCTGCGATTGTCGAAGAAGTCGCGGGTCAGATGGCTCGTGAGGTAGCCGAGGAATCTGCCCGAGAAGTGATCGACAGAGTTGCGAACGAAGTTGCGACTAAGATCGCTAGCGAAGCGGCAGTGGAAGCGGCGAATTCGATCGCGGCGGAGACTGCGGATCGCATTGCAAACGAGACAGCAGAGGGCGTTGCTAAATCGGTATCTGAACCGATCGCAAAGGAAGTTTCAGAAGAAGTCACTCGTGCAAAAGCCAATGAAGTCGCAGAAGCGGAGACCAAAGCAGTGGTGGCGCGGTTGGTTCCTGATTTTGCAAGAGATGCAGCAGAGCGATTTGCCCAGGAAATCGTCAGCCCGATCGCTAACGAAGTGACTGAACCTTTCGTGAAGCAATTCGCCAGGGAGCATGTAGAGTCTGTCTCTGATGAAAAACTCGGTGAGTTTTTAAGAGAATTTGCGGATCAATTTTTGAGTGAAAATGGGGATGCTGTCGGAAAGCCGATTTTGGAGGCGATCGCTTCAGAGAAAGGAGCGGTGATGATGGAAGACCTCGCCCGTGAGGTCGGAACCCCGGTTGCGCGACAGACATCTGAAGAAGTTGCCAAAGAAGTGGCAGAAGATACTGCCCGTCAGATCGGCGAACGTATGGCGGTCGATCTCACTGAATCGTTGGTTCGAGAAACGGTACCGTTTTTAGCGAGCCAACATGCGGAGCAACGAGTTCGCGAGTTGGCAGATCCGATTGCTCAAGAGATCGCTGAAAATACTTCAAAAGAACTCGCTACTCAACTGACTACCGAAATTGCATCTCGAGTGGCGGAAGAGACCGCTCGCGCGAAAGCGACAGAGATTGCGGAATCCATTTCCAAAGAATACGCTGAAGATTCGATTCGAGCAATTGCGGAATCGCAGACTCCAGGAGTGGTTAAACAGGTGACCCGATCCTATGTTGAGGAACAGGTGGATCAATTGCTCGGGGAGCAATTCGAGTCGTTCGTTCGTGAATTCACAGAGCCGAGGGTTTTGGAACTGGTCGAAAATGACGGGAAAGCGACCATTCAGAATAAATCTGAGGAGATCTCGGAACGGATAGCCCAGGAAATTGCCGAGCAGATTGCTACGGAGAAAACTCCGTTGATTGTTGAGGAGATCGCTCAGGCAATTGCGAACCAAAGTGGAAGAGCCAAGGCAGAGGAAGTTGCTCAGCGAACGGCTGAAGAAGTTGCAGCTGATGTGGCGACTGAACAGGCTTCCAACGTCGCAAGAATCGTGACCGAACGCATTTCTTCCGAAATTGCTGAAACGACTTCGAAGGAAGTGGCGAGGGAAGTCACAGAGGAGATCGCGACGAATGTCGCGCAAACTGAGGGCAAAGCTATTGCTGAAAGAACCGCTACACAGATTTCTGAAGAGACCGTTCCGGCGATCGCACAGTCCATCGCAGAGACGACTGCAAAAAGCATTGCTGAACAGGTTGCAAAGGACTCAGCAGAGAACACCGCAACCCGCCTCACCGAAGAGATTTTGACAGATTTGATTCGTGAGCAGGCGATGAAAGTACTCGAGGGAGAGTCTTCAGGGCTCATCCGACAGACGATTCGCGAAAACGCGATGCCAGTGGTGACTGAAATGTCGGCCAGGATTCTTCCCGATCTTGTTCGGGAGGTAGCGAATGAAGAAACTCGCAGAATCGCTTCAGAGCAAGCGGAACGTGTAGCGCAAAAGGTGGCTGTTGACAAAGCCCAGGTAATTGCTGAGGAGTTTGCGAGACAGACCGCGAAGGAGTATTCACAGCAAATTGCAGCACCCACTGCTCGCGAGACTGCTCGCAGTGTGGCTGAGGAAATCACAGAGAGCATGATTCAGAAAACGATCGACAACAAGGTGAAACCGGAGGTCGAAGCGGTGTTGAACGACATCAAACGTCGTTTTGAAGAGATTGAGAAGAATCGGGTGAACTCCGACGAATTTGCGGAAGGTTGATCGGAACGGGGTTGAGCATTTATTCCGTTTTGGGACATGAATGACTTTCTTCGATTTCTACTGAGAGGCGGGCTTATTTTGGCTGCTTTCGGGTTGAGCATGCGTCAGGTGAACAGTTTGGCGGCAGTAGGTTCACTCTATTTTCCGGCATTATGGGTGTACGCTTATTTTCCGGCTTTCAAATTGCCGTGGAAACAGGGTTTTTTGTTGGTCTTGTTATCGGGAATCGTGATCGAAACTCAGATTTTCGAATTTAGAGGACTGTTGATTCCCGCGTTGATTTTGACCCACGTTTGGATGCGTTACGAAAGCAGTAAACCTGATGATTTTACATTCGCAAAACACCTGTGGTTTGCGTCTTTCGCTCACCTCTTTCTCGTGGTTTGGTTGACGCTGTTGCACATGACCCGAGGGGATTCCTCCATTGGCTATGTTGGCGTCCGCTTTTTGCAAGATTGGTTGTGTGGGCAATTGCTGGTGCTACCACTTGTATTCCTTTTGGGATACAAGATGGACAGGTGGTGGGGATACCGTGAAGACTTTCATTCTCCACGGAGACCCTAATTGAGAAATTAGTTCTCGGCGTATCGGCGTTTCAATGCCTCTACAACTGAGGGATCAGCAAGTGTAGTGACGTTCCCCATTGTTCGGCCTTCAGCGATGTCTCTGAGAAGACGACGCATGATTTTGCCCGAACGGGTCTTCGGCAGGTCCGCTGCGAAAATGATGCGCTCCGGAACTGCGAATTTACCGATGTCCTGGATGACGAGTTGATTGAGCTGGTCGATGATTTCCGGGCTGGCATCCACACCCGCTTTGAGCGTGATGAAGGCGACTAGACACTGTCCTTTGATCTCATGAGCAGAGCCGATGACAGCTGCTTCCACGACGTTGGAGTGTCCTACGAAAATGCTTTCAAGTTCGGCGGTTCCGATTCGGTGGCCGGATACGTTGACCACGTCATCCACGCGACCAAGAATCCAGAGGTAGCCGTCTTCGTCCTTCCGGGCACCGTCTCCCGGGAAGTAATACTGACCGTCCCACTTGCACCAGTAGGTGTCGCGATAGCGTTGCTCGTCGCCCCAGATCCCACGCATGATACCGGGCCAGGTGTTTTTGATGGCCAGAAGACCCGCTTCGACTGAGTTACCTTCCTCGTTGAGCACGTCAGCTTCGATTCCAAAAAGCGGTAGGGTGGCGCTGCCGGGCTTGGTAGGAGTCGCCCCAGGGAGCGGTGAAATCATGATACCACCCGTTTCAGTTTGCCACCAAGTGTCCACAATCGGACAGTTCTCATTGCCGATCAGTTCATGATACCAGATCCAGGCTTCAGGATTAATCGGTTCACCAACTGTACCGAGCAGGCGTAGTGAAGAAAGGTCTCTTTGTTTCGGCCACTCGTCTCCCCATTTCATAAATGCACGGATGGCAGTAGGCGCGGTGTAGAAGATGGTGACACGATACTTTTCGATCAACTCCCAAAAGCGACCGCTGTCGGGCCAATTGGGTGCACCCTCGTACATGACGACCGTTGCTTGATTGAGAAGAGGTCCGTATAAAATGTAGGAGTGACCCGTGATCCAGCCGATATCCGCACTGCACCAGTAGACGTCTTCGGGGCGAATGTCGAAGACGTTGCGAGTGGTGTCGTAGGCGTAAGTCATGTAACCACCCGTAGTGTGGATGATGCCCTTGGGTTTGCCAGTGGTGCCACTCGTGTAGAGTAAAAAGAGAACGTCTTCCGAGTCCATCTTCTCAGGTTCACAGTGGATGGGTTGGTCCTGAATGATTCGGTGATACCACTTGTCGCGCCCTTCCTTGACCTTACATGGGAATGGGTCGCCATGACCGCGCTTGACAATGATGACATCGGTAACCGAATCGCAGTCGATAATGGCTTCATCTACGATGGATTTGAGGTTGAGTATTTGTCCACGACGCCATCCTCCATCGGCCGTGATCACGAGCTTAGCTCCGCAATCGTCAATGCGATCTCGAATGGAGTTGGATGAGAAACCTGCAAAAATCACAGTGTGGATGATTCCCAGTCGAGCGCAAGCGAGAGTGGTGATCGCCAGTTCCGGGATCATGGGTAGATAAATCGCCGCGCGATCTCCTTTTTTCAGACCGAGTTTTTTCAGTGCGTTTGCACAGCGATTGACTTCACGATAAAGGTCCCAGTAGGTGAGGACGCGCGCGTCAGATTCACCAGGTTCACCTTCCCAAATGATGGCCGCTTTATTTCCTTGTCCTGCAGCGATGTGACGATCAATGCAGTTGACAGTGATGTTGGTTTTTCCATCCACGAACCATTTCAAAAAGGGCTTACCGGATTCGTCACGGATCTTTGTCCAGGGTTCGAACCACTCAAGTTCTCCGGCTACGGACGCCCAGTAAGATTCTGGGTCACTGATTGTTTCCGCATGCTTAGTTTTGTAGTCCTCAAGAGATGGCACTCGAGCGGAGTCGCTGAAAGCTGAAGATGGATTGAAAATACGCTTTTCCGTAGAAATGCTTTCAAAATTCGATTCACTCATTTGGGAATAGATTTTTTGATTACTGTTTGGGTAAGAAGTCACTTAATTAGCACTGATCTCAGGCGAAATCAAATGAGTCTGAAAATTCCTTTGTCGGATTGTCGATTGACGCATTCCTCAAGTTTACGTTTCATTTTATGGCAATGAAGTGCGCTTGGTATCAGTTCGTTTGGATACTTGTTTTGGCTTGGATTCCCTCATGTTCGCCTAAGGGAGATTCGACCTTTGTGGAAGTTCGTGATTCGACCTACCTGGAAGGGAAACAGCGCATCCGCGAAGGTGATTATGAGGGGGCGCTGGAGAGTTTTTTGGAGGTCGTTCAGACCCAAACCTATTCACCTGAATCTCATTTGGAAGCAGGCGTGATTTTGTTGCAGCAGCTCGAAGATCCGATCTCAGCTATTTACCACTTCAATCAGTATCTTCAGCAAAAACCTGAGAGCAGAGAAGCGCCACTGGTTGCGGAGCTTATTCTGAGCGCGAGGAAGGAATTTGCGGCGAGTTTGCCAGCGAATCCGTTCAAAAATGCGGTCAGCCGTATGGAGCTCATGGAAACGATTAGTGCTTTGAAGAACCAGATCGCTGAGCTCAATGCTGAACTGCAACGTCTGGAAGCGCGAAACGCAGAACTGGAGTCTCGGCTTGTAGGAGCCAAGGACACGATTGACGGCATTTTTGACAGTCGACGGGTGGCCGCAGACGGAACCGAAGGAGAAGCTACTGTCGAAGTTCAGGAACTGAATTTGTCTGAAACGGAGTTAGCTTCGTTGAACTCCATCACCTCCCACCAATCGGACCAGAGTCAGATCCCTGATCGCTATCAGGTGAAGGCTGGAGATTCGCTTTACGCGATCAGCATGAAAATCTATGGAGATGCGAACCACATTCAGCCCATTTTTCAGGCGAACCGAAACATACTCAAGAGCGCTAACGATCTCCGTCCCGGGCAAATCCTGGTATTACCCAAATGATCTATTTTGATTACAACGCAACTGCACCTCTCGTCGAAGAAGCGAAACAAGCCTGGAACAAGGCATACGAAGAGTCTTGGGTGAACCCGGGTTCCCCCCATCAGGCTTCTGTCGAAGTTCGGGCGAAGTTTGAACGTTGCAGGGAGAGAGTTGCTGAGCTTCTCATGTGCGCACCTGAAGAGCTTGTTTTTCTTTCGGGTGCAACGGAAGTATGTAACGCCTGGATGAGATCATTTGCCAAGAGTGGCGAAAAGAAAATACTGGTATCCAAGCAGGAGCATGCCGCGATGCATGAAAGTGCCCAGGAATACCTGGGAGATCGTGTAGTGTGGTTTTCTCCGGTTGCTGAGAACTTGATCGAGGTGCTTTCGGAGAAATTGCATGCCGACCCTGAAATCGGAGCGATTTCGATGATGGCTGCGAATAACGAGACAGGAATGGTTTTTCCATGGCAAGAGGTGGCGATTCTTTGCCGAGAAAGGGGAATCCCATTTTACTGCGACACCTGCCAGTGGATTGGCAAACAACCTTTGGCGGGTCTCGAGGAACTGGACTTTTTCTGCACGAGTGCACACAAATTTGGTGCTCCGAAGGGAGTGGGCCTGATGAAAGTGAGTGGCCGCTTTGGAACCACCAAAAGCTTTGTGGGAGGAAGCCAGGAACACTCATTGAGAGCAGGCACGCAGGATTATGCAAATGTGGCAGCACTCAGCGCTGCGCTGGAAGTAGCAATCTCGCGAACAACCACTGAGAACATCAACACTCGATTGAAGTGGAGAGATGAATTCGTCGAGAAGTTGTCCCAACGATTGCCACAAGCAGTAGTTCATGGTCGCGGTAAAGCATGTTTGTGGAATACTGTATTTGTCGCCTTACCGGGGCGGCAAAAAGCGATTGATTGGGTGGATGCCCTTTGGAAAGAAGGTTTTGCAGTTGGTTTTGGTTCAGCCTGCTCGACGGCGAAGAATAAGACTTCCCGCGTGTTGGAGGATCTTGGGGTCGATCCGGAAATCGCATCACGGAGTATTCGAATCAGCGCGGGGTGGGACCGTTCGAAGTTCGATTGGGAGGCGTTACTCGAAGTGATTCTCAAAATTCACCAAAAATTTTCAGAGGACCAAACCGATTCGCTGACCGAAGTGGTTTCGATTGATTGAGGCTAGATGTTTATCCAGGACGTCAGTGTTGAACAGTTTCGAAACATTTCCTTAGGGAGGGTGGAGTTTGGCGATGTTCAGCGAACCTTTTTAGTTGGAAAAAATGGGCAGGGTAAATCCAATCTGCTGGAGGCGGTGGGAATGGTAAGTGCAGTGCGCTCGTTTCGAACTCACGAGATTCAGCCCTTGATTAGGCATGAAGAGTCCAATGCCGGAATCTTTTATCGCATCGAGGAAGCCGACGGAGAAAAGGTCGAGGTGGAACTCGAACTTTCAGTCAAAAAACGCAAAATTCAAGTGGATGGAGAGACCGTTGGTAGGCTGTCGGATTACGTGGGTAGGTACCCTACGGTAGTTTTCAGTGCGGATGACACGCAGTTGATCCGGGTGGGTCCTCAGGTGAGGCGGCGATACTTTGACATGATCTTGTCGATGCTGGAAGGGCATTATCTGGATGTTTTGCAGTCCTATCATCGAGCGCTGCGAGAGCGAAACCGTGCGTTGAAGACTGCAGATGCAAAGCGGGTTGTGGAGGCTTATGATCCTGTTCTGGCGAAGTATGGAGTGGGTGTGGTGACCATGCGCAAGCATTGGACGGGCAAGATGATACCCTATTTCAAAGAACGATATCGTCAGATCGCCACGGATAAGGAGGAGGGCATTTTTTCCTATCAAACGAAGCAAGAAGAAATCAGCCAGGAAGAATTTTTAGAAGAATTGAAGCGACATCAGGAACGGGATGTGGTGCTCGGTAGCACGACTTTCGGTCCACACCGTGACGATTACGAATTTTCCGTATTCGGAAAAAAGGCACGACACTTCAGCTCGGATGGTCAAATGCGAAGCTTTGTGCTCGCCCTGAAACTGGCTCAGTTGGATCTGTTGAAATCGGTCAACAAGAGTCGGCCTGTTTTATTGATGGACGACATTTTGGGCGAGCTGGACGCAACGCGTCGAGAGCGATTTTGGGAAGCTCTGGATCCTGACTGCCAGGTGATCGCAAGCGGGACGGTGTTCCCAGAAAATGAAGTTCAAAAAAATTGGCGCGTCTATTCAGTTGATAGTGGGAGCTTTTCTTTGCAAGAATAGCCGAGTAGTTAAAAAATATGGATTATCGTGTAAAATACGCAGGCACTGAGGACGGCCCTACAGGTGGAATCGCCACTGATTTGCCATCGCCCTACCTTCCTTATTCGAACGGTTTACTGCATCTCCCGAGATTTATTGCGAAGATTCGCAAATCGCTCGCAGGAGAACTTCCCAAAAGCTATCGCCGGAATTTCAAGAAAGGTTTTGATCGTTTCTTATGTTTGCATCTGGGGGTCGAACCGGAGGAGATCGAAGAGATCGTTAAAGCTCACCAAAGTGACGAGGCGATCGAGAAAGCCCTTCAGGAAAAACTACCGGAGGACCTGAAGGTCAGTGTTTGGAATCGCAAAGTGTGCCAAATGGGCATGAGCGAGATGGGCCGTGAGAAGATCGCCGAGCTCAAGGAAGATATGGGAGTGGCGGATCGTGAGGACTTAATGTCGTTTGCGGACTTGATTGATTACGACGAAGGGCGTATCGAGTAGAAGACCTCCTTATTTTCAGAAACAAGTGGATATCCCGAGCATAGAGTCGATCAAACTCACGAAACACTACGGTTCAGTAGTGGCTTTGACGGATGTATCGTTCATCATCCGAAAAGGAGAGGTTGTGGGCTTGTTGGGACCCAACGGAGCGGGAAAGAGCACACTCATGCGGATCTGCAGCGGGTTGATCAACGCAACTAGCGGATCAGTCTTCATCGCCGGAAAATCGGCGGCTCGGGAGCCGGACGAGATCAAGACTTTGATCGGCTTCATGCCGGAGAATAATCCGCTGCCCGAATTTGCGAAAGTGAGGGACTATCTGAAATTTCGAGCCAAACTGAAAGAAGTCCCCGCGAAAGAGATCAGGAAACGAGTGGATGAGATCATGGACATCTGTGATCTTCGGAACAAAGTGTCCAAGCGTTTGATTGGTAAACTTTCGAAAGGTTTCCGTCAGCGGGTGGGGATTGCTGACGTGCTGCTTGCCCATCCAGAAGTGGTGATTATGGATGAGCCGACCATCGGGCTTGATCCTCACCAAATTCGTGCTGTGCGAAAACTTATCGATCGCATGCGAGGGAACATGACGGTTATTTTGTCGAGCCACATCCTACACGAAATCGATACCTGTTGTGACCGTTCGATGATCATCAATCGTGGACGAATCGTTGCTTCAGGGACACTTTCCCAGATGCGTAAACGCTATGACCTGGGGTCGCGTTATCACTTGTTTGTGAAGGGTGAACTGAGAGAGTTGGATTTGATTCTTGAGGACATCCATCCGGAACTGAAGCGAATCGGAACTGAGCCAGCGGATGAGGACGGCTTTCACGAAATTTGGGTATCGTCCGACACGAAGGAAGACTTTGGTGAAACGATCATTTCGAAAGTCGCCTCTAACCCGAAACTGAATTTGCAACAATGCTTCCGAAGGGACAGTGACCTCGAAGATGTGTTCCTCGCGGCGACTAAGAGAAGCTGGGATGAAACGCTCGGGAACGAAGCGGGATCGAAATACTCGAAGATACCTGCGGAGACGGTTTAGGTCTGATTTAGGACTGAATCAGAGATGGCAAATGGGTAATGGCGAACGGCTGAGAGGTAAGTCGTCTCTAGAAATTTTCGTTTAACCGCTTTTTGCCTCTCTATCGAGGGTAATCACGTTTTCGATATGGCGGGTTTGCGGGAATAAATCGATCGGCTGGATGTTACGGATCGAGTAGTTGTTTTCGACGAACAATTTCAGATCTCGGGCTTGGGTGGCGGGATCACAAGAGACGTAGACTACCCGGGCGGGTTGGTAGCTGAACAACTGATTCAGAAACACCTCGTCACAGCCCTTCCGTGGTGGATCAATGATGATGACGGTTTCGTCCGGTGCGAAAGGGACATTTGAAAAAATCTCGGAAGCATCGCCCGCGATGTAGTTGCAGTTTTTGATTTGGTTGAGGGCAGCGTTTGCTTTGGCCCATTTGATCGAACTTTCACTGATCTCAATGCCAAGCACGGATTCGAACTCGTGAGCGGCTGAAATGGAAAACAAACCGGATCCGCAGTAGGCGTCGATGAGGTTGGGTAAATTGCTCGAAGCAGCCTGTTCGACCACATGCTCCACCATCACCGGGAGAGCGTATGGATTGTTTTGAAAGAAATCTCCTGCTTTGAACTGAAAAATGCGGTTTCCGACTTTTTCAGTTACTGCATCCTGAGACTGCGTGGTGACTCCCTCCATTGAGTGGCGAAGAAGTAAGGTTGCACCTTTTTTGAGTTTCCCTTTTCTGGCCTCGAGTTGTCGTATTTCACGTTGATGCGCGAATTCTTCGTTGATCGCCTCGGTTGCGATGACGCAGGATTCGATGTCCACGATTTGATTGCGACGTGCCACCGCGAGAAACCCGAAAGAACCGAGTTGTTGCTGTCTTGGTTTCTGGTGGTGAGGCGTGATTTTGGAACGGTAGCGAAGTTCCTTCTGCGAATGGAGAGGCGTGGGAACTTCGAGTTTCATGCCACCAATCTTTTCCATGACTTCAGTTACGTGGCGGCTTTTCCAAGTTAACTGATGCGCATAAGTCATGTGCTGATACTGGCACCCTCCACATTTTCCGAAGTATTCGCAGGATGGTTGTTTGCGGTAAGGGGAGGCCTCGATGACTTTGATGAGATCGGCTTCGGAGTAATTTTTATGATTCCTGTAAATTCGAGCCCTGATTCGTTCTCCTGGAATTACGAAGTGCACCATCACGACCCATCCGTCCACTTTTGCCACACCAACACCGAGATTGGTCAGAGACTCGACCGTGAGCTCCAGTTCGTGGTGATAGGGGAAAGGGTCTGGATTAAATTTCTTTGGTGCGATTGATTCCATGGTGCTGCTCGTGATCCCGAGGCTTGCTTCGTCGGGTTCAGCTAGATAAAAGGATCTCATACTTGATGGGAAAAGATACGCGTCAACTCTGGAAAGCATATGTCGAGGGTAAATCCACCGGGAAAACCCCTGCTTCCAATCCCAATGTTCAAATACGGTCATTCCGGGGAGTGGTTTTGGGGATCGATCCGAGTCTGAGAGGAACGGGCCTGTCGCTCGTGAGGTTTTCAGATGGTGGAAAGCTGAAACTGCTTCACCGCGATACGATCAGAGTTCGTGCTTCGGAGCCGGTGATGGTTTGCCTGAGTGAAATTCATGAGCGATTTGAGGCGGTTTTAGAACAGTTTCCCATCGATCATGTAGCGGTGGAACAAACCATCTACGTGCAAAACTACAAAACTGCCATGGTGCTCGGAACTGCCAAAGGTGCGGCTTTAGGAGTGATTGCACGGAAGCAGTTGCCCCTGTTTGAATACCCACCGCTGAGAGTCAAACAAGCGGTGGTTGGAGTTGGCCGCGCGAGCAAAGAACAGGTTGCTGTGATGGTCTCGCGCCTACTCGGATTCGATGGGTGGACCTCCCCGGATGAAACCGACGCGGCAGGAGTTGCGCTTTGTCACGGTTTTACCTGGAAGGAAAGCTAGGCCTCCTCAGCTTTGTTGGTTGTATCCAAGATCTTTTGGTTCTCTTCGCTTTCGAGATGTTCTTCGGTAGACAAGCCATAGATTTTACAGAGCAACAATCGGATGTCTTCGAAAATCAAAGTGACTGTCGGAACTAGAACGAGAGTGAGGAAAGTTGCAAAGATGATTCCCCAACCGAGTGAGATTGCCATGGGTACCATAAACTGAGCTTGACGGCTTTGCTCAAACATCAACGGCACCAGACCGAAAAAGGTGGTTAGCGATGTTAGCAAAATTGCGCGAAACCTCCTCACGCCAGCTTTGCGGACGGCTTCGGGCAAAGGCATTCCCTGACGTCGGTTCCGGTTGACGAAATCGACCATCACGAGTGAATCGTTTACCACGACTCCCGATAAAGCGAGAATGCCGAGTATCGACATCATCGTGACTACATGAGTCTGCGGAGTAATCGCCGTCATGATCATGTGCCCCAGAACTGCACCGATGACCCCAAATGGAATCACGGACATGACAATGAAAGGCTGAAAATAACTTCTAAAAGGGATCGCAAGAAGGATGTAGATCACAATCAGCACGAAGCCTACCCCCTGGAGAAATTCTTTTTGATTGTTTTTCGAATCCAGAGCACGTCCACGTAAGCCATACTCCATGCCAGGATATTTGGCCAAAAGCACCGGGAGGTATTCGTTTTCGATTTCAGCTTGTACGAAATCCACGTTAATCGTGTCTTCGTCTGCATCAGCAGTGACCTCGATGTTTCGCTTTCGATTGATGCGCTGGATGGAAGGGAGACTCTGTCCGGGAATGATTTCGGCGACCGTCTCGAAAGGGACTTCATTCCCGTTTGGCGTGCGGATCATCATGGTGTCGAGACTCGCGAGTGTTCGTCGTTGTACTTCTGGGTAGCGAACCATGACTCGCACGTCGTCACGACCTCTTTGGATGCGCTGAGCTTCTGCTCCGAAGAAGGCCTGCCTGACCTGTTGCGCAAGATTGAGTGCGGTGATGCCAAGGAACTCCGCTTCCGGCTTAATCTTCAACTCGTATTCTTCTGTGGATCTCTCAAAGGAGTCTTCGATGTCGTAAAGCCCTTCGTATTCCAGGAGTTTTTCCTGAAGTTCTTCAGATGCGGCGATGAGATCGTCGACATTCGGACTCACGAGTTCAAAGGAGATCCCCGTGGAACCTCGACTGAAGGAGAAATTGAGTTGTTCGGCCTCCGGGATGGAGCCTACTCGTTGTCGCATTCCCATGGCGACCTCGCGACTTCCGTATTGGACTCCCGTGGTTTCCGCGGATACGAGTTCGATGATTATTTCTCCCTGTTCCGCAACTCCAGAACTCGCACGAGAACGAAACCTGCTTCCACCGAATGGTCTGCCACCGGCTGTAGCGAATACGTTTGCTATGATAGTTTGTCCATACTCGGCGTTTACTTCGTCCTTCAGGGATAGGGCGTGTTTTTCGATACGATTGACGTATTTTTGAGTGGTTTCAAAAGTGGTCCCCGGAGGCATCATCAATGTGATCGAAACTGTATCTCTTGGGATGCGAGGAAAATCGCTGTATTTGACATGGCCAGTCAACACCATAGCCAGGAAGATCATCAGAATCGCGATGAAGCAGGCGGCGGTGGAGTAACGATTGTTCAGGCAGAAGTTAAGGAAAGGGCGGTAGTAATTTAGAACAAACGACTCTAAGCCATCTGCGATCGCTTTTTGCCCTTTTTCGAGGAAGTTTCGTTTCCGTTTTTTATTTTTTCCGATGTTGTGCAGATGTTTCAAGTGAGCCGGAAGGATGAGTTTGGACTCCACTAGGGAGAAGAGAAGGACCGGTATGACCACCATCGGAATATTTCCAAAAATGCTTCCGCGTGAACCCGTCAGTGTGGTGAGCGGATAAAAGGCGGCGATGGTGGTGAGCACGCCAAAGATAACGGGAAGCGCGACCTCCTGTGTCCCCTTGATCGCAGCCGTCAGGGAATCCTCCCCCTGCTGCATGTGTTGAAAGACATTTTCTCCCGTGACAATGGCGTCGTCGACGACAATTCCCAGCACGATAATGAAAGCAAAGAGTGTGACAAGGTTGAGCGTCACCCCCATGGCGGGAAGCAACATGAACGCACCCGAAAAAGCGATTGGAATACCCAGAGCTACCCAGAAAGCGAGTGAGGGTCGCAAAAACAGAGCGAGAATCCCCATGACGAGAATGAAACCAAAAAACGCACTGTCCTGCAGAGTGAGGAGGCGTTGTTTGACGCGCTCGGAGTCATCGGCCCAGTAATCGATTAGAATTTCCTTTGGGTAACGCTTCCGTGCTTGTTCGATGTAGTCTTTGACTGTTTCGCCGAGCTCGACGGCGTTTTGTTCACCGGAGCGAAAGACGTCGATCGCGATTGCGCGCTGGCCGTTGAATTTCGAGATGATTGGCGTCTCATCAAAGCCATCAGTTACTGTCGCAACATCACTGAGCAGGATGCGAGTACCGTCCCGGCGCGTGCGAACGACGATTTCGGAAAATGCATTTTGATCGTAAGCTTGTTCGCGAGTGCGGAGCAGCACGGTTCCTCCTTCGGTTTTGATGCTGCCTGCGGAGAGATCGACAGATGAAGCTCGAATCGCGCGAACGACGGTGTCAAAAGAGAGGTTGTATCGCTTGAGAGTTTCCTCTGATACCTCAATGGCGATTTCGTAGGGACGAACCGCTTTAAGAGAGGCCAAGGTGATGTCGGGAAGACCACTGATCTCGTCCCTCATGCGTTCGCCGAGACGTTTGAGTTCTTTTTCCGACATGTCAGCAGCGATTACGACCGTGATAACCCGTTCGGTGATGCGGCCCAGACTCACCTGAGCTCGTTCGGTTTCTTCGGGAAAAATTCGGATGGCACTGACACGATTTTCGATTTCGTCGAGTGCTTTACCGAGATCATACCCCTCTTCGATTTCCAGGTTGACTGTTCCACCAGTCGAAGATGCCCGACTGATCATTTCCTTGAGGCCCTCTACATCGTAAACCGCTTCTTCGATTACGGTTACGATGCTTTGCTCCACCTCTGTCGGAGTAGAGCCGCGATAAGAAACGGATACGGAGATGGTGCGGATCGGGACGTCAGGAAACTCCTGAAGAACGATTTTTTGGGTAGCGGTGAATATGCCGGCACCTACGATGGCGACCATGAGTAGATTGGCGGCGACACCATTCCTGGTAAACCATGAGATTAATGCATTCATTTCAGGATTCCTCTCTTTGGTGGGTTACTAGGAACGACGAGGTGATGGAAAATTCACATCATTTTCTTCTCCCCACTTTCGAATTTCTTGCATCACGGGTCGAATTTGTTGGCGGTCTCCACTGGCCATGGCTTGTTCGAGTCGTTTCATCAGCTCATCTGGAAGTTTTTTATCCTCCGGAATTGCATTCAGCATGCCCTGGATCATCGGATTTCCTCCAGCAGCCTGAGCTGGTGAAGATGGTCTTCTTACCACCTGGGTCTCCTCAACCTTCTCTTCTTTTTCTTCCGAGGGGATTTCGGCGACTTCCGTCATGTTTACCTCCAGGCCTTCGAGCGAGTAGGGCACGTCTGTGAGACAAAGTCGGTCCCCTGGCTCAAAACCGCTTCGGGCGATGATGTATTCGTCTTCTGACCAAATGATGTCGATGTATCGCCGGTGAAGGTAGTTCTTCTCATCCGCAACGATGACGAATTTGGTTTCGTTGAGTAAACGTCTGGGGATGACGTAAACATCTTTGAGCAGCACACCCTGAATATTGGCAGTTACAAAAGTTCCCACTTTCAGAGGTGGTTTCCCTCGTTCGGAGCGACCATAGGGGTTGTCGAATTGTGCGTAAACAAACAACTGACGGCTGTTAGCGTCGACCGCTCCTTCAGCTCTCACGATACGCCCGACCCACTCGTGTTCTCTGTTGCCCACCTTGTATTTTGCGACCACTTCGGGCCCATCATTTAATTCAGGAGATTCTCCCCGATAGACTTCCTGCATTCTAAGAAATGCGACTTGTTTCGAGGTGAGTGGCAGTCGAACTTCAGCAAAATCCACTGCGTATATGTTTGCCAACGGATTACCCGGTGAAACGTAACGCCCGACATCCACGTTTTTCGTGAGCACACGTCCTGCGAAAGGGGCACGAATCTCGGTTCGTTCGAGGTTGCGTTCGGCAGTTTTCACTCTTGCTTCAGCGGAGGCGATATTTGCCCGGGCCTGTTTGATTTGTGGCTCCCGCAGCACGAGTGGATTGGGTTCCGAGTCGGAGCTGAGGCGATCCCAGTCGCGCTTGGCTTGCTCGTATCGTGCTTGCTCCTGCTTCAGGTTGAGTTCTGCCTGGGCCAGTGCTGCTTGAGCGATCACGAGATCGGATTCGTAGTCTACAGGATCGATTCGCAGCAGAAGCTCTCCTTCCTCGAAAAAACCGCCTTCCCGGAAGTTTGGAGCAACTTCAGTTACACGCCCGCGAATCTCAGCCACCAGGTTGATCTGTGTGCGTGCCTGGACGACGCCCTGGGTCTTTAGAGTCACCTGGAATTCTTCGGGTTTTAACTGAATTCCTTGAACCTCTGGCATCCTGTAGGGGAATTCTCTTTGTTGCGGTTCGGATTTAGTGGCGAAAAACACAAACGAAACAAGCCCGCCCAGAGCGAGTATGATCAAAGGTAGCAAGTATCTTAAGATTTTCATTGTAGTTTTATAAAATAGACCGATCAGTCCTGAATTGGGGTTGTGTCTGAATGGCTTCCGGTAAAATCGCCTCCTAAGGCCAAGTAGAGATTGATGCGGGAAAGGATCCGTTGGGCGGCGACCTGGAGGTAGCTGCTCTCAGAATTGAACGCTCTTCGCTGACTCTCAAGCAGCGTTGTGATTGTCGTAAGACCGTTGGTATACTCCTCCCATGCCATTTCGGCGGCGAGTTGATTTTCCTTTTTTGAAAATTCCCGTGCAGCAACTTCTTCGGCGAAAAATTGATTTGCGGCGATTAGTGATTCCACTTCCTGAAAGGCTCTGAGTAATGTTTGACCGTAATTTGCTAGTGATTCGTCGTAGTTCGCCCTTGCACGGTCAAGGTTCGCTTTCAGTCGTTTACCTGTGAAAATGGGCTGAGTGAAGTTGGCGGCAATGTTCCAGATTTTAAAATCGGTGTTGGTGATTTCTGACAGTTCATTGGTTTGAATCCCTCCACTTGTTGTGAGGCGGATATTGGGAATAAAGGATTTCTTAGCTGCTTTGATCCTTTCCGAGTTGCCTGCGAGTCTTCGTTCGGCCTGAATCACATCCGGGCGACGTGAGATGAGCTCAGCGGGAAGTCCAATTGGAATCGAAGTTGTAATTTGGGGCAATCGGTCCGAAATGCTGATAATCGCGTCAGGATAATCTCCGATCAATACTTGAAAACTTCTCTGTGCGGCGTCGAATACCCGTTTTTGGCGTTCGTAGCTGGATTGGGTGTTGGCGATATTTGCTTTGGCCAACTGATACTCGAGCGCCCTTGCGATTCCTGAACGGAAGTTCTCTTGAACCGTGGTGAGATTCTGTTCGAGACTTTCCAGAGTTTTCTCAGTCAGTTCCAGTTGAAGTTTGCTCTCAATGAGTGAAATCCACGATCTGGCGATTGAGGCAGCGAGGGAAAGTTTCGCACTTTGATAGACTTCCTGAGCTACCTGAAAGTCTGCGATACCTGCTTTTCGTTCGTTTCTTGCCTGACCCCAAAGATCGAGTTCCCAGGAAATGTCAAGTGACGGGCTGAATGTGTTGTTGGTATTGCTCGTGATTTGCAGGCCGCCTGTATTGTTTCGACGAGCTCTTGAGGCGCGGAAATTGGCATTTACTGACGGCCAGAGACTGACGCCGGACAGAGTTGCTGTGGCCTGAGCCCGTTCGAGTCTCGCAAGCGCCGCATCGAAGCTGAAACTATTTTCCAGACCGTGTTCGATGAGCTGGTGGAGTTGTGGGTCCTGAAAGTCATCGAGCCAGTAGTCAACGTATTTGAGCACCGGTTCCGAAGTTGCGGGTTGGCTCCATTGATCGGGGATTTCAACTGGGGATTCTGTGGTGATTTTTGGGGGAAGGGTCGAACACGCAGAAATGGTAACGAGAATGAGAGCGGAAAAAAGTAGTTTCGGGTGCATTAAGATACCAGGAACGCAAATTCCTCGGAACAGGTTACAAACCATTTTTAAAATTTTAAAAATGGGGGTAAGTTGTATTAAACTAACGGCGATAATGTGCTTTTAACGGTCAATCACAAGAGCATGATTCAAAATTAAGGCACTTTATGTCCATTTCTGGCTTCGAGAAGGGCATACCAATCTTTACGGCTGTAGATTTTGGCCAGGTTTAACGCGGTAGGCGCGAGCTTGATCCTATCGGCATTCGTGCTCCCGACGATCGGAAAAATCCGGGCTGGGTGCTTTAGTACCCATGCCAGGATGAGAATCCACGGTTCGATCTCGTATTTTGAACATTGTCGCTCTACCTCAGTTTGGATTCGAACCTCGTCATCCTCCGAAAAAGTGTTCCCCCAGGCTGGATAAACAATGCCGCCTAATGGACACCAGGCCTGCGGAGAGATGTTGTGTTGTTGGCATTGATCCAACGTTCCGTTGTGGAAGGCCGAAATATTGTGAATATTCACTTCCATCTGGTGAACCTGAATCGGGATGTTTAGGTGGGAGCGAAGCATCTCAACCTGCGAATAGCTGAAGTTGCTGACACCGATGGCTTTGGTTTTTCCCTGATTCACTATTTTCTCGAGGGACTTTGCGATCTCTTCAGCTTGCATGAGATAGTCAGGTCGGTGGAGAAGATAGAAGTCGAGATGATCAGTCTGCAGTCTTGTTAATATGCCATCGATAGAAGATTCGATGTGCTGTGCATCGAGTCGATAGCGGCCGGGATCGCCGGGGGTCGGATCGTTTGGAAAGATAACTCCGCATTTACTGGTCAAGATGATCTGGTCTCGTAGTTGAGGAGATTCCCGCAAAACTTCTCCGAATAGAGTTTCACAGGAGCCTTTTCCGTAGATGTCGGCATGATCAAAGTGATTGAAGCCTGCGTCGATTGCGGAATGGATTGATTTTTTTCCGTTCTTCAGGGCTTCGGTTGAACCTTCACCAATAAGTCGCATGCAACCGTAAACGAGACGAGAGCAAGAGATTCCAGAACTACCAATTTCTATCTTTTCCATAGGGCTTCAAATTTTCTATTCACTAGTAGTAAAAAAGCCAGTTTTATAAGAAAAAAGTGAAACTCAATTTTCAGATATTGATGAAGTGTGCCGTGAGGTTAAGTGTGCCGTGAGGTTGATAGAAAGAAACAGAGTTTTGCACTCATTCATAAGAGTAGTGTCTTTTATATGATAGGACAGGGATGCTAATTGCCGTGAAAAACTTTACAGTTAATGACTTTGAACTTGCTCATGTGGTAGCAGCATCTGCTTATAGTTAAGCTCAACCCCTTACCTAACTTCAGAAATTGATGGCTCATGCCACAAAGAACCCCGTTTTAACACAATAAATGATCACCCCAATCTACTCTGTTATTGTCGGTATCTGCTTGTTGAGCTTACCGCTTTTGGTTGATGGTGTGTCAGCTACTCCAGGATCAAGTGCAAAGAGACATCCTGGTACAGTTGTGTTTAAGCGAGCGGATCTACATGCGAATCAGTTTTTAAAAAGCATTACCTCCAGAAACACGGAGCCAAAGCTTATTTTGAGCAAATACAAGAACAAGGAATAAAATGACTGTATTAGATTGGATAGTGATCGGGATCTACTTTGGGATGATTGCAGGCATCGCATGGTGGGCAGGTCGTAAACAGGAGTCTATGAAGGACTACTTTTTGGGTGGTCGGAATGCCGGATGGTTTGTCATCGGTGCATCTATTTTCACCTCAAATATTGGTTCAGAACATATTGTCGGCCTTGCAGGTCAAGGTGCTTCGACTGGGATGGCGATGGCTCACTGGGAGCTACATGCCTGGGTACTTATCATGCTCGCCTATTTCTTTGTTCCCTTCTATTATAAGTCTGGCGTTTACACGATTCCTGAGTTCCTGGAGAAACGCTTCAATGCAAAGGCGCGTGGGATCTTGTCCGGTGTGTCGTTAGTTGCATACGTCTTTACAAAGGTTTCAGTAACGGTCTATGCGGGGGCTCTTGTATTCCAGGCATTGTTGCCGGATACATTCGGTTCACCAGAAAACGCTTTCTGGGTTGGAGCCTTTGCAACAGTCATACTTACGGGTATTTACACTGTATTGGGTGGTATGAGGGCAGTTCTTTATACTTCAGCTCCGCAAGCTATCATCCTGGTGATTGGTTCAGGCTTTATCACCTTTTTTGGACTAGGTAAACTTGGTGGATGGTCAGAATTTGTTAATATTTGTAGTGCCAATGCAGAGCAATTCGCACTATGGCGACCATTGTCTGATCCAGAGTTTCCATGGTTAGGCGTAATGATTGCATCACCGATCATTGGTATTTGGTACTGGTGCACGGATCAATACATTGTGCAGCGGACACTCACAGCGAAAGACCTTAAGACTGCACGAACTGGTTCACTTTTTGGTGGTTTGCTAAAGGTTACTCCTGTCCTGATCTTCTTAATTCCGGGTTTGCTTGGCTGGGCACTTCACCAGGAAGGGATTATTACCATTCCACCGAAACTTGATTTAAGCGGTAATGTGATAGCGCCCATCAATGGTGACCAAGTGTTTCCAACTCTTGTGACTACGCTTCTACCATCTGGATTGCGTGGATTGATTGTTGCATGTTTGCTTGCAGCTTTGATGAGTTCTTTGGCTTCTTTGTTTAACTCAAGTGCATCGCTGTTCACAGTCGATATCTACGGAAAACTTTTCCCCAGGACCACCGATCAACAGTTAGTAGTCGTGGGTCGAATTGCGACTACGGTTGTCGTTGGTTTGGGTATGATCTGGATCCCTGTGATGGCTCGTATCTCAGGCGGAGGACTTTACCAGTATCTTCAAAGTGTTCAGGGGTATCTTGCACCACCGATCACAGCGGTTTTCATACTTGGATTGTTCTGGAGACGCATCAATGGAACAGGTGCTGTATGGGGAATGTCGGTAGGATTTGTCCTGGGCATGGCCAAACTAACGATTCAGGCTCTTTTTGGTGAAGGTAAGATTGAGAATCCTGCATTCTTAGCAGCGATTGGTGATTTTAACTTCCTATATGCTACAGGTATTCTCCTTGCCCTAAGTACCATAACGATCATTGTGGCTTCATTTTTGACCGCACCTCCTTCGGCAGAGCAGGTAAAAGGTCTCACCTATGCTTCAATTAGGGAAGAAGATGATGGCGATATTAAAGCCAGTTGGGATGGCTGGAATAAAGCACTTGCAGGTCTAGTTGGACTGCTGGTACTAGGCATGTATCTCTACTTCAGCTTCTGGCTGGGTTAGTTTCAGAGCTTCCTGGTATAGTTTAATTTGAAGCCCTGGCTCCGATATTCCGGTGTCGGGGTTTTTTGTATCACGTTAGACTAGTTTGGAATTCTTAGTTCATGGGAGAATATCAAGATAAATTTAGGATTGAGAGAAAGAAAATTCATGAAGGATCGAAGCGTGAGTTCATCTCTGTAGACACTTCATTCTTCTCTAATCGGCGTATGTAGCTTCAGTGCTTCTCTGTTTGTTAGGCAAAGAATCTAGCCTGGTCGTGTGAATGAGCGGAGTGACAAATTGATAGGAAATACTCCTATTTTGGATCGTAAATTTAATGTAAAAAACTTTTTCTGAAAAATAGAAATAACGAGCTGTTTAGGCCATGTGCGTTTTTGTGAGGAATTTTTGTGTTTTTCTTAACTCGTTGATTTTGAGTGTGTTGAAGCCTTTTGGTTTATAAGAGATATTCTTCATTAATATGTAAGAGTGCACCTGGTAATTGATTGAATACCTCTCATATGGATCATTAACCCATCAAAACGCACGTTACCCGTGCACCTAAACCCCGAATAGATTCAACTAAATTCGACTATGAATCAACTGACCCTAGGACCAGGGATCCGTTTACGGATCCTTTTCTCGAGTATGTGCATGTTTGCGACCCTTTTGGGGGGTTACTCCTATGCACAGGACTCCGTAAACGATGACGAGATCTATCAACTCGACCCGTTTACAATATCGGAAGAAGCGACTGAAGGATACATTGCTTCTAATTCACTGGCAGGTACTCGTACCAACACTGAAATCAAGGATATTCCAGTTAATATCCAAGTCTTCACCAAAGATTTTGCTGAGGATTTCCTGATCACCAATCAGGTTGAACTGGAGCGCTACAATGCTGCTCTCGTAAATGGTGGTGCCGATGTTGCTTCCAGTAACACCATCCAACAGGCGTTCAACCAATTTTTCTTCCGTGGATTCCAGCAAAACTGGGGTATGCGAGACGGAGTTCGTCAATACGACCCGATCGACACCCAAGGACTTGCCCGGGTGGAAGTTGTAAAAGGACCCGCCGCGGCTCTTTACGGTTTGGCTTATCCAGGTGGTTTGATGAACAGCATCTCCAAGTCTGTAGATTTTTATAACAACTTCACAGACATGTATGCGACCATCGCTTCCGAAGGAGAGTACCGTGCGACTATCGACACGAATGTCTCAGCTGAAATTGAAGGCGCTGGTAAATTCGGACTACGTTTCAATGGAGTTTACAGTGAAACTAAAGATTTCCGCCACAACTCCAATGGTTCAATCAACTACATGCAAGTGAACCTCGCGTGGATGCCTACTGACAAGACCAAGATCGAACTTTTGGTGGAAGACGGTTACAGAGAAAAGACTATGGGTCTTGGCACTTTTACGACTGCCGAAGTAGATGCAGATGGAAACGGTCTTGGAAACGGTGCTTCTATTCCGATTCAGGCAACTCACCCAGATATTCCATGGGATTGGAACTGGTCTACAAACAACGTTCGCTCGCTCGAAGCGGCAATGATTAGAGGTCGTGTGACTCACGAGTTTACTCAAGACTTCTTCGCAACCGCCTATTGGCAGTTTGCACGTCGTGTTCAGGTGGACAGCGATGGACTTAACGCTAGTGGAATGGGACGCAGTGCGGCAAGTTGGGACCTAGGATGGTCTTCACGTGGCGGAAATGCGACTGGTTGGTTGAATCCAAATACTCCCGATGAAGAGCTTGTGTTCCATTGGCACCACCGTGACTGGCAGAACCGTAACTGGGGATATGGTGTAAATATGGTTTATAACCTTAACTTCGAAGGTATCGAGAACACTTTCACAGTAGGTGCGAATGCTTGGTCTGAAGATTTCATTACTTTCAAGCACACTTTGCCTGGCGGTTCTCCAAACTTGGTTCGCGTTCCTGTTCGTGCGAACATCGAAATGCCGAATCCGATTGGTCCGCCAACAGACATGTTCGTAGACACTGCAGGGGCTCATCAAACTCAGGATAATTCAAACCACTATTACTATGCAGCATGGCAGATGACTGCATTGGACGGTCGTTTGAAAACTAATGTTGCGGTCAATAAAACTGACTTCAAACTGATCCAGTGGAACTCAGCGACTTCTCTGACTCCAGACAGTATCACTGAGGATGACGAGACTTCACCACTATTTGGTTTGGTATTTGACATCACTGACGAAATTTCATTTTTCGCAGTTCGTTCGACTTCATTGTTCCCAACTACACTTCGTAATGACTTCCAAGAGCAGTTGCCACCACTCGTGGGAACGAGCAATGAGTTTGGTTTCAAATTCAACCTGATGGACGGCAAAGTAGGGGGCACCGTTTCTTACTACAAGATTGAGCAAGAAGGTGGAGGAGTTCGCGATCCAAGTGCTGAAAATCGTAACAAACAGCTTTGGGATACGATGACTCCTGAAGAGCGCGCGCTTAATTTCCCAGGATTGACTCGTGATGAGCTTACTGACCAGACTGGCGGATTGGGTGACTTCGTTGACGGTGCAGTGACTGAATCTAAAGGTTTCGAAGCTGACCTTGTGTTCCAGCCAACCAAGAACTGGCAGATTCTTCTCAGCTATGCGAACAACGACATCGAGATTTCAGAGCACGTAAACAGTTCGCTTGTTGGAACTAAACCATACTCTGGGCCGATCGAAACTCAGTTCGCTGCGATGACAAAATACTCGATCACAGAAGGACAAGCAGCGGGTCTGTCATTCGGACTTGGTTACCAATATGCTGGTGAAGCATTCCAGGGAACTGTCAATGGTGTGGATCGTTACGACCCAAGTACTACTTACCTTGAGTTGTTCTCAGGATACCGTTTCAAGATCGGTGACTACGACGCTTCCATTCGTTTGAATGCGAAGAACCTCACTGAGCAAGGTGACTTTGTAGGTTGGAAGCCAACTGGCAGCAGCCGTGTCGCGACAGAACGTTACGAAGTTCCTGTAGAACGAGTTTATAGTCTTACATTTGGGCTTCATTTCTAGTTTTAGTTCGATAAATTAAACCTCGCGAAGGCGGGTGTCTGCCGCAGACACTCGCCTTTTTTTGCGATCAAACTATCGTTAACACATCGAAGAATTTTCAATGAATAAACGCGCCTCAGTTTTGAAGTGGTTGCTCGGCCCACTTATCTCGATTGTGAGTCTGGTCGTCTTCTTCGGTGGTGTTGAATTGTTCTTGAATGGGATAAACGCCGGATATTCAAGTCGGTTTTATCGGGTAGAAAAAGATGAAAATGGGACGAAAATCTATCGAGAGAACAGAGAATTCACTCATCCCTATTTTGAGGAGAGGCTCATGCGAAAGCCTCAACCCTTTCGTTTGGATTTTGAAAAGAAAGAAAACGAAATTCGCATATTTGTGATGGGTAGTTCAGCAGCGATGGGTGATCCCGAAGCTTCTTTTTCTTTTTCCAGGTTTTTGGAAGTGATGTTTGAAGAGGCCTATCCGCAAAACGAGATTGAGGCCGTTAATGCTGCGATGACTGCAATCAATTCTCACACCGTGGCACGAGTGGCTCGTGATTGTGTGAGACTGAAACCAGATGCTTTTGTCATTTATGAGGGTAACAATGAAGTGATAGGCCCATTCGGACCTGTGGGAGTTCTAACTGGTTATTTCCGAAACAAGAATCAGATCGACTTACAAATTAGCCTGCGGGAATCACGTATGGGACAATTGCTGAGGAGCATTTTGCTCAATCGGTCTGCCGAAGGTGTTTCGGACGAAAAGTGGGGCGGGATGGAGATGTTTCTTGAACAAAGAATAGCTCTAGGGAACTCCGTTCTTGAAAGAGTTTATGATCTTTTCGAGGCGAATCTGGAGGACATCGTTCGAAGAGCCGACACCGAGGCTGTTCCGAGTTTTTTGTGCACAATTCTCACAAATGAAAGGGATTTTGCTCCTTTTTCTTCTCAAGTATCAGGAGATTCAGACATCCCCGAAAACATCCAATCACTGATTGAAGATGGCGATCAATTGTTGGGGAAAAATAAGTTGGATGACGCACTGGCGGTCTTTCTCAAAGCATGGAAAGAAAGCCAGGATCATGCCGAACTCGCGTTTCGAATCGGTCGGATCTATTTGCAGTTAGGGGATTTTTCCAACGCGAAACGTTTTCTCGTCAAGGCGCGTGATCTTGATACCTTGAGGTTTCGTACGGATTCAGCTCTCAACCAACGAATTCGCGAAACCGCTGAAACCAGTGAAAATGCATTTTTGGTAGATTTAGCAGAAGCATTTGCGAGGGCGAGTAAGGATGGACTAATCGGAGACGAATGGCTTTATGAACACGTTCATCTTAACGCTTACGCCAATTATCAAATCGCGAACGTGCTCTTTGCGGCCATTTCTAAGCAACTTGTTTCCACTGGAAAACTGATCGGGAGTCGAGAACACAAGCTAAGCTTTTCGGATGCCTCGAAGTTGTTGGGATACACTTTGTATGAGCAAGCGCTTATCGCTGGCGAAATGGTAGAACGATTTAAGCGACCCCCTTTTACATTCCAAATGGATCATGCGATTCGCCTTTCAAGCTGGGAGACACGGTTTTCCAGAATCAGAGAGGTTTTGGGTTCCGAAAACGCAAAAACGGATATTCTTTCGATTTACAATGAAGCGTTAGGAAAACGTCCAGATGACTGGATGTTGTGTCGGAACTATGGGATGGCTCTTTTGGCGTTTGAAGAAAACGAAGCCGCTCATAAATACTTGGAGAAAGCGTTTAAGTACATTCCGGATGACCCGGATACTCTTTTTTCGCTTGCGACAGTTTCTTCGCGACTCGGCCAAAACGGTTCTCTCAGCAAATACCTGGAAAAATTAAGGAAACTTGAGCCACGCTATCCCGGTTTGGAGCATTTTGACGAGTTTTCAGACTAATTTGCTCTAACTGGGCTTTGTGGTGGATGGTAATGTAAATACCTGGGCCCTAATATCTTCCAGTGTGTCGATGTCGGGTTCTTGCCAGGTCGCATTGATTAGATTTGTTCGAGGGTAGGTAGCTTGCCCTCGATTGTTATGTTGCATCAATCCTGAAACGACCTCGACCGCTGATGCTCCTACAATTTCGTGGTTTTGCACCATACCGAAAGAAGGGGAGCTACCCTCTTCCATGTCGAGTGAGACTGCATAAATCTTCTTGTTGAGTTTTTTACTTGCTTCGTCCGCCGCTGGCCCGTGAATCCTCCAGTTTGAAATGACGACGTCCAGATCATTTTCGATAATCCAATCGCGAATTTTTGAAAGGTTGTCTCCCAAATCGTCGTAATACTCGGTAGCTTCAAAAATCAAGATAGGAACACGATCCTCCTCCTCAATCGCGGCTTGTTCAACGTAATAACCCGCCGAGAACAAGTTTCGAGTATGCTTCTCATCGTGCTCTGCCACGCAAAGACCGATTCTTTTGAAGCCGAGTTTCCGTAATTCCTGAAATCCCCTCCTTACCACTTGATATTGGTTGTTTTCGATAGTGTGAGCCCTTACTTGGGTGGGTAGCGTCTCAATTTTTACGATGCTGTAGTTTTCCCATGAGAGTTCGATGTCGGTGAAGTGGGTGTAGAACGCTCCCAAAATGATTCCGTTGATGTTGCGGGTTTGAAGTACCTTGTTGAGGTATTTAGAATGGTAGTGTTTCCCGCCGTAGTAAAAGACATCTAGATTGTATCCCAGTTCATGAGCCCTTGTTTTCGCACCCTTCAGAAAGAGTTGCCTGGGTTTTGAGTTTTCAAGACCTTCTTCTCCGTCCACGTTCATGATATAGGCGATGGTTGAAGTCCTCACCTCGTTTGAGGTCTTTTTTCGATAGGCGATGAGCGAAGACAGCATTGGGTCTGGTCGGTAACCTACTTTTTCAGCCGCTTCCTTGATGCGGTCACGAGTTTTTTGAGGTATGCTTGGATGGTCTCTTAGCGCGAGTGAAACGGTGGTTTGATGGACGCCGACTTCTTTAGCCACGTCTTTCATCGTTGGGCGTTTGGATTTCATGAATGCCTGATACTGGGTAACTTAGTGATTTTTAAGTTTATGGGGCTCGCAGTGAAAAGAATAGGGAAAATTTACGCATATGTAAGAGTTATCAAGGTTTTTCTATTTTCCCCTAATTTTGCTAATCCTAATACCACGATTTTCTACGCTGCACTTATCTCCTACTAATTTTCAATTAGGAACCCCTGATAGACTTTTGAAACGAATGAAATACGGATATTTTGACGATGCTAACCGTGAGTATGTGGTCACGAGACCGGACACGCCTCTGCCATGGCTGAACTACATTGGACAGGACGATTATTTTGGCTTAGTTACGAATACTGCGGGTGGCTACAGTTTCTACAAAGACGCCAGATTACGTAGGTTGAGCCGCTATCGTTACAACAATATTCCGTTCGATTGTAATGGTCGTTATTTGTACATAAAAGATGGGGATTGCATCTGGAATCCTGGCTGGAAACCCACACAAACTGAGCTTGATCGATATGAGTGTCGTCATGGTCTCGGTTACAGCTCATTCTCTTCTGAAAAGAGGGGAATAAAATGTGAGACTACCTATTTTGTTCCGACTGGAGAAAACGCGGAAATTTGGGATGTTCATTTAGAGAACAAAACTGACCAAACTAAAACAATAGAGTTGTACTCTTACATCGAGTTTTGTTTCTACGATGCGTTGAACGATATGACCAATTTTCAACGAACTTACTCAATTGGAGAGGTTGAAGTGAGAGGAAACTCGATTTTTCACAAAACCGAATATCGTGAACGTAGAAACCATTACGTAGTTTTTGCATCAACCCGAGATATTGACGGATTTGAGACCTCCAGAGATACCTTCCTCGGGATGCACAACGGTCTTGGGTCTCCTAAAGCCGTCGTTGATGGTGAGACCTCTAATGAATTGGCGCATGGTTGGAACTTAATCGGTAGTCACCAACTGAAAATCACCCTAAAGCCTGGAGAAGCGACTCGTTTGGCCTTCGTGATGGGGTATATCGAGAACGAGCACGACGCGAAATTTGACAGCGAGGGGAAAGTAAACGCTGAGAAGGCCGAGGCACTCGTGAAAAAATACAGTGATCCGTCGGTTATCGACGCGGCATTTTCGGAACTCAAAGATCGTTGGGAAAACATTTTGTCCAAATTCCAGATCGAAACACCCAGCGAGATCGTGAACCGGATGGGCAACACCTGGAATCAAGTGCAGTGCATGGCGACATTTAACCTAAGTCGTTCTGCTAGTTTGTTTGAATCCGGTATTGGAAGAGGAATGGGGTTCAGAGACAGTAACCAGGACCTTCTGGGATTCGTTCATATGGTGCCGGAGAAGGCTCGACAGCGGGTACTCGACATTGCCGCGACGCAGATGTCGACCGGAGAGTGTTTCCACCAATATCAACCCCTCACTAAGCAGGGAAATCATGAGATCGGTGGCGGATTCATGGATGATCATCTCTGGCTCATTTTGTCCACCTGTGCCTACATCAAGGAAACCGGAGATTTTAGCATCCTCGAAGAGAACATCGGATATGCGGATCAAGAGGAGAAAAATGGTAGCCTTTTGGACCACCTCCATTTGAGTATCCAATTCACGATGGACAATCTGGGACCGCATGACCTACCACAAATCGGGCACGCAGACTGGAATGATTGCCTGAATCTCAACTGTTTTTCGACCGAACCTTCCGAGTCTTTCCAATTAGCTTTCCACGAGGGGGATACAAGCACAGCGGAGTCACTGATGATTGCGGGACTTTTTCTCGTCGCGAACAAGGAATTGCAAGGGCTCTGTGAGGCGATGGATAAAGCTGAAAAAGTTTCAGAACTCGAGGAACAGTATCAGAAGATGCTGGAAGCTGTGGAAACTCACGGATGGGATGGAGAGTGGTATCTGCGAGCGTTTGATTTTGAAAGCAAGCCAATTGGTAGCCACAAGAATGACGCTGGTAAGATTTTCATTGAAAGTCAGGGATGGTTACTCCTTGGAGGAGCTGGCCAAAAGGGGGGTCGCGCTAAAAAAGTTCTCGAAAGTATTCATAATCATCTCTTTACCGAAAACGGATGTGTGCTGAATCAGCCACCTTTCCCTGATTATCGCCTGGAACTTGGAGAAATCTCCAGTTATCCGCCGGGGTATAAGGAAAATGCCGGGATTTTCTGCCACAACAATCCGTGGATCCATCTGGCGTTGATGAACGAAGGTATGTCTGACCGCGCTTACGAGTATTACTTGAGTATTTGTCCGGCTGCAAAAGAGGAAAAAATCGATGTCTACCGAGGGGAACCTTACGTTTATTCGCAGATGATTGCGGGCAAGGATGCAGCAACACCCGGTGAAGCAAAGAATGCATGGCTTACCGGGACGGCAGCATGGGCTTTTTTGACAGTCAGTCAGGGATTCGCAGGGGTGCGACCTCATTATCAAGGTCTTGAAGTCGACCCCAGCGTTCCCTCGGATTGGAAATCCTTTAGGGTTCAACGCGAGTTCCGAGGAACTCAATACGATATCGAGGTATCTAACCCGAATGGAGTGAACAAAGGGGTGCAAACGATCGAAGTTGATGGTGAAAAAATTTCCGGAAACTGCATTCCATTGCAGAACGGAAAAGCAACCTGTAAAGTGAAAGTATTGATGGGAACCTGACTTC
>JAKSBQ010000287.1 GCA_022361075.1 Opitutales bacterium | reverse complement strand
TTGCTAGCCCAGGTTCTCCCTATCCAATGCAGGCAGATAAACCGTTTTACAGCATGGGCGAGTTTCATGAACAAATTCGAGAGATGGTGGCATCAGAATTTTTAGACATCATGCTGGCTTCTGTTTCAACAATGAGTGTGTTGGCTCATGAAGAAAACCTCTTTGAACGATCTGCTGTAACACCGGCTATCCGGGCAAATGATACTAGCGACGTATGGATTAGCCGAGTTTCGAATTATCGAGACCAACCCTCACGCGCATTCCGCACTACCTACCTCAAGGAAGCAATGCTTGGTAGCTTGAATGCAGATGAAACGCAAAAGCCTAAAGTCGATCTTGGACTTTACTCCATTACATTCAACAACGATCTGGATTGCGACCATCATACGCTTGAACGATTTCGTGAATTTCGGGCTGAGGCGGCTGAATGTAATTTTCGATACTTTCTTGAAGTATTTGCACCGAACGTGGACTGTGGATTATCGCCTGAGGATATTCCATCATTTGTGAATGATTCGTTGGTTCGATGCTTGGCAGGCGTCGCAAAGCCGCATTGGCCTGAGTTTTTAAAAATCCCCTATTTTGGCCCCAAGGCAATGGAGGAACTAACATCCTATGACAGCGAGTTAATTGTTGGAATTTTGGGAGGTGCAGAAGGCACGACCTATGACGCCTTCAAACAACTTGCCGAAGCAAAAAAATACGGCGCACGTGTCGCTTTGTATGGGAGAAAGATCAAAAACGCAGAACATCCACTGACTTTTATAGCTTATCTTAGGTCCATTGCGGACGATCAAATCCAACCCGAAGAGGCCGTAAAAGCATACCATGCTGATTTGGATAGACTGGGTATTCCAGCAAAGATCAACCTAACCGACGACCTGCGATTGACAGACCCAAACTTGTCCTACGGCAGGTAGTTGGAAGTCAAAGACAGAAAATTAAAATAAATCATTTTGCCTAAGATTAGGCTCAAAAACATTTACTCCTCTGCATTCATCATCGTGATAAATGCATCGGCCTCATCGATTGAGGATTCCATGTCTTGAATCAAAAGCTCGATGTCAGATCGAAGGCTGACGACTTGTTGGTCGAGAGAAGCAATAGCCTTCGCGTTCAAGTTGTGTTTGAGAAACAGTACCTGATCCTGAAAAGTCTTTAATACTGGCTGAATCGAGGCCTCTGCTTTTTTCATCGCCTCAATCAAATCTTTGTAGCGTGCCTGAGTTTCTTTTAACTGCGCTGCGCTGTGTGCTTTGAATTCCTGATTTTCGTATTCCTTCAGCTCCTTCTTCCACTCGGCAAAAAGCTCTTTGGATACATCTTCGATGTCATGGATGTTTTTAGAGACATCTGCAGCTCGGGATTCACTACGTTCAAGTTCTTTACTTAGTTTTTTGTAAACTTTTTCGAGATCTCCACCATCAAACTGAGTAAGTTCGGTGAATCGCTCAAGTGTGGCCTTGAACTGTTCCTTCGCATCTTCTTGAGCATCTTTCCCTTCTTTTACTCGATCCACAAGGATATCTCTCTTAAAGATTCCGACAGACTCCATCGCCTTGTAGTAAGGAGAATTACAGGAGCTCAGTACAGCGATCAATGAGAGTCCTACGAGTTCGAGAATGAGGTAACGTTTTATGAACATGTTTTTCTGGGGTAAGAGGTTAGATGGATTCTAGTTTCTTGCAAACGTCATCTATGATGAATTCGGGTGTGGAAGCGCCAGCGGTGACGCCCACGGTTTCGTAAACCTGAAGTTTCTCAATGTCGATATCTTCGGAAGTTTCGATGTGAAAGGTTGGTTTTCCCTGAAGTGACGCGAGCTTCGCGAGTTTTCTTGTGTTTGCTGAGTGATGACCACCGATCACTACGATTGCTTCGGCTCCTTCTTTAACGAGGTTCACCAACCCGGTTTGTCGATCACGAGTCGCTCCGCAGATGGTGTTGAAAATCTTGAGTTCAGGGTACTTTTCCTGGAGGTAGTTGGAGAGTTCCTCAAATTCATACATGAACATCGTTGATTGGGAAACCATGCAGACATTCTCCCCAAGATCCGGTAAGACATCGATGCATTCCTTACTTTGAATGACATGGCCCTTTCCGTTGGAGTAGCCCATCAGGCCAATGACTTCGGGGTGTTTGGGGTCTCCGAAAATTACGGTTGAGAATCCCTTTCGCGCATGCTGCTTGATCTTCCCCGCGATAATTCCAACGTCAGGACAAGTGGCATCTTTGAATTCCATTCCTAACGATTTCAAATATTTGCGACGGTCGGGAGAAATACCATGTGCACGGACCACCATGACAGATTCGTCTTTTTCCTCTTCGGTAAGCTCTAGTTCGCTTTGACTTTGGTAGTCACCAATCTCCTTGATGCCCTCCTTTTCCAGCATGGTCATCATCTGTTGGTTGTGAATCAAAGGACCATCGGTGTATACAACAGACTTCTTTTGCTTCGCGTAATCGCGCGCGATATTGATCGCACGATCAACACCCCAACAAAACCCAGCACTTTTGGAACGAATGACTTTCATGACTACTGAAAAGATGAAAGCAGATTATCTTCAGGTCAACCTGCTAGCACGCTTCTAACGCTACTCACTAAAACAACCCAGTTGCACTCAAACGCTCAGCCCAGCTCACAGGTTCTTCCCTAGAGACCAATCCTTGCATAAAAAGATACATGAAAATCGTGTTCCAGATACCAAAGACTAGATAACCGCAGAGCACGGAGTTCCTGAGCCACTGGCGTGGTTTCAGATACGTGAGAAGGAAAGCCGCACCCAAACCCGAATAGACCACGAGGAACTCGTAAGCCCTTCCACCAAAAGCAGATCCAAAATAGACCATGTGCCAGGATGCGTTTGCCCAGGTGATCAATAGTAGGCTGATGATCCACGATCTCGGGAAGATCTTTTTGACACTCGCAAGAAGTAAAACAACCAAGCCGAGGAGCAGGAACGGGTGCCAGTTGAAAAGTCCATGATGATCCCCAAAAAGGCTTTCAAAGAACTGAGGTTCTCCCCAATTGAATCCTTCACCTTCATAACTGTAGTGGATCCATTTCCCGTAGAGTTGCTTCCACGCAAACAATTGTGGAAATGCGCCGATAATTCCTCCGGAGACACCTGCGCAGATCATGAGGCATCTGTTTTTCCATTGCAGATTTTCAGAAAACATGGCTGCGAGTATCACTGAAATCGGCATCGCAAGATAGGCGATGGCGCTGGGTCTACAAATCACCATCAGTCCCGCCAGGAAGCCGGCTGAGATCGTCATAAGAAACAGTTTTGACGTTCGAGAATTTTGCTCTTTCAGGAGGTCCTGGATTCGAAACGAGAGCCAAAGCACAAGAATTCCCAGCACCAGCACGGAGTTGTGAGACATCGAAATCCTGGCAGTTTGGTAATAAATCATCGGACTACAGCACCAGACTGCCAAGATCGCTGTGAGCGCTACGCGTCGCGGAACCCATCTTCTGACGAGGTCGTAGAAGAAGCATACCCCAGATGCTGCCAACAGAATCTGCCACACCCAAATGGATATCTGGTAGGCGGGTTCGAAGCCTTTTGCGTCAGAGTCAAAAGAGGATATGATTTGGTGAGTGATCGCATAGACTGGCAAGTTTACCACAGCCCAACCTACTGGGAATTTGTTAGGGACCAGTCCGGTGTCGGTCGTTTCCTGCTTCATCACGCTTATTTTGCTTCGGGCATCCATGAATGGCGTGAACATGATGTCGTTTACGAAAGATACGTCCCCGTCGACGACCCATGACCTTAGCCACATGTAGTAGTGTGCGTCGTCAGCCCCCTGGATAAGTGGCTCGAGTTTGTCATCTGAGAAAAGGTGAAATCCTTTGACGACAACAGCAAGTGAACTTGATACGACGGCAAGTAGCAGGAATGCAAAAAACCATGCTCTCGAGATCATTTGTGTACCGTTTGCCTTATCCATTGCGCGAATTCTCTAATATTCCCTGACGCTCTCCACAGGTCAACGAATCTGTTGAGTTGAAAAATCGACGCATCGTCCGGTATTGTGGAATGATGTTTGGGCAAAAAGTAGAGTGGGTGGAACGGTTCACAGGCGAAGAAACACCGTTGATCGAGCCCAAGGAGCTCCCCAAATGGATTGTCCACGAGGACGAGCACGTCATCGCGATAAACAAACCCGGTTGGCTCGTTTGCCATCCGTCAAAAAAGGGGCCGATGTCGAGCCTTGCGGGGGCCATAAGAGTTTACTGTCAAACCGAGAAACTACATCTCGTCAGTCGTCTGGACCGGGAAACCAGCGGAATCGTTCTCATTGCGAAACATCGAAAATCGGCTAGTCAGTATCAGAAAGCGGTGGAAGCAAGGAGAGTTTCGAAGTCCTATTTGGTTTGGCTGGTAGGAGAGCTCAAAGAGGATATCCTTGTTGATCAAGCGCTGGGACTGGATGCGCATAGTCCTGTGCATGTGAAGCAGATCGTGCGTGAGGGTAAAAAGACGCAAACAGCTCAAACCCGATTTGAGAGGATCGATTATTCGGTGAAGTTCAACGTGACTTTGGCAAAAGCGATCCCGGTCACCGGACGGAAACATCAGATACGAGCACATGCGGAGTGGCTGAAACTACCTGTTTTGGGTGACAAGATTTACGGTCCTGACGCGCGATTGTATCTGGAATTCATTGAAAGAGGATGGTCAAACGAACTTGAGAGGCAGTTGAAGTATCATCGACAGGCCTTGCATGCGAGATCACTCAAATTTGAAGGAATCGAATATCAAGAAGACTTTGAGGCTCCTTTGACTGACGATTTGAGGGCTCTTAACTCGTTTTTGGGGTTTCCGATCGAAATCGAAGGCTAATTCGTCGTCACATTCTTTCATTTACGGACTTTTTAGTTTATCCTGATGGCTTTCTAACCACTATTCGTCATGCCAAAATTCTACGTCTCCAAAGATATCGAAATTCAAGCTCCAGTCTCGAAAGTTTATGAATGGATTCGAGACTTCAAAAAGTGGGAGCAATGGTCTCCCTGGCTCGTCGCGGAACCGGATTGCCCTCTGGATTATGCCGCTGATGGAAAATCCTACACCTGGGACGGGTCCATCATTGGTTCAGGTAAACTCGCGATCTCGTCAGAGGAGGTTGAGAAGAACATCCAATACGACCTTACCTTTTTCAAACCTTTCAAAAGTTCGAACACGACTTCGTTCGAATTGGAGGAAACCGAAGGGGGCACCAAACTCACGTGGAAAATGGTGGGTTCGTTGCCGTTTTTCATGTTTTTCATGAAGAAGATGATGTCCGCTTGGATCGGATGCGACTACGCAAGAGGGCTGTCAAAGATCAAGGATTTGGCCGAAACGGGAGAGGTCAGCAGTGAGATCGAATACCTAGGAATACAGGAGGTAAAAGGGTTTAATTACATAGGCGTCAAACGAACCTGTGAGATAGAGGAAATCGGTCCAAATATGGAAAATGACCTCGGGTCGCTTAGTGCGTATTTGGAGGAGTTGGGCATCCAACCTTGCGGGAATCCTTTTTCGATTTATCACAAGTGGGATATGGTGAAGAGTGCGTGCACTTACACTTCGGGAATTCCC
>JAKSBQ010000213.1 GCA_022361075.1 Opitutales bacterium | reverse complement strand
GCAGATGTCTCTTCATCCAGAGAAGGCTTCTCCTCTGAAGGTGTTTCGAATTGATCATGAAGAGATTAAAGAACTCTTGGAAATAGAGGACAGGGAGGAGCATTTTTTTAGTTATCAGCAAATTCTCCCCAAAATTACGCAAATCGAAGAGGTGGTAAGAAAAACCCCGGAGGATTCTGCACGGCAAGATGCGGTCGATAAGGCGTTTCTCAAACTCTACCAAAATCTCCAGATTTATCGACGGTTGGCTTACGGAATGCGTCTCCCTCTTATCAAACAGACGGTGTTGGAGGAGTATGGGAACTACATGACTGTATTAAAATCGGCAGCAGACTATTTGCATAACAACGCAGAACCTGATCCGAATTCCGAATTATTGAAACAACTCAGGCGCTACACCCAAATCTATGGCTCTTTGTCGGATAAACGTTCTGCCAGGTTCTTTCCATCCCAAGCGGGTCCGGAATGGTTAAACCTCAGTGACGCACTGAAAGAAGGGATCACCTCGGGAGGGATAAACCCAACAGCGATCAGTTATGCTAAGTTGTCAGATGCCTACATTTCGGGTGACGTGGAGGCGTTTACTGTAGCATTGGAGGAGATTGAGCAACGATGTCTCACTTCGACTAACAAGGAGTTTCAAGTTTGGAAGACTGATTCAGAAGCATTCTTTAATCGTTTGGACCCGTTTTTGACCTCAATGGTTCTTTACATTTTCGGATTAGTGGGAGTCCTGTTCGCTTGGTTAACCCTAAACGATAAGCTCCTAAAAGCGGTGTTTTGGGTGATGTTGATTGCCTTCGTTTTTCACACTGGAGGAATCCTCGCTCGTATGATTATTCAGGGTCGCCCACCGGTTACGAATCTATATTCAGCGTCCGTTTTTGTGGGGTGGGGTTCTGTTGCTCTCGGCTTGATACTTGAAAGGATTTACCGGACCGGTATAGGCGCTTCTGTCTCAGCTATTATAGGGTTTTTGTCCCTCATCGTCGCAGCTCATATGACTACCTCTGGCGACACAATGGAGATGATGCGCGCAGTGTTAGATTCCAACTTTTGGCTAGCCACTCACGTAGTGACTATCTCACTAGGATACTCTGCGACTTACCTCGCAGGTTTTCTAGCAATCATCTATTTCTTTTTGGGCATCTGCAGCAAACTGCTCACCAAGAAAATGGAGGCTTCGTTAAATCGAATGGTTTATGGAATCATTTGTTTCTCATTGTTGTTTAGCTTTGTGGGTACGGTGTTAGGAGGGATCTGGGCGGATCAATCATGGGGTCGTTTTTGGGGCTGGGATCCTAAAGAAAACGGAGCTCTAATTATCGTAATTTGGAACGCTTTGATTCTCCACGCAAAGAGAGGTGCTTTAGTCAAAAGCGTTGGCTTCATGAATCTTTCGATTTTTGGGAATATCGTGACCACATGGTCCTTCTTCGGAACTAATATGCTCGGGATAGGCTTGCACTCCTATGGTTTTATGAATGCTGCATTCCTCTGGATGAGCATTTTCAACCTTTCGATGGTTGCGGTGATGATTGTTGGAGGCACGTTTCCGAAAAGGCTGTGGCGAAGCGCTAAGGAATTAGAATAGAATTTCTCATCAATAAGAAATACTAATAAGATGCGTTGGAGGAATTTATTTTTGTAAATTTCTTGTCAAAACTGCTTCGTCTATTTTATACAGGCCATCCCCCCAACAACTCTATGGTCTGAAGATGAAAGCCCTTTCACTTTTGTTTGTGCTATTGTTGTCGCTACCCCTTGCGGCTGCTACTCCTAAAAAAGAACGATCTGTTAAAGCTTTTCCAGGTTACTACAGGTTGATTAGCGCAGAGAGCGGAAAGCTTATCGAATGCAATAAGCTTTCAAG
>JAKSBQ010000455.1 GCA_022361075.1 Opitutales bacterium | reverse complement strand
GCCGGACTCTACGGTGTCGTGTCTTTCTCAGTCTCTGAACGCATTCGCGAAATCGGCATTCGCCTCGCACTCGGAGCATCACCCATAAATGTGATCGGGAGGGTATTTAGACAGGGACTGCTCAATGTTACCATCGGAGTCGTCTTTGGCGTGCTTGCTGCTTTTTTAATTCGCCATCTTCTGATGATCATCCTACAGCCCTTCTTTGAGAGCATGGTGGTCTACATGGGGGTATTATTGTTAATCTTGATTATTTCGTCATTCGCCATTCTGATTCCGGCCGTTCGCGGAGGAAACACCGATCCGGCGGAAGCACTGAGGATCGATTAGTCAGAAACCTGAAAATTTCACCCTATAGCCTAAGCAACTGATGGGGGAGGGTCTGTGGAGGAGTTTAACTCCTCCCAGGCCTCGTTTTTAAAATCAACCCTCGCTAAAAAGACCGCAATGAAACACGCCATTCAGATCGTTCTCTCGCTAAGCTTACTCACTGCACTTCATGTGAGGGCAAACGAATATCCAAACAACATCGATATTCCAACGCTGGTTCAATTGGCGCTCAAAAACCAATTTGATATCCGAATCCAGGAAATCAGCGCAGAACAGGCAGCGGAGAACATCAAATCGGCAGGCGAATCCTTCGAAACAACCGTCAGTGCGAGTGCCTCGGAGTTTCGAGATTCCAATTCGAACCCCAACAACTTCCCCTACTCCGTCGAAGGCAATAGCCAATCCATCGCTGTCCAAAAAAGGTTCGGCACAGGCACATCTGCTCAACTTCGAGTGAATCAAAACGAATTCGATGGTCTGGCCGTTCCCATGAGTGCCGACGCCACTCTTTCAGTCTCCCAACAACTTTTAAGAGGTCGAAGCAGAGCCTACAATCTTGCGCCGATCCGCATCGCCCAAAAAAGGCACGATATTTCACTGGAATCGCTCCGTCAAACCGTGATCAATACCATCGCAGAAGCGCAGTTCGCCTATTTCGATGGCATCCTTGCGGAAAAGAACCTCGAGGTCGCACAGGAGAGCCTTCGACTTGCAGAACAACTTCTGAATGAAAACAAACGTCGCGCCGAGATTGGGTCCGTTGCTCGATCCGACATCCTGCAAGCAGAGGCCGAAGTCGCCGCCCGCCGCGAACGCGTTTACCTTGCAGAAGTCGGTTTGATTCGCTCCAAAAACCACCTGAAAGCCCTACTTTCGCAGGAAACCAGAGCTGTGATCGACTGGAATTTTTCATTCATCGCACCATCCACACCGGAGAACCGGGAGGTCGAACTTTGGAGCGCCTTCAATCAAGCCCTTCTAAATCGACCTGACTTCCGTCAGGCCACACTCAATCTCGAAATCAGTGAAATCGAACATCTCCGCCAACGTCACGCTTCCCTACCCGCTTTGGAACTTTTTGCACGCATGAACATGGAGGGCTTTGGCTCCAGCACCGGGCAAACCTTCAACGACCTGGATAGCGACAAAATTCCCGACTTCAGCTTTGGAGTAAACCTGAGTCGCTCACTGACCAATCGAGCGGCTAAAGCACGCGCAGCCTCAGCTGCGATGGAACAAAACCTCAGGCAACTTACGATTCAGCAACTTGAGCAAGGCATTCTTCTGAACCTCGATACCGCAGCAGCTCAAATCCGCAGCAACTGGAAACGTCTCGAAACCGCTCGATCCAGCCGCGAACTCGCTCAAAAAAGCCTCGAAGCCGAACAGAAGCGCTACCAGACCGGAACCTCATCCACTTTCATCCTCATTCGACTGCAAACGGACCTCGTTAGCGCGAGCGTTCGGGAAGTCGTCGCCGAAAACGACTACCGAAAATCACTCGTGGAATGGGATAGGCAAACCGCTCAGATCCTTAAACTCCACAATATCGAGATCTAACGAGAAGCGACAAAAGTATGGACACCCTCAGCAACCTTCATCTCGGTTAATCCATCAAGGTCACGACCTTGATACACGATTCGCTTCCGAAATCCTTCAGGGATGATCACCGTCGCCTTGCTTCCCTCGGGCACCGTAGCAATCAAAACCAACGAATCACCTTCGATTCTCCATTTTGAGGCCGCTCTTCCGTTTTGAGTTTCGACACTTGCTTTTGCCCACTGCAAATCTCCTCCGATCTTTGGAGCCACGTAAAAGTGCTGGTAACCCGGCTGCTCAGGATCGGGCTTCAAGCCCGCGATGGTTTCATACATCCACTGACCGATCGCTCCGTAAGCGTAGTGATTAAAGGAATTCATCTTCGCATCCCCAAACCCATCTTCATGACTGTAGCTGTTCCAGCGTTCCCACATCGTCGTCGCTCCCTGACGAATGGAAAAAATCCACCCAGGATAGGTTTCTTTCAACAAAATGCTGTATGCGAGATCGGTTTTTCCAAACCGAGTTAACACCTGCGTCAGAAGTGGTGTTCCCACGAAACCCGTTCTCAGGTGTCCGTCTGCTTCATCGATGAGCCGAAGCAGGTGATCGAGGGCAATCGGACGTTTTTCCTCGGGCAACAAATCAAATGCCAGAGCGAGCAAGTAAGCGGTTTGCGTATCCGAAGTCAGGTGATCTTCTGCGGTCCAAAATTCCTTCTGAAAAGCGACCACAATCCGCTCTTTCAGGGACTCAAGTTCGTCGGCTTTGTCTTTGTCCCCAAGGATACCTGCGATCCGCGCGGTCAAAGCAGTCGAGTAGGCAAAATAGGCAGTTCCGATTAACGATCGGTTTGTATCACCGCGGCGATCTCTTTCTTTCGCTTGATACGGCTGCAACCAATCCCCAAATCCGCGATCCGCACGAACAAGCCCTGGGGAATCCTTCTCCTGATAAGAAATCCACCTTAGCATTCCCTCAAAATTATCCTCTAAAATTTCTCGGTCTCCATAGCGCACGTAAACCTCCCACGGAACAATTACCCCAGCATCTGCCCAAGCGGGACTGTCGAACCAACCCTCACCCAATACATTGGGGGCCACGTGAGGGAAAGCTCCATCTTCACGCTGCGCATCCAGCACATCGACCATCCACTTTTTGAAAAAATCCAGCACGTCAAAATTGAAGCATGCAGTAGGAGCAAAAACCTGGGCATCGCCGGTCCACCCAAGCCTTTCGTCCCGTTGCGGACAGTCTGTCGGAACTTCCAGAAAGTTTCCTTTTTGCCCCCACACAATATTGCTTTGCAGCTGGTTTAGATCTGGATTTGAGCATTCAAACCTTCCGATTTGCTTCATTTCATTGTGAAGCACAATCCCCTGCACCCAATCCTCAGAAGGTTGTAAATCCTCACGCAGGCCATTCAGTTCCACATAGCGAAACCCATGGAACGTGAACAAAGGCTCCCAGAACTCAAACCCCTGCCCTCCTTTGCAGATATAAACATCGGTAGACTTAGCGGTCCGGTAGTTTTCAGTGTAAAGCGTTCGATCTTTCTTCAGCATCTCAGCAAACCGGATCGTCACTTCCATCCCTTCCACACTGGGCACACAAATTTTGGCGTTTCCGACCATGTTCTGCCCAAGATCAAAAATCCAACTCCCTGAATCCGTTTGCCAAAATTCGATGGTTTTTAGAATGTTCGCCGCGACGACTGGCGCATGCGGTGCTAGCTCCAATGCTGCCTCATTCTCCCCTACAATTCCAGTAGCAACATCAGCCCAATTTCTGTCGTCAAACTCCGGCAAAGCCCAACCCGGCATCTCCAACCTCGCATCGTAAACTTCGCCATTGTAAAAATCAGATTCCAAAATCGGACCTGTTGCAGCCTTCCAACTCTCATCAGAAGAAACTTTTAGTGTAGAACCGTTTTCATATTCCACAACGAGCTCGAACAACAGCTCCGGATGTTCACCGTAACTCCTTCTTTGCCCTTTAAAACCCAAGTATCCGCAATACCAACCATCACCGAGTTGGATGCCGATTGCATTTTCTCCTGATCGCATATGATCAGTCACATCAAAGGAATGACAGTAAATCCTACTCTCATAATCAAACCACCCTGGAAGAAAATAGGCGTCTGACACCGACTTACCATTCAACTGAAAGTGATAAATCCCTTTCGCCGTAACCGTTGCTGTTGCAGTTTTCACCTGAGCATCCACATCAAACACTCGTCGAAAGTGCGCCACAGGAGCAGAATCCGAATGGTCCTGCCCAGCTAGATAGATCCATCTGGCATTGTCCGAAAAATCCACTGCTGTCCCAAAAGATTGGTTCAGAAATGTGAAGATCATAATTAAAAAGACAGGTAGGTAGATTTTAAGAGAGCATCGGCGAATTGGGGAGTGCATCAAAATGGTCCTTTCAGTGTTGGGTTTATCTCTCATGAAAATGAAAAACAAAAAAATTTCCACATAATTAAAAACAAATCCAAACTATACCGTTCATTTTTCCTTAGTTTTTGACTACACAGCTCACACAACCACCCAAACGACTTGGAATTCACAAACTCCATGCTTGTCATCGCACACCAAATCCGCTTTTTTCAAATTTTGGTCAAGCGGAGAGATGACAGAGCTGGCCGATTGTGCACAGATTGGTTCCGAGGAGTGAGCGACGACAAAAGCTTTTTCCAAAAGCTCCAATCGACACGATTTTCAATCGTGCACATGACGCTTGTGTAAGGATAGTTTAGCTGCTTAGATCCACTAAAGGCTGCGGAGAGATGACAGAGCTGGCCGATTGTGCACGATTGGAAATCGTGTGTGCCCCAAAAGGGTACCGGGGGTTCGAATCCCCCTCTCTCCGCCATTTTTGAGGAACAAAAAATGAGGTCAGACGAGAGGAGATGAGAACCCAAGGTTCGTTCCAAGCGAAGCGACACAAGGAATCCCGGCTAACCGGGATAACCCGACATACCTTTCTCTACATCACCTAAAATAAGCCTATAGCAAAAGAGCCATATTGAAAATTTCATGCTACGCTACTCGATGAAGGCTTTAGTCTGGAACTCCTTACACGTTAATAAACCCACCAGGCTAACTCTTTCGAGTGAGCAATCTTCCCGAATCGATTCAATAGAATCAGGATAAGCATGAGTTCTTTGGCAGTATGGTAAGAAATGTGATCCAGCCTTTTTGATCATGTTCGACCCGGATGGAACCTCGATGGGCATTTATGATTTCAGCAGAAATACTTAATCCTAGCCCGACCCCATCCACTTCTTTTGACCTTGACTGATCTCCCCTGTAGAATCGTTCGAATATTCTGGAAGAATCGATGGATTCAGAAGATGAAATGGTGTTTCGAATTCTAAAATGGATGTGATTTTTCTCCTCTGTCAGGGACAAATCAATACAACCTTTTGGCTTATTGTATTTGATAGAATTGCTGCATAGGTTTTGCAGCACCTGCTTTAGAAGATCACTATCTGCCTGAATGTAAATATCCTTTTGGATTGAATGTTGAACGTTCAATGAAGGTGCTAAAATTTCAATATCGTAGAGGAGGTTTTCCACGGCTTCGGAGTAATTCATCTGGTGCTTCTGCAAATCCAGCTGCCCACTGTCTGCTTTGGATAGCAAAAGTAACTTTTGTGTGATGGCTTTCAATCGTTGTAGCTCTTCTAGAAATTCTGAGAACAATGCTTGATTGTCAGAACCAGCTTCCGCATCTCGCATCGCCTGGGCGATCGATCCCTGAAGAACTGCTAGAGGTGTTTTTAACTCGTGAGCAGCATCTGAACTGAAACGGGTCGCCTGCTCAAAACTTCTTTGCAAGCGTTCAAGCATTTGATTGTATGCTTGAATGAGATCATCGAATTCATGATCTTCGTCCTCGATTGGAATGCGTTGATGCAAGTCCCTGGACTGAATCGTCTGTGTGGCGCTTCTCAGCTTATTCACCGGTCTCAAAGCTATTCCTGACAAAATCCAACCACCTAGGCCAGCAATGAACAAAACGGCTGGTATGGATGCCATAAATGCGGTTTCAAACTTTCTTAATTCTGACTTCAGGGCTGCACCGTGAATCGCCACCATCAGATATTCCCGAGAACCAGACATGAGACCCAGGCGCCAGCTTTCATCCGAGAGGTAGCGATCTAAATAGATCGGATCGCTGACCGGACCACTATAATACCTGAAATTCGATGACTCATACCCAAATCTACGCTCTGAATTGAGTCTTTTACTTCTTTTTTCGATAAGTGCTTGATCTTCATCGTCACGTTTGACCAAGGCAGGAAAAGGGAGTTTATCGAATGACAATTCGGGCGGCAATTCGTTCGTTTTGCGAATAAGTTGAAGCTCTTTATCTAATGCAAAGATCATTACCTGGTCGCGGTGATATTGCGTTTCAAAAAGGAAATCATAGACATTATCCAAATCTTCCCAGAACCGCGGTTCCCGGATAAGTGAAATCTGCCGGAGACCGATCGCACGAATGTCACTGTCTAGCTTTTTTTCGTTGCTGTGACTGAGCAACCAACGCGTGATCAGAAAAACACTGATCAGTACTATAAATGAAATAAAAGCAGAATACAGTGCGATTCTTAGCCGGAAACTTTTACGTAAATGAAACATATGGGCTTAATCCAGCTTTTTGAAACGATATCCTACACCTCTGACGGATTCGATATAGGATGATTCGCGACCTTCATCGATTTTTTTACGAAGTCGCTGAACGCAGACATCGATCAGGTTTGTATTAGGGTCATAGTTGTAGTCCCAGACATGTTCAAGAAGTTGAGTTCTTGAAAATACTCTTTCGGGAAAACGCATGAAATACTCCAGAAGATTAAACTCCCGGGTGCTCAAATTGGTCGTTTCACCATCCACATATACTTCGCGGGTGTAGCGGTTCAGTTTAAGAGAACCTACTTCCAATAAATTACTGCTTTGGCGATCACCGCGTCGCATTAATGAGTGCACACGGGCGATCAATTCTTCTACAAAAAAAGGTTTGGTCAGGTAATCGTCAGCCCCACTGTTGAGTCCGTCGAGTCGTTCGTGCAGTTCACTCCTGGCGGTCAATAGTATAACCGGTGTTGAAATGCCCTTTTCACGGATGTTTTTGAGGATGCTTAAACCGTCCCTGCCTGGAAGCATGATATCAAGGATCAACACGTCATACTCTCTTGTTTTAGCCAGAATATAGCCATCATCTCCATTCGCACAGTAGTCTCCAGAGAAGCCGGATTCTTCGAATCCTTTACGAACGAAATCTAAAATTCTTTTTTCGTCCTCTACTACCAACACTTTCATTCTTGCATTATGATTCAATAATGCTGTTTAGACCAAAACAAACAGAAATTGATCATCAATCATTTAGCGAAGCCACACGAATAGCCTTGAGTTCGGTGATTTGTTCTTGGGTCAATGATTCATTCAAATACTGAAACGCTGATCTCTCGATGATGGTGCGTTTTCCCTCAGCAATGCCCGCACTTTTTACGTAATCGGCAATGAGTGTGTCAGCGTCTACAGCACTTCCTGACTTCAATGGGTATGCCCCTCTGATAATTGTTGCCCTGCCGGCGATGTATTCATTATTGGGTTCCACAACGCTTTCGGCTAAACCCGCCAATACTTCCTTCTGATCTTCATTGATGACTCCCAGAAAATCATCGGCAACCGAAGATCTAGACACGTCCGCCCGATCTATATATCGATAATAGGCAAATCCAAAATAATTTGCGATTTTTGAACTTGGCAGATAAACGGCATCCTCTAAAGACCCGGTTAGCCAGGAAATAAATTTGCTTCCGATCGCTACCATGGCATTTTCTTGATCCTCTGTGAAATGACTCATCTCAAGATCGATGATCTTTGTATTAGCCGTTTCAGCTTTCATGTCTTCGATGCTTCTTCTTCCCGAACGGATATCAGCAAAAGCAGCTATCTGATCAGAACTGAGGGTGGCGATAATCTTTCCATATGCGATCGCAGACTGAACGGTTATTATAGCCTCATTTTCACCCATTCTTTCGACATAGGTCACGAGATCTTCGAAATTAATATCAACCCCCTCCTGTTTACCGCTCCACACGCCTTCAACAAAGAATAACCGCTGGTGCAGAAAATCATTGATAACGGCCACTTGCTCATCCACCAATTCGTATAGAATAGCCCGTTGATCCTCATCCAATATCTCCAGCGTTTCCAGCCACGATACTCCTCTAAACTGTTGATCGGCCAATGGCCCGCCACGCTCTCGTATTTCGTTTCTCAGTTTGGCAAATCCGAAATAATTTGCGAGCTCTCCAACAGGTTCATAAGTCGCCTCTTCAAATGTTCCTGTGAACCAAACAAAAGCCTTTGCTGCGACCTGAGTATACATCTTTTTGCCTTCATCCGATAGTGACTCAACAGAGAGTCTTCGTCCAACGTGGGAACTATTGCGAATTTCGGTCAATTGTTCGAGCTGAGGTAAAGTTATTGAACGACTGAGATAATCGTAGGTGAGCGCTTCTATAAAGGCTTGGCGGCCTTCCGCGATGCGCGCCTGGTTTGCGGTTTCGGAAAGTTTAGCGATGTTTGATTCATCCCATGGAACTCCGTTTTTACTAGAAAAAATGCTTTGAACGAAAGCTTCTCTTCCTTCGATGTTTGACGCACGGAATTTCTGTAAACTAGCGACTAAACCAGCCAAAATGCTCTTTTGATTTTCGTCCAAAACGTTGAGCACATTTTGTGCAGCACTAGATCTTAGAATTACCGCCCGATCAATATCGCGGTAATAAGGATATCCAAAGTAGTCAGTGTGGCCATTTCCACTCAAAGATGCATCCTCAGGATTGATGGTAAGCCAGGCCCAAAATTGATTGCACACTTTCATAAGTGCCTGTTTTTCAGTATCCGAAAAATATCTGATTTCTTCATCCACGATTGAAAGGTCGAAGGTTGGCAGAAGCATTTCTGATGGAGTCATAACTCTGGTCAGTCGTTCTTCAAAAAACTCTTTTTGTTCAGTAGAAAGAGTGGTTAGCAATTCCGCAAAAGTAGTCACTGACAATAAGGAAAAACTCACGTCATCAGTTGCTAGGGACTCGATAGATGACAGCACTCGATCAATATCTACAGGCAGACCTGATTTCGGTGCCCAGATACTCTCCACAAAAGAGATTCGATGGTTCTCATACTGACTAATGAGAGGAACGTAAGCCTGAGCAGTTTTGTAAAGAATCACTCTTTGCCCAGCGTTTAGAATAGCCAAAGTTTCCTTCCAGAACACGGTCTCAAGAAGCTGGGCTGCTGTTGGGCCGACTTGTTTCTCAATAACCTCCTTCAGTTGGGATGTACCAAAATGATTTGCTACTTCGTCATACGGTTCATATGTCGCCTTATGTACGGTTCCCGTGAACCAAACAAAGGCATTTGCAGTGACTTGCTCATAGATTAACTTTTCGGTTGTTGTCAGTGTTTGGGGATCTTTTCGCAATTCCCCTATTTCTGAGTCCATCCATCCGTCCGGCAACGTGTAGTCATAAGCGGCAGTCTGAGCTGTAGCGTCGTTTGCCGTCCATAGACAAAATCCACTTATCACGATGAAAACAATGGTAGGCGCATTTTGGGTTATGATGCTTGATTTCATTATTTTTTCTTTCCCTTACCACGTTGGTCACGTCCTTTTATTCTAACGGCCTTAGGATCGTAATTTGGATTCAATTGCTCTGGACGTGGAGCATGTGTCGCAGCCTGCCACTGCCTCAGTTCCGCATACAGGCTTTGGGTCAAATCCGGCTTCTTTTTTGCCAGATTTTTGCCTTCTCCGGGATCTTTTGAAAGATCATAGAGCTCTATTTCTTCTGTTTCAAAAAACTCAATAATTTTGAGATCGCCTTTTCGCATAGCACTGGAGGGATTTCCCCGACCTATGTAACAAGGAAAATGCCAATAGAGACTTTCGCGGTCTAGTGTCTCATTGTTCCAGAGCGGTTTGAGACTCAAACCGTCCAGAGAGGATGGTTTTTCAATTTTTGCCAAATCCAGAAGCGTTGGTGCGATATCGATAGTTGAAATAGGTTGGTTTGCTTTTTGCATGGCTTGAATGCCCGGTCCTACCATAAACGCAGGCACTCGAATTCCTCCTTCATAGAGCGTTCCTTTGCCACCTTTCAGTGGCGCGGTATATCGGTGATTTCCACCGTTGTCCGAGGTAAAAAAAAGATAAGTGTTTTCCGGTAGTGCTTTCACCAATCTGCCGATATTCTGATCCAGTGCCTCGATGGTGGCAGCGTATGCAGCATCTTTTCTGGACCCATAGCATTTCAACAATGCGGGTTTCGGATCGAACGGACTATGAACTGCGTGATAAGCCACATACAAGAAAAACGAAGCCGAATGATTTTCGACGAAATCAATCGCTTCGTCAGTCATTCGATCAGTCAGGTATTCTCCTTTGTCATTAAAATAAGCATCTTTCTCGAAATTGAGGTCTTTGGGTTGGACGTATCGATCAAATCCCTGACTTGTCGGAACACGTGGGCCCCGGCGGCCGCGACCCAGATTCCACATGCCAACCATACAAGTGGAATACCCGGCATCTTTCATCAATTCTGCCAGAGTGACAGTCTCACCGGAAAGCTCTGCGACGCTGTCAATGGCTAGAATTTTGTGATGGGATTGTCCAGGTTTGTGTCGATCATCAACAACTGTGTAGATTCCATGGCGTGGTGGGTATTGACCGGTCATCAGACAAGCTCTTGTAGGGGCACAATTGGGTGCCGCAGCATAGGCTTGTTCAAAGATGATTCCACTTCCTGCCAACAGGTCTAGATTTGGAGTTCTCAGTTCCTCATTTCCAGAGAAACCAACATCATTCCAGCCCATGTCGTCAACTAGGATGACTACAAGATTTGGTGCCGTACCAAATACAACAGTTGAAAATAGAATATAGAAAAAAAGTGCTTTTGATCGGGTCATTTGTTGGCTCTCCAACCTTTTTGTTTTTGTGCTTTGTTTCCCTTAACCTGTCGGTTTTCTCCGTTCTTATCTTTCCCCTATTGGTTGCGAATAAATCCATAATTGTTTTCACCACGATTCGCTGGGATGATTCTGATGGTATATTTTCGGGTCCTTGCCTCACTCATACATAGGCTGCAAGCGTTAAGGTCCGGTTGTTTTTCATGATTTTGGATCTAAGCTTGGTTATCCTCTGACATAAAAAAAGTACTCTCCACGTTCTTCAAATGAAGTGCATCCTCGCGTCCACGTGAATAGATGTAGTATGGAGCGCAATCGTAGCCTGACAGATCTCTCAGTTTGGTGAGTGCTTCTCTTTGATCTTTGGTCAAGGTTCGATTGACTTCGGCAAATGCCATTGCGTAGAGCCATGACATATAGCCATCGAGCTCTCCATATTGCTTTCCTAGATCGAGAATCTTTAGCGTGTCAGGAGTTTCGTTTTTCAGAAATTTTCTTAACTCTATCGCAATTTCTCTGCGTAATTCGATGGTTCCCATAATAGCATTTCGTTGTTTATCGAGGATGCTTGTGATCCTTTTGGCTTGTTCCGGGTTCAGGATATTTTCTACAAAATGGCGTCCACTCTCACCTGTAATAGAAGTGCTGATGTCGTAATCTCGTTTTCCCATGGCAGGCATGTCTTTCATGTAAAACCCGCCAAAATAAGTTCCGTGTCGTTCGGGGCAGAAATAAACATCCGCCTCGACATTACCTGCAGTCCAACTGAAAAACTCGCTTGCGTAGGTCATGTAGGCGACATTAAGAAGCTTTGATTTTCCTCTTTTGTTTTCCTTCCTTTTTTTCCCACGTTCATCGATGTCGGGCCAAGTATCGAAATCGCCGAATTTCATCTTTGACAGGTAAGTTTTTTGCTCATCTGTGAGCGATCTATACACCTCAGCCATCACCTCTGCACGACGAATACTTAATGCTGCGTCTAACTCGAAAATCCCTCCAACGTATTCGGTGACCACTTTCTGACTCAGCCCGGGCTCCTGGCGTTCTGCTTCGAGGTGAAACGCTTTGATTAACGGCAACCGCATCCGGGCAAGTTTTTCAAGCTCAGGGGCCTGTTCTTCCGCAAGATCCTCAAACAGCTGTTTTTGATCGGGGTTAAGAATATGCAATACATTCCCAACGACCCGATTTAGAAACATCGGATTATGACCTTTTTGAGCGGCGTCAATGTCACGCATGTATTGGAACCCAAAATAATCGCATACTTTACCCGGTGGGATGAAGGTGGATGCCCCAAATTCTCCCGTAAGGAAAGCAACTCCGCTAAAGGCAATGGTATGAAGTTGGGCCCGATCCGAAACAGCTTGTTCTATGGAATACCGTTGACCTCTTTTTTTACGGGGTTCCTTATCCTTCGCAGGCAGGGATGAGACGAGGAGTAAAAGGATAATCTTAGAGATGATGAATAGGTGACTTTTCATGCCATCTATCGTGAAACACGAAAATTACCGGAAACCCCTAATCCTCATTACGAGGCTGTAATTTTTGAGAACGATAGGTAATTTTGAGATTCGAGATTGAACCGATCACATTCAAAGTAATATGGCCTATTCATATATCGACTAGCCTCAAAACAACTTCTTTAGATTAAGGCAAATCCATATCAATGAATACATAATTTCCTGTAGATCAGTGAATTACGAATCTGTTCTTATCTAAATAGAGTCCGCGATTAGCCAGGATGCATGCAGGTTTATTTTAGAAACATCCAATCAAAGCGAAATTGACTGCGATCTTAAACATGAGGGGTTCCAAGTCTTCCAGAGATTTCGCGCAAACGGATGAGCTGGGCGTAGTAGAGCGGGAAGACTAAAACGGCTTCCATAAATCCGAAGACATACATCACCGCCGAAACCACCTGTCCTATGGTCGCTGTGCCCGAGGACGCAACCACCACTACCGTGTAGATAAGCACGCCGGATAACGCTAGCCAAATAAGCGAATAGTTCAGCGTATCTAAATCTGACATGCGAATTTGCCAACGCGCCAGAAGCTGGAAGTGACGCCGCACGGCTGGACGATCGCCAGATTCCAAAACTGCCACCTCCCTTTCGGTCTCATCATTCATACCCTGATTCAAGCGAAAGATTCTCCCTTCATTCAGCCAATACACTGCCAATGTAAAAGTCGCTGCGCCGAGGCAGGCAAAAAAGACCCGCAAGTCTATGAGCAAGAGAATTGCCAGCGTTCCAAACAATCCAATGAACTCGTTGAGCAGCGAAGGAATCGACCCTTCAAGGAAATCGACGAACTCTCTAAACAGCGAAACGCGGGCCGAAACCGCTGACAATGGACTTCCCTTCTTCCGCTCTGCTTCCACTACTTCGTCGGCGACAGTGGAATAAATTTTAGTGTAGATACGCGTATCATAGAACCGTCGACCGGCTCCGAAAATCAGCAACGCAAAACAGAGCCCACTCAGTTTGAAAACTCCAGCCCAACTGCCGTTTAGCAACCCATCCACCGCCCAACCAATCGCCACCGGAATCGCAACCAGGGCCGCTGCATCTAGTAATACAAGTATCCATGTCAGTGCGGCCTTCCGCCAAAATCGACGAATCAATCCAGACAACGAAAATGGATTCACTTTCTTCATCGCTTGCTCCTTGGTCCAAAAAGTGAACGGACGTCGCTACCAATTGCAATGAGCAAGGGCACTATTAACAAGGTAACAGGCGTCGCGAGCAACTCACCCCACGCCAGCGAAACAGCAGCAGGAATGAGATACTGTGCCTGTTCGGATGTTTCCGACAACAACGGCAACAACCCGCAAACAGTGGTGATGGTCGTGAGTAGAATTGCTCGAAAACGGCTGCTGCCCGCTATCACCAACGCTTCGTGAATCGGCGTGCCCTCTTCCCTTATCTGATTGAAACGCGTGATCATCACCAGACTGTCGTTTACCACGATCCCCATCACTGCCAACATGCCAAAGAACGAAAGCACGCTGAGCGGAAAACCCATCACCCAGTGGCCGACCACTGCGCCGACAAAAGAGAATGGTGCCACAGACATAATCACAAAGGGTTGGCTATACGATTTCAGTGGTACCGCCAGAAGCGCGTAAATCAAAATAGCGATCATGATCAAAGCCCGCTTGAGTCCACCACGAATTTCGCCCATCTCTTCGAGTTCTCCGACACCTTTGATCTCCAATTGTGGATACAATTTCTGCATCTGCGGCATGATCGTCGTCTTGATTCTGAAAAACACTTCGGAAGGACTCACCACTTTCTTGTCCAGGTTCGCTTCTACATACACTTGCCTCTTGCCGTCCTCACGAAAAATATTGGCAGGCACATAGCCCGATTCGACCGTTGCCACCAAAGGTAACGGCACCCACTCTCCCTTGGCAGTCTGAATACGGGTGTCCATAATATCACGCACATGCTGACGCCGCTCGCGTAGGTATCCCACTTTAACCTTCACCTCGTCGGCTCCTCGCTGCATCCGCTGCACCTCGAGCCCCCCAAAGGCGTCACCGATCTGCCGCGCCAGGTCTGCAGTCGTCAAACCCAGGTGTTGGGCCTCTGGCTTCAAATGTAAACGGATCTGCGGACTGCCCTGTCGTAAATTATCGCGAATATCATAGACGCCCTCGATCTTCTCCAATTCTCGTGAAAAGCGTTCCACAGCTTCTTCAAGCATCGCCGCATCCCTAGCTCCTAAAGCCACTACAAAACCGCCGCCCATTTCTTCCGTTCCGCTAAAGTTCAACTCCTCGACCCCTTCCAGCTCACCGACCCTATCCCGCCAAAGTCGCAAGGTCTCCATCGTCTCGATTTTCCGTAGTTTCTCAGGTTGAAGTTCAGCAATGATCACAGCGGAAGTTTCATCAATCAAGGCCGTCATGATTCGGGCAATCGGCGGCTCGTCTGTCTTCAGCCCGGCCATCGCCTCGACGTTGAGCTCCTCAGCATGTTTCTCAATCGCGCTAACGTTTTCCAAAGTAAGGTTAAGCGGACTGCCGCTATTCATATTCAGCGTCACCGATATAATTTGGCCCGGCACTTCTGGAAAAAACACTGTTCGAACCCATCCTTTGGATAGAACGGTCATGGAGCAAATCGCAACCGTAACAAACACCGTCAACGCTGCATAACGATGCCGCAAAGACTTCTTAAGCAAAGGCTGATATAAACGCTCGTTCAAAAAATCGAGAATCCGTGACGCAAAACTTTGAACAGAACGCCACGCGCGAGCCCAAGGCTTGGGCGAGGGATCACCATCGAGCTTTATCGCTGCGAGGTGGGCAGGTAAAATCAGTTTGCTTTCGACTAGTGAAACCAGCAAGGCCACAATCACCACCAGAGCAAACGCTGCCATCACTTTTCCCAAATCATTGTCGATCAGTAGCAGCGGAAAAAACGCCGCGACAGTCGTAAAACACCCGAAGACCGTCGCGGTCGATACGCGATTCACTCCCCGGATGGTTCCCTTGATTGCATCTCTCTCCCTCTGGCGAGTATCGAACACACTCTCACCCACCACGATCGCGTCATCCACCAAAAGCCCCAGCACCACGATCATGCCGAAGGTCGTTATATCGTTCAACGAATGGCCAAGAAAACGGTCACCCATCACAATCAGCGTTCCGGCAACCGAAATGGGAATTCCTATCGCCACCCAAAACGCTAACCGAAGATTCAGAAACACCGCCAGCAAGCCAAAAACGATCAACAGCCCCTGCCAGGCATTCGTCGCCAGAAGCTGGAGACGATCCTTCATGTAAACGCTATATTCGCCCCAGATATCGAGCTCGATTCCTTTAGGCAACTGCGGCCGCATGCGTTCCACGATCTCGTGAGCCGCCTCGCTGATCTCGATAAGGTGACCCTTCTTGCTCGTGTAGAGCTGAATACCCACCGACGGAGCTTGTTGAAAGCGAGCGAAACTGGTTTCCTCGACAAAGCCATCAATCACCTCGCCCACATCTTTCACCAACAAACGCGCCCCATTTGGAAAAGTTTTTAGAGGAATCGAAGCAAACTCCTCATAATCGAACGCTTTTTCGTCTGCACGCACTACCACACGCCCGCTCTCGCTACGAATGCTTCCCGTGCGATAGTCGAGGGATGCCATGTCTACGGCAGAGGCCACATCATGCAGGGACAAGCCATGCATACGCAGCAGGTCGTCATCGACCTCCACACGAATCTCGTAGCTCCGCATCCCAAAAGTATCCACTTTTTCGATTTTCGGATGGGCCAGCAATTCCTCTCTCATATCACGAGCCACGCGTTGCAAAGTGAGCGGTTCGACATCCCCATACACCTGAACCAGCAGCGCCTCCACGGTAAACTCGTCCCGCGTCACGATCGGCCGCTCGGCGTCGCGCGGCAGATTATAGATAGAATCAACACGCGTCGTGACTTCGTTTTGAAACCGCTCGAAATCAAAACCGCTATTCTTTTGCACCGTAACCAAGGAAACAGATTCGCTTGAGAGCGATGTCACTTTCTTGATTCCGGGGGAGCCCTCTAGAGCCTTTTCGATACGACGCGAAACACCGCGATCCACTTGCTCCGCACTCGCTCCAGGATACAAGGTTGTCACGGTTACCGAGCTCGGCGGCAACGCAGGAAACCCCTCAATACGAATCGACTGTAAGGTCAGCCAACCGCCAATCAAGGCTAGACCCATCAGAAGATTGGCAGCAACCGGATTCCGAATAAACCAAGCTGAAAGGGCATGCATGACTAGCTCCCCTCCTCTTCTTCAACCGCCTGTACGCGCAATCCAGATATAAAACTGCTGTTCGGAGACACCGCCACGCGCAGCTCCTGGGCCATCTCATCAGGAACTTTTATGAAAACCGTTCCATCCCCCCGAAAAAGCGGTTCTGCCCGATGCGACTCCAATCGATTCTCCGAGTCCACGAACCAGACCTTTCCCGCTTTCGTCAATGCCGATTCCGGAAGCCGAATCATCCCGGTAATCTCACGCCCAAACAGCTCCGATCGAACAAACATTCCCGGCAAGAGCGGAGGTTCCTGCTCCAGGGGCTTTTCCACACGCAGGAAAAGCGTTCGCAAACGCGAGTCTCGATCCAGTTGCTGACTTTCGCGAATGACCCTCGCGACCCATTCGGAATTCTGCTGAGGTTCCCGCAATTTGGCTTCGCTTCCTATCAATGGCTTCGGCAGCAAATTCCACTCCGTATGGTCCAAACGAATACCGACCTCAACTGCGTCAAGTCCATAAAAGGAGCCTACTTCGTCACCTGCAAAAAGGGATTCTCCCAGATCTATGGCCCGCGAAATGACCACACCATCAAACGGTGCTCGAATTTCGGTCCATCCAAGCTGCCGCTCGGCATACTCTAGAGCCGTCCTGGCTGCAACCACGTTGGCCCGAGCTACCTTCAACTGAGGCGTCCGCAAGGTCAGGAGGGAATCCGGCTGCCCTCCGATTCCAGACCGAGCCCAATTCGCTTGCGCTTCCTGCGCAAGCAGCTCTTCCTGCAAAAACTCCGTTTCGGCAGAGGCCAATCGACTCCTGGCATCCGCAGCCTGGGCTTCGTAGGCACTACTCTCAAGCCGAACCAATACCTCCCCTTTCTTTACTAAGGCGCCAGCACGGAGTGCTTCAGAGATCGATTCGATTCGGCCGTTTACCTGAGTTCGAACCGTCGATTCCCAAACAGGTATCACTTCTCCCAAGGCTGCTACCCTAGCCGCATGTGCGCGAGGCTCCACAGTGAGAACGGAAACCGGCATGCCAACAGAATCCATCGCATTCGTTTCCTGGACACGATCCACCGGCTCCAGGTATGCCAACCCCAACACAAGAACGAAACAAACAATAATTGTGGTCGTAAATACTAGCCATATTTTTGTCTTTTTAGAGATACTTTTCATAATATGTCCCCCGTTTTGACCGACGTTCCCAACGTCAGCGCTAAATTCACTCGATTGATCAGCGTTCTACCCCGCACATCGTTCAGACGTAACTTCACCGCCATCTCCTGTTCTTTGGCGATCAACATGCTTTGCAGTGAATCAAGCCCCTTGCGATAGCGATCCTCGTAATAGCGACTGCTCAGTTCCGAGTCTTCCGCCGCCACCGTCAGCGCCTCTGCTTGCGCTCGCAAACTCTTCTCAACATCCATCACATCCTCTACCTCCTTGAATGCCTGCAGCACGACCGATCGCAAATCCAGTAGCACAGCTTCCACTTCGGAAATGCGGGCTCTCGATACGCTTTGAATCCTTCCCCCTTCAAACAGTGGCTGAAACAGCGATCCTAGAAGGCTCCACTGATTAGCAACACCCCCCAAACTGCTAAGCTGTGCACCTTCACGAAAGATATCGCCGGAAAACCGTAAGGAAGGCAGCGCTTCTTTTTTCGCGGACCGAGCCGCTCTCTGTGCAGACTCTACTCGAGCAAAGGCCGCCTGAACATCCGGACGATTCTTCAAGGTTTCTACTGGTACGTTCGCGACTGCCGTCCTCACAATCGGAAGTCCTTCGCTCGACACCAGTTTACCCTCGGGGAAACGCCCCACCAGCAGCTCGAGTCTGCGGACGGATTCATTGAGGGCCGCTTGTTGCAAAGCTAAATCCGCTTTTGCTATTTCCCTTCGGCTGCGAGCACTTGAAAGCTCGTCCAAATTTCCCGTACCGTCGCGGTAACGCTCGGTCAACAGCAACTCGACCTTCCGCAATACTTCAACCCTTTCGTTTTCAATCGTCACTGCCCGACGAAACGTCACTTGCTCGATCCATGTTTGAATCACCCGTGCCGCCAAGGCATCACGCGCCCGCTGCCAATCTCTTTCCGCCGCCAGATACGCTCCTCTCCCGGCTGCATGCTCGTCAGCTAGTCTCCCCCAAAGATCCAACTCCCAACTCACCCCTATAGTCGCACGATGATTGTTATAGGCTCCCGTATCCAGATCATTGCGATCAGAGTTCAGGCCTCCCTGAACGCGAGGACGCATTGGCGCGCGAGTCAACCCAAGCAAATACTCCTGCGCCGCCAAACGCTTGGCAGTCGCGCCCAGATCGGGGTTGTTCTCCAAAGCTTCGTGCACAAGTTCCCTTAGGCTCTCCGCATCCACCAATTCGAGAAAATCCGCCGCTATCGGGAGTTCATTCAACACTGTCTCCGAGGTCCAGCGCTCTGGAATTCCTTCTGACAGCGCCGTTTCTTCGATCGGCTGTAACGACGCACAACCTGTGGCCAAACAAACGCAGACCAGCAATACAGGCATCCTCATGACAACCCCTACTTCTTACCGGCCAAGTATACGACCAGATCAAAAAGCCAATCGCTGAAACGGTTCTTCTCCGCAAGATACTTTGAAAGGCCAGGCGACGTCGTTTCGACCAAATGATCGTATTCAAAAAAAGTATCGAACAGCGCCCACATCGAAGTTACCGCCAAACGCACTTCCATATCGCCAGCTGATTTTCCCACAACACCGCCCACCAGCTCCGCCATGAAATCCATCTGCGGCTTGTAATAAACCTCGCTCGCCTCAGCAAATACCGGGCTTGGATCGCGCGATTCCCGAATGAGCAATCTGCTCTGCCAGCTATCGCCGTTTCCAGCGCGAAATTCTTTCACAGACTCGTCGATAACCAGACGCAAAGCCTTCGCCGGCTTCATCTTCCGCAACTCGGCTTGCTCCTCCTCGCTTATCAAATCATCCACACACGCCGCCACAATCACTTCTTTGTAAAGCTCATCCTTCGAACGGAAATGATAGTTCAAGGCGCTGATCTGCGTACCCGCTTCCGCCGCAATATCCCGCACGGTCACCCCCTTAAACCCTCTCTCGGCAAAGAGCTGCCCCGCCGCATCGATAATACTCGCCTTCGTTTTCTCTGAATCTTTCTGCGTTCCCATACTAAACCTCCTCTCGATTTAAATCGTCTATTTTGATCATATGTTTAGAACATTTGTTCAAAACAAACGTTCTATTGTCAACTCAAATTTTTTGATACTCACTTCATCACGGAAATTTACGTTTGAAAGCAAAACACATCCAACTAGCTCATGCATGAAGTATAGCCAACAGATTGAGGCATCGAGATGTGGCGAGTTTTGTGATATTCAGATTCTCTTATTGAAGACCCATGATGACAAAGAGCACTTCTTTGTCTTTTACTGAAAGCAATTTTTACCTTGATATCAGCTTTGCCAAAATCGGACAATCAATGTCCTTCCCATGTATCCTTTTTAGTGTTCCATTGAGAGAAGGCGTATTCTTAACTTCCTTATTATCAGTTAATAACAAATTTCGAGAGAGTGATTCGAATCCCCCCTCTCTCCGCCATTCGACGCGGTGCGTCATTTCATTCCTCAATTTGCTCATGGAGAGCTGTAAACATAAAGAAATATCCTCTGCCTTGGATGAATAACGACTAAAGCACTTCTTTTTGCACTTTCGGAGGAGGCGGCTTCCCTTCCATCTCATTGACACGGAGTTCCCTGGCCTCGAGGTCTTCCTTGATTTGTTCCAAACGACTCTCCTCTTCCTGCTGCTGCATGGTTTTTTCAAGCAATCGATCCTCACTGGCCTCAACAAATTGCTCACGCTCTTTCAGCTCTTTCTTGGTAGCTTCCAGACTTTCTTGTTGCCGCTCAACTTCATGCCGTAGCTGTTCCAACGACTGCATTTCTTCCTCACAACCTCCGGTCGATGTCGTCTTCTGCTTTTCCAACTGTTTCTTTTGGGTGTCCAAGAGCTTCTCGCGTGCAAGAATCAAAGCCTCAAACTCCCATAGATTGCGTTCACGCTCGGCCAGGTGAACCTCAGTCTGTTTCACGATTTCCTCACGCTCGATAAGCGCAAGTTCCAACTCGTTCATTTCAGAAACACGAGAAACGATTTCAGGATCCTCACCAAATCCATGACATGTAAAATCCGATAACGAATTATTTTTAATAGCATCACCGCTTTCTACCGAGTTAGCGACATCTTCAGCGTTCGAAAGCTCATCCTCCTCTGGCAGTACAAGGCGGATTTTCTGGGGTTTGATCGGTGGTGGATAGTCAAACTCTATAACTGGATCTGGCATGGTAATGCAGCTAGCTAATTTACGGTCTAAGAGCGTTTGAAGAGTCTGGCGAAGAAGCCACGATGCTTTGGGGCATCCGAACGCCAATTCCGAACTCCGCCTATTTTTCCTGGTCGGAGCAGTTGTCTCATTAATCCACCACAAATAAGCTCTTTCGGCTCATCGTTTAGCCGGATGAAACAGCTTTCGCAGCTTCGACCCTTTGCAACACTCTCACAAAGATCCTCCATTTCGAACCCAAATAAGTGCGCGATTCCGTGAATTTTGCGAACTAATTGGAACTCCAGCATATCGACACGATCACGATCAAGTAGTTTATCCCCGACATCCATTGCTCCATATCGTAATAAAAGTGAATTGCGCGCAGCTTCGCTCAGCTTTCCTACTAAGATCCCCAGAGCCTCCACAAAATGGACTCCTTTGGACTGAGGCCGGAAGGGAAGATAAAGGGCTACACTCG
>JAKSBQ010000370.1 GCA_022361075.1 Opitutales bacterium | reverse complement strand
GTCAAGGTTGGGTGCAACCATGACCGCCACACTTTTTGCTGCGGTAAGTTCCTTGATCACCTGCTTCATCTGCTCAAGTGGTACATGCCTGGGTGACTTCTCGAAGTGGATGACGCCCACGTAGTCCGCACCCTGTGATTCCGCATGCTTCGCGACTTCAGCACTGCGAATGCCACACACTTTGACTCTGACTGCGCGTTTCATCGCCTCGTTAACTCAACAAAGACACGAATGCGTCCACCACGTCATTCGGATTCGGGCTCTTACATTCTTTATCCAGAGGAATCCCCTTCGCCTTCATTCCTTCACTCGTCACTGGCCCGATACTGACTGTTTTCGGTGCCTGAGCCCCTTTTGCTAATTGCAGTGAGCCGGCTTGTTTCACAAACGACTCCGCCGCCGAAGGACTCGCAAAAAAGATCGCATCCGCACCGTTGTCACAAAAATCAGCTACCACCGCGTCGTTGCTAAGATCACGCATTTCGCTTTTGTAGACTTTGAAAACGTCAAGGATCGCTTCACCTTTTCCTTCCAGGAGATCAACCGCCTCTTTGTTCGGTTTGTCACCACACACCCATAGCACGTAATCGCTGGGGAGGCTTTCCGTCTCGATCAGCGCTTCCGCGAGTCCTACCCCGGTCGAGACTTCGGGCACGACATCAATCTCGAGATGGTATTCATCCACCTCCTGAGCTGTCTGATTCCCGACACATGCGATTCGCGCGGGCCCAAGCGAACGGATATCGCTAAACGAATTGAAGAAAGTTTTGAAGAAATACTTCACGCCATTCACGCTTGTAAATGCAATCCACGCGTAACGAGCGATGCCATCCAGCACCTCTTTACGCTTATCCTCATCAACCTCCCAGGAGACTTCAATCAACGGAATTTCAAGCACCTCCGCCCCTTCTTTCAGAAGCAATTCTCGAATATCGTCTCTTTCCCGAAGCGACTTGGTTAGAACGATTCTCTTACCTTTAAGTTTTCCCATGAGCTAACTCCAGCTAGATGTGCTTGGAGTCTCCTTCGTCTTTTTTGGTGTAACCACTGTCCTGACGTTCCATGTTTACCTGATTTTTCTTGAGATAAGACTGGTAAACATCATCCGCGCTCAGGCCAAAAACCTGAGCTGCGGAGATCAAAAAGTGAAACATGTCGATGATTTCAACCTTCGCGTTTTGTTCGTCAAACTCTTGGTATTTCGCCCACCATTTCCAGGGAACCGAGTCCACAAGTTCGGCGAGCTCCTGCTGCATGGCACGCACGTATTTCAACAGCCACTCAGTCTGCTGCTCTTCGGTGAGGTCCGTCAGATCCACTCCGATCCGTTCATTGAGTTTCTTTTGTAGTTGAAAAATCTCTTCTAGTTTGTCCATAATCCAATCCGTGCTGTCGAATACCGAATGGCAAACTCATTATAACTTAAAGAGTTAGATTTCAAGACCTCGATTCGACAAATGAAACCCGACCATTGAAACCGGGCTTCCCGATTGGATTAACCAAGCGGCGTAGAGGTAAAATCCGTTTCCGACAGGCACACCACCTAATCAGATCAAAAATTAAATATACATCATAGCTATTCGAAGAGAAACAAACCGAGTTACATGAAATCCAACTCACACAAAACATCCAAGTCCTATGCCAGAATTTGACGAGGAAACATATCATAAGAAAAATCGTAATAACGATTCGTTGAAGTACGAACCCGGAAAAAACCAAGATCGTTATCAATCCAAGAAGCCCAACTCGCGAGGATCAAAAGATGAAAAATCCACTAACCTCTGGGTAGAGGCATCCACATCAAAGCCGGAAAAAGGAGATAGAAAAACCGGCAGAAATCGAAGCAAAAACAAATCCAAACCCTACAACAAAAAACGTAAGGGAAATTACCGAAACAACAGACGTCGCCCCCGTAAACTTACCCTTTGGGAAAAGTTCCTGAAACTCTTTGGTATTCAGCCAAAGAAAAAGAACCGCCGCAATCAGCGCGGGAAAGGGAAGGGAAAAGGCCAAAACCAACAACGCAACCAAGGCGACCGCCAAAACCGTGATCGCAAGGATCAGGATCGCAGAGGAGACTCCCGCAAACCATCACAAAAAGGTGATCAAAAGGGAGGGCAAAGACCACCCCGCAAACGTTCTCGACGCCCACAGGATGGAAGTGATGAACGTGCAAAAGGTGGCGAAGGCAGACCCGAAGGACGCAAGCGTCAGGACGGTCCAAACAAATCCAGACCTCCTCGTAGGCAACAGGATCGTGGGCCAAGGCAGCAAAACCGCGAACGCGGCAACGAGCCACGCGAATCTGCGCCATCCAAGCCTGTAGAGTCCGTAGCAGCGCCAAAAACCACTGGTGACAGCATTGCTTTAGGAGCAATCGAACTCAACAAGCCCGAAACTGCCAAAAAAGAAGAGGCCCAACCCAAACCCACTTCAGGTCGTGGAGGACGTCGTAACCGCCGTGCTACCAACAAACCTGCAGCAGGCGCTGAAACAGGGTCCGATTTTGTCCCACACCCAATCGAACTTCCTAAAGCTTCTGAAACCCAATCGGACTCCGAAGCATAGAAAGATCTCGAGACACAACTTGATTAAATAAAACGGGCGGTGTATTCTCCGCCCGTTTTTATTTCCCCACTATTTGATGAAAGTATTTAGGATCGAAGGCGGAACACCGCTTCAGGGCACCATCGAAGTATCAGGTGCAAAAAACGCTGCCTTACCCATTTTAGCTGCCACACTCCTCACTCCGGAGCCTTGCGTGATCCGCAACGTTCCCAACCTCAGCGATATCCGTCTGATGGCGGAACTGTTGGAAACCCTGGGGGCAAACGTCGAGCGACTCGATGCAAATACCTGGAAAGTAGAGGCAAAAAAACTGACACCTGTTGCTCCTTACGAACTGGTGAAACAAATGCGTGCTTCCATCTGCCTTCTCGGACCGTTGGTCGGAAGGCTGCGCAAGGCTCAGGTGTCTTTTCCCGGAGGATGTGTCATTGGCCCAAGACCGATCGATTTGCACATCAAGGGACTGCGCAAACTCAACTGTGAGGTATCGATCGAGGCCGGATTCGTGAACGTGGACGCTTCGGAAATCGAAGGTTCCGATGTTTTTATGGGCGGACGGATGGGCAGTACCGTCACCGGAACCGCAAATGTCGTGATGGCTGCAGTTCTTACACCCGGTATCACCCACATCGAAAACGCCGCTGCCGAACCCGAAATCAGCGATCTGTGCAACATGCTCGTGTCCATGGGTGCTAAAATCGAGGGTATAGGAGGGCATCATTTGATCATTGAAGGGGTAAAGAAATTGCACGGAACGAATCATTCGATCATCTCCGACCGCATCGAAGCAGGAACCTACCTCATGGGTGCTGCCATGTCCGGAGGAGATCTCACGGTGAAAAACGTTCCCTGCGCTTACATCCGAGCGTTACTAGATCGCTTCGAAGATTCCGGAATCGACCTTGAAATGGGTCAGAACCAGATTCGCATCAACACCGAACCAAAGAAACTTCGCCCAGTGGATACGATCACACTTCCGTTTCCTGGTTTCCCCACAGATTTGCAGGCTCAGATGTGCAGTCTGATGACCTTGGTAGACGGTCTCAGCATCATCACCGAACGAATTTACCCAAACCGTTTCATGCATGTTCCCGAACTCCAACGTATGGGAGCTGACATCGCAATTGAAGGGAACAGTGCCATCATTAAGGGTGTGGAGAGCTTGTCTGGAGCTCCGGTGATGGCCTCAGATCTCCGCGCCAGCGCTGCACTTGTGATAGCCGCGATTTCAGCAAAGGGCGAGTCTTGGATTCAACGAATCTATCACATCGAACGCGGTTACGAACGAATTCACCAGAAGCTAGCCGAACTGAACATCAAGATTGATCGGCTTGACGACTCCGACATGCCCGCTTCAATCAAAGGACTAGTTTAGATGAGAATATTGAATACAGAATTTGGAATGCAGAATAGTAGGCCACGCGCTCCAAAAGGTATTTATCGATTATTCTATATTCAAAATTCTTAATTCCAGATTCTCCAAAAATGCATGATCCACTTCCAGCGCCAGGCGCTCCGTTTTCAGGAAAAGAGGAAACTCCTCGGCTTCCTGCACAGTTGGAAAATCGCCTACGTCCACCCAAGTTTTCAGATTTTACCGGTCAGGACAAAACAGTTGAACGCCTGCAAATCATGGTCGGTTCAGCAAAAGATCGTGGGGACGTACTCAATCACGTGCTCCTGAACGGTCCTCCAGGCCTCGGCAAAACCACGCTTGCGAATATCATCGCTAACGAGGTCGAAAAACCAGTTCGCATCACATCCGGACCCGTTCTCGAAAAACCCAGCGATCTCGCAGGTATCCTCACCAATTTGGAGGAGGGAGAAATCCTATTCGTAGATGAAATCCACCGAATCTCGCGGGTCGTCGAAGAGTATCTTTACTCGGCGATGGAAGACTTCGTGATCGATATCATGATCGACCAAGGACCTAATGCCCGAAGCATTCGACTAGAGGTCCCAAAATTTACACTGATCGGTGCAACTACCCGAGCGGGTGCTCTCACTGCACCTCTTCGCAGCCGCTTCACGCTGCAAACTCGGTTGGATCACTACGACAAACCAGACATGTGCACGATCGTGAAACGTTCCTGCAAAATTCTCGATATTGAAATCGACGAAGCCGGTGCACTGGAAATCGCCGGCCGCTCCCGAGGCACACCGCGTATTGCCAACAACCTGATCCAGTTCGTTCGGGACTACGCCCAGCAAAGGCATGACGGTACCGTAAACAAAGAAGTCGCCAATGGTGCCCTGGAGCTACTTGAGATCGATAAAAACGGTCTGGATGAGATGGACAAACGAATCCTTCGTCTCATCGCGACCCACTACAAAGGCGGTCCTGTCGGTATCAGTACACTTTCGGTGGCAGTCTCGGAAGAAGCACAAACCATCGAGGACGT
>JAKSBQ010000194.1 GCA_022361075.1 Opitutales bacterium | reverse complement strand
TGTTTTCATCGGGATCGTTCGCGCAATGCTCATCAGCCGATTCATATACCATGGATTTTGGCCGAACGGATGGAATTCTGATTTTTTGGAAGGGTCGATAAAAAACTCACCGAACTTCGAAGCCGCCTTTGCCAAATCCGCCGCACTCAACTGGCGAGTATTCAGGTTGATAATCTGGCCGTCACCCAAAGATCGAAGAAGAATGAGTAAACGATTGCGGTTTTGCAGGCTGGATATCAAGGGACGGGCATCGCGGTTGGTGAAAAAATGCCTCTTCACTGCCTGAAGAGCTTGATCCAGATTGGGTTGATAAAAAGCGTCGGTGAGTTCGAAAAACTCAGTCTCACCAAACTGCGAAACCATCTCATTGACCAAATCGTAAGTGATTGCAGGTCGATCCTCCGAGTGAAGATAGGTCGCGATCTTCTCCACTTCGTTCATCATCACACGGGAATTGCCATTCACCCGCGCGATCAGAGCCAGCGCAGCTTCCTCATCAATCGAGACCTCATACTTCTTACACTCTTCCCGAACCATATCAATGATTTCACTGGCATCCTTTGGACTCGAAACAAGGTCAAACGCTTTTTGTTTGTCGAAGAATTTTGGAAACGCTTTGCGACGATCCACCGGAGAGCCCGAAAGGATCAGGTAAGTGTTTGGGTCGTCATAGGTTTCCAGCCACTCCAGCATCGCAGCGAGTTCCGATTTGGTGCCCTCCGCTCTCCCGGTCTGATTATCTCCAAAAAAAGTCGCCTGCCGAAGCCATACCACTTTTTTGTCACCAAAAAGCGACATGTTTTGCCCAGCTTGCCTGAAACGACTGATCACTTCAGTCACATCTGCTACATTTTGAGCACGCCCATCGATGATTTCGGTATCGGCACCATCTCCAAACTCTTTCAGTTTGGTTTGGTAATACTCCTCAGCCTGGCGATCGACGCGAAACTCATCATCGCCCCCTACGAGTACAAATTTGTCGGGTATGCTCATATCTATGTTTAATCGGAGCCGGTTTTATCTTTGTTATCGTATTTTCGAATGTTCCGACGCACCAAGTCAAGTGCCTGAACAACAGCCCGTTCCCGAACCGCCTTTCGATCTCCCCGGAGGTTTACTTTCTTCACCACCGTTTCCTTTGGAGAGTGAAAACCAATGTAGACTGTACCCACCGGGTCTTTTTCAGTGCCTCCGTCAGGACCCGCATAACCAGTTGTGCTGAGTCCATAAGTAGTTGAAAAATTCTCCGCAACACCTTTGGCCATTGCTTTCGCCACCTGATCACTAACCACACCATGGTCTTCGATCAATTTTTCAGAAACACCCAAGCCTCTGATTTTGGACTCATCGGAGTAGGTAATCATACCTCCCATGAAAGCTTTTGACGCACCGGGGATTTCCGTTAATTCGGACGCAATCAATCCACCCGTGCACGATTCTGCTACGGACAAAGTCGAACCTTCATCAATCAGCGCTTTCAACAGCCATTCTGCCAATTCAACATTTCCATAACCCACGAAGTCCTCTCCAAAGATCTTTTCTGCTTCGAAAGAAACTTTTTTTAAAATTTCTTTGTGGGCAGGATCATTAACTGCGAACCTCACATCCACCGAGCTCGCGTGAGCGCAGTAGGCGACCTGGACTTCAGGATTCGCTTTCAGCAGTGGTTGGATCGAGGTCTCAAGTTTCGACTCACCGATGCCAACAGTTCTAAGCTGAATGTGGGGAATATGACCTTCCATCCATCCCTTTTCGATGAGCTGAGGAATCACCTTTTCTTCAAACATCGGATTCAACTCTCTGGGTGGTCCAGGAAGCAATATCACCAGTTTTCCCTCTTTCTCCACCCATTGGCCGGGCGCAGTTCCATGAGGGTTTTCAAGAACCTCTGCTCCTTCCAGCGCATAGCACTGCCTCAGGTTGTTGTCTGAAAAAACGTAACCGCCCAACCTGAATCGTTCACGAATCATTTGTTCGATTGCTTCGACATATACCAATTTGAGGTCCAGAAAATCAGCAACTGCGTCGCGGGTTTTATCATCCTCTGTAGGACCCAAGCCGCCGGTTACGATGATCAGATCAGCCTCCTCCCATGCGATTTCGAGACTCTTGTTGATCTCCTCCAGCTGATCCCGGATCACGAAACTGCGCTTGATATCGATCCCGAATCCAGCAAACTTTTCACCCAGATACTCTAGGTGCGTATTGAGCCGCAGCCCCATGAGAAGTTCGTCTCCGAGATGGATGGTCTGCACATTGTTAAGCTTATTCATGCATTTTGGTGGGTCAGGAATCAGACATTACGAAATTGCCGAACGAAGCCAACAGTCGAATTAAGGAAAAAGTCCGCGCACTGCCGAACGTGCCGGGTGTGTATCTGATGAAAGACCGCTTTGGCAACGTCATGTACGTCGGAAAAGCGAAAGATCTCAAAAAACGTGTGTCCTCCTATTTTCAACCTTCGCGGAAAAAGACTGTTGCTCAGCCCAAAGTGAGGTCCATGTTGCCGCTAATCAAGGATGTCGAAATCATCGAGGTGAAGTCAGAAGCAGAGGCGCTTTTGCTAGAAGGGAAACTACTTAAGGAATACAAACCCCGCTACAACACTGAGTTCGTCGATGATAAACGTTTCCTCATGGTCAAGGTGGACGTTCAAAACATTCTGCCCTTTTTTCGTCTCGCCCGAAACCGCAACGACGCCAACGCACGCTATTATGGGCCTTTTGTTCGCGCAGGCATGCTCAAAAGCACTTTGGCGGAGATGCGACTCAAGTTCGGTATTTTATTGGACGACGCAAAACCCGTAGAAGTCGAACCGGGTCGTTACAAACTGTACGATGACGTTCGGCAGGAAATCTACGGTGAAAACAAAGTCGTGAGTGTAGAAGAGTATCGAGAGCGAGTGGAGAAGGCTTGCTCATTTCTCGAAGGAAAGTCCAGAGAGTGGATCGGAGAACTTAGCGTGCAAATGCAGGAGAAAGCTCAGGCGAAGGATTTTGAAGGTGCCGCTGAACTTCGAGATGTGATCCAGTCCATGAAGCATACCCTGGAACGTACCCGAAAGTTTGCGAGTACCGCTCGACTACAACCCTCCCCTGGTGACGCTTTGGACCGGTTGGGGAAAGTCCTGGACCTCGATCGACCTCCAACTCACTTGGAATGTTTCGATATTTCTCACATTTCAGGTTCTTTTGTGGTCGCATCGATGGTCTGTTTTCACGAAGGAAAACCTAGCCGTAAGGACTACAGGCGATACAAAATTAAGGGGTTCGTCGGCAATGATGACTTTCTATCGATGGAGGAAGTGGTGGGTCGGCGCTACCGAAGACTGAATGATGAAGGACTTCCATTGCCCGACTTAATCGTCATCGATGGAGGCAAAGGGCAGGTAAGAGCGGCACAGAGGGCATTTCTAATCCTCGATATTCCTCCCCCTCCACTCATCGGTTTGGCAAAAAGAGAAGAGACTATCATTTTCCCCGATGAAAGACCTCCGCTTCAGCTCGAACACGATGATCATGCATTGTTTCTGCTGCAACGAGCTCGAGACGAAGCCCACAGATTCGCAAATCAATTCAACGCAGATCTCCGTAGCAAAAAGATCAGAGAATCCATCCTGGATGAATTCGAAGGAATGGGAAAAGTGCGAAAAAAGACCCTTATGAAACATTTCAGAAGCTTGCAACGGCTTCAAAAAGCAACCGAAGACGAGATTCGCACCGTTCCGGGATTCGGTCCTCAGCTTTCGAAAGAGCTATTTGAATTTCTCCACCCAAAAGAATCAAAAAACAAAAAGTCAAACGACTTGGATGCAGGGTTGCACCCGACACAAGACCCTTTTGAATAAAGTTCATGCAAAGTATGACAGGTTACGGCCGCGCAACGGCCGATTTTGGGGGCTACGCCATCGTCGTGGAGGTCTCGTCTGTTAACCGCAAAAACCTAGAGGTGATGCTTTCGGCTCCTAAAGATTGGTTTGGTCTAGACCGAATTGCCAATGAATTGGCAAAAGAACGGTTTGATAGGGGTCGCCTGCAAATGCTGATCAAAATTGAGAAATCTGAAGAGGAAGCCGCCAATGCGCCCTGGGACGAAGCGGGTGTAATTGAGAAAGTTGAAGCGTTCCAACGCCTTTGCAGGAAAATTGGAATTAGCGGTCAAGTCACCGAAGAAGTCGTGATCAACATCATCCGAGTGAACGGAACGGAGGGTCAAATTCCTTCTCTCCAGGATTGCGAGGACACTTTAAGAAAGGTCATTTCAGAGGCTTTTGACGCGCTCAAAGATATGAGAAACAGAGAGGGCTCTTCTCTTCTCGAAGATCTGCAAGCCAGACTATCCACTCTGAATCAGCTTACGGAAAAAATTGAATCGTTGGCTCCAGAGGTTGCACCCAATCAGAGGCAAGCACTGCTAGACCGACTTCAACAAGCGCAACTCGACCTTGATCCCGAAGACGAACGTGTGCTCAAAGAAATCGCACTATTTGTAGATCGTTCTGACATTTCAGAGGAATTGACCCGCCTCAAAAGTCACTTCGATCAGATGGCGATCATTTTCAAATCCGATGGAGCCATCGGAAGGAAGATGGATTTCATGGTCCAGGAGATTTTCAGAGAATTCAACACGATCGGCAGTAAGGCAAACCATCTGGAAATCAGCCAACTCGTGATCGAAGCTAAAAACGAACTGGAACGCTTCCGTGAACAGGTTCAGAACGTCAATTAGACGATTGGCTCTACTTTGCGCTGAGGTTTTCGAAATAAAAACCACTCAAATTCACACACAGACACACATTTTCCTGACATGTTCATGACATGAATCGGAAACCGAATTAATCCCCTGCCGTTGCGCTGGAGCGAAGAATGGAACTTGCCCCAGTCAATGTCCACACGCTTACCAATTGTATAGACTTTTTCGTTCGTCGCAGCTCGATATCTGACTTTTGCCTCTCGCAGGGTATAAACAAAATCGTCCTTGGTGAAAGACTCGAGATTTTCCATTAAAAATGCTCCACTCGAACACTCAGCAAGAGAGAAAACAGAAGATTGGTGGATCGACTCAAGATGATTGAAGTGTAAAGGATCGGGGTTGAGAGCAAAGATTCCATGAGGCGGATCCTCGCAAGGTTCGATTCCATTGTGTTCCAAAAACGGTGTTGAGGAGAAATCCATTGAAAACGTTTTCTAAGTCTTAACTTAGCAAAACATTAAAAAGAATCCTTTGGCTCAAGTGCAACGGAAATCGATAAGTTTACACCCAGAATCCATCAAACTGCCGACATTCGGAGAACCCACATCACGAATACTCGAAAATAAGATGACTGTTATTAACAAGTATGATACCTCAACTCCATCGTTTGACGATTCCTTCGCCTCTCGTAGATTTCGGGCATTAAGCAACCCTAAATTATATTGATTATGGCATACACATTACCTGATCTTGATTACGCATACGATGCACTTGAGCCGCACTTCGATGCGCGCACGATGGAGATCCATCACTCCAAGCACCACGCAACTTACATTGCGAAATTGAACGCTGCACTTGGCGATGATTCTTCAAAAAGTGTTTGCGAATTAATAAGCGATCTCAACGCAGTTCCGGAAAATATCCGTACAGCTGTTCGCAACAATGGTGGCGGACACGCAAACCATTCTTTCTTTTGGTCTATCCTTTCCGGCAACAGTGGAGGAGCTCCCGTAGGTAAGCTGGCAGAAGCAATCAACTCCGCATTTGGCAGTTTCGACGAATTTAAGAGTAAATTTGCAGATGCTGGAGTCACCCGTTTTGGTAGCGGATGGGCATGGCTCGTGGTGAAAGTGGATGGCGGTTTGGCTGTCACCTCAACACCCAATCAAGATTGCCCATGCATGAAAGGTTTTGTGGACGTTGAAGGAACTCCTGTAATCGGACTCGATGTTTGGGAGCACGCCTACTACCTGAACTACCAGAATCGTCGTCCAGACTATATCTCTGCTTTCTGGAACGTAGTGGACTGGAACAAAGCAGAAGAAAACTACTCAGCCGCGATCAGCTAGAGTTAATCTAATTTGAACAATGAAAACCACTGAAGGGTTCTTCAGTGGTTTTTTTTTGAATTCTAACTCGCGAAAGCAGGCAGCTAGACCGTTTCGCCCATCACCCGAGCGGCCTCCTGCACATCCTTATCTCCCCGCCCGCTCAGATTGCAGCAAATGAGTTTGTCTGCCGAAAGCTCCTTTGCCCGACGAATAGTGTAAGCGAGCCCGTGAGAAGATTCGAGGGCCGGGATAATTCCCTCCGCTTTGGATAGAGATTTGAAAGCGTTTAGCGCCTCGTCGTCGGTTGCATAGGCATATTCCACACGACCCAATTTTTCGTAGTAAGCATGCTCAGGCCCAATCGCAGCGTAGTCGAGCCCCGCCGAGACTGAATGGGTTGGATCGATTTGCCCATGTTCATCCTGCAAAATAACGGTCTTACAACCTTGCAAGATCCCCAAACGCCCCCCTGCGATTCGTGCAGCATGATTGCCCTGTGTGATCTCCCGACCACCCGCTTCAACACCCACTAACCTTATTTCGGGTTTGTCCAGAAACTCAAAAAAGAAACCAATCGCATTACTACCTCCACCGACACAGGCAACCATCTCATCCGGCAAACGTCCGACCTGATCGATGAATTGTTTATGCGCCTCCTCACCAATCACCCGATGAAAATCCCTGACCATCATCGGGAAAGGATGACATCCCAGCGCCGAACCCAGAATGTAATGTGTATGTCTGGAGCTTGCGACCCAGTCCCGCATGGCTTCGTTGACTGCATCTTTCAAGGTCCTCTGTCCAGAAGTTACCGCTTCAACCTTCGCTCCGCAAAGGCGCATGCGATAAACGTTCGGAGCCTGGCGACGCATGTCTTCTTCGCCCATGTAAATGACGCATTCCAAACCCAATCGCGCACAAACCGTTGCAGTCGCGACCCCATGTTGTCCAGCTCCTGTCTCCGCAATGATGCGGGTTTTGCCCAATCTTTTCGCCAAAATTGCCTGGCCCAACACGTTGTTGATCTTATGGGCGCCAGTGTGCAACAAATCCTCACGTTTTAGATAAATCTGCGCACCACCTAAGGTCTCAGTTAAGGATTTAGCATAATAAAGCCTAGTGGGACGACCAGCGTACTCGTTGAGTTCTTTTCGAAACTCGTTAATGAAAGCGTCATCTTTGCGCGCTATCCGGTATGCTTCAATAAGCTCGGTGAGCGCAGCCATGAGAGTTTCAGGGACATACATCCCTCCAAACTCTCCAAAATATCCCCGCGAATCGGGAAGATTTTCTTTGTCGATGTTCATTTGCACTGGATTGAAGAAAACCACGCTCCGACCTGAGGTCAAACGTGGTATTTCAAATCGTAAGTGAACACCTTAATCGCCCTAGTTCTTTTTGTGGCGATTTTCGCGCATGCGTTTACGGCGTTTGTGATTGTTCATCTTAAGACGCCTCTTCTTTTTTAAATTTCCCATGGATTAATGTTAGTTAATATTGGTCTCGGTCTTGTTGCGAAAGGAGCAGATAAAAAAGCAAACTACTCTTCGGGTAAAGTCTTATTTTGCAAAATCTCGTCGGCCACTACCCTCACTTCTTCAATCTCGATACCGAGCTTTCTCAAATTTCGTTTCCAGTATTTTGGAGGTTCAAGAGCCATAACCGAAGATTCTGTCTCGAGTGAAGAGTGATTCTTTATAGAGTAAGCATGCATCCAATCCAATTTGAGTCGATCTTCTCCTTGTGGGTCCTCCACAGTTCCAGGCAAATAGATGGGATCCTTGATCAAACGGACTCCGGATTCCATTGCGTGTAGTCGGATCTGGTGAAACCTTGGAAAAGAAGTCAACGCCAACCACGCTCCGGCATCTCTGCCGTTGAAAAGTGGGTGGAAAACCGTTTTCGCTTGTTTTCCGAGTCGGTGGCTCACCTGCATTTTCTTGCCATTGTGATGCCTTACTATCGGATGATCACACTCAATTTTCTTAGGTTCAGAAAACTTAGAACCAATCAAGAGGAAGCCAAATTCCAGTTGATTCGAACCGTAGGTGTTAGTCCACTCATCTGAATTTTCCTCATTAGTGCAAACAGCAACCAGTCCGGTCACCTCAGGTTCTAACGAGTTCATAACCTTAAACTGATGAATTTTGTGGTGAGAAAGCTCAGGTTTACCCGCTTCGATTTGGAGATTAAAAACGCTCTCCATATTCGGAAAGTCAGGGTACCAAGGATCCTGTTTGCTGGCAATTCCCTGTGGCTTATTTAGCAAAATCATACCCTCTCCCCAATGAAGGATGGGGATCCTTACTCCTTTTTCCTGCCCGAGTAGATGAGCGGGGATGCCTATGCGGTCTTCTTCCATAAATGAGCTTTCCGGAGATAAAAAAGTCTCCTTTTTCGATTCAAACCGAAAAAGGAGACTTTGTAAGGAGGGTATGAAAAATTTTACTTAAATGTAAGGCGCGCATGCGACCTTGTGGCGGCGTGCGAGGTTCGGGTGAACGATGTGTCGTTTCGCGGCTTTATCCATTGCAGAGACGAGCTTGCGTGCGATCGCTTTGGTAGCTTCCTTATCGTCTCCGTTTTTAGCTGCACGAAAGTTTTTCACCAAAGTCTTCAACTCGGAACGAACGGTGCGGTTATGATTCGTCAGAGTCCGAATCTTCCGGATATCTTTTAGGGATGCTTTTAAGTTGGCCATAATGAAAAACCCGAAAGCATGAGTTTTACCCCATCCACTGTCAATGCGAAAGAATTACAATTCCAAAAAAGTCTTCAGGTGATCCACTATGGTCTGATCGTATTTCTCCGCAAGGGATCGAAATTCGATTCGTTCGCCTTCCAGATGATCGGAAACAACCTTGAAAGAAGATAGCGGGAACGCTTCGTTTGCGTCCTTCCCAGCTTGAGAAAGGCCCTCCCTCAGATGATAGCATTCCATATCCACCCAAACGTTTGGTCCCCTCTGAGAAACAAACGCAGTTCTGTCAATCACAGGCTGGTCGACTGTAATCAAGTCTTTTGCAGAAACGGTTGTGCTAGGAATACACAGCTCATACTTTTCACGACCTTCGTCGACTAAAGAGACCGACTTCATCCACCGGCCCAGCCCAATCGGGTTGTTTTTATCCACACAGCCTGCGATCCCAACATTGCATATCTTTGTGACGCTCGAATCTTGTCCCAAGAAAGCGATGACTTCCCCAATCCTTCGTCCTGCTTTTTTCCCAATTCCGCTCACCCAAAGCGCGTATTCCATGCCATGTGAGCGATAAAGTCCCTTGATCTCCGATCCGACTGTTCTCTGAAGGGAAAGCCATTCGATTATGGCCTTGGCTTCGTATAGAGTTGCCGTGTGGAAAAGAATCATCTTGATAAGGTTTTCAATATCAATAAGTTCCGGACCCGTTGAGAGCAACGATTTGTAATTGATGATTAGTCAAATTGTTGGTATGTAAAAAATTTGTAATTCTTTTCGTATTCCTATGCTGATTGATAGTCACTGCCATCTTGGACGCTTTTCTGAACGCGGAGATCTGGACGAAGTCCTGAATGAAGCCAGCCTTGCTGGAGTGAACCGAATGATCACGGTCGGCACCGATCCCGATGAGTGGAAACTTTATCAAAGCCTTTCCGCACGGCACGAAGGAGTTATCGATTTTGCGGTGGGGCTCCATCCTTCTGAGGTGGACTCAAATTGGGAAACAAAACTTGAGGAGCTTCGAAAGTATTTAGAATTGGGATCTGATCATTGCCCAGTTGCGATAGGGGAGATGGGGTTGGACTACTTCCATTTGCCCAAAGATGAAGAGGAGAAACAGACCGCTATCGAACTTCAAAAACAAGCATTCTCTGCTCAGCTCGAGCTCGCGCGGGAATGTGGGTTGCCGATCATCATCCACTGTAGAGATTCCTTCGATGATTGTGTAAAGATTCTGGATACCAGCAAAACGGTGTGGGACCGCGTAGTCTTTCACTGCTTCAGCGGAGGTAAAGATGAAATCGACCGTATCAACCTGCGTGGAGGTCGCGGCTCATTCACAGGAATCGTAACCTACGACAACTCCAGTTGTGAACCTGTCAGAGAAGCTCTCATCGAACAGGGAGTGGAAAGACTGCTAATCGAAACGGATTGCCCTTACCTGACCCCAGTGCCGCACAAAGGTAAAGAAAATCGTCCGAGTTACCTGCGTTACACATTCCAGAGGATTGCAGCCATCTTACAAATTCCAGTGCTTGAACTGGAGGATGAGATCGCGAAAAATACCCTGTCGTTCTTCAATCTTAAATAGATTACCAACTAGAGATACTTCTCAAATAGTGATTTGAGTGTATCTATGGGTTCGATACCGACCGACAATCGGAGCATGCGTTCATCAATTCCCGCATTTGCAAGAATCTCCCGACCCATAACCGTCTGCAACATGTCGTAGTGAGCCAAATGAACATAGGCAGTCAAAAGGGTGAATGTCGTGCCGAAACTTGGACCTTTCGGTAGGGGAATACGATCGTAAAAAGGTTGGACAGACTTCTTCAGCTTGATGGTGATGATCGAACCCGGACACGAGCTCTTTCGCGCAATTCGACCATACCGCTCCCCATAAATCTCAGACTCTGCCCAATAACACTTCTCAATCCCAGGGTGATTCTCAAGAAAGGAAGCCATCTTTACTGTATTCTGATTCATCTGCTCCAGCACCTCTTTCGCACTGCTCAAGTGTTCGCTCAGTAGAATTTCGTCTCTCGCATAGGGGCGAGATAATCTAGCTTTCAAGATCGAGTCTATTTCTTCAGTCCAGGATTCGCCCTCTCGAACCGAAACAGCGCCGATCATCACATCACCTGCGTGAGCAGCGTACTTAGTAAGAGAACAACAAACGATGTCACAGAGTTCACTTAAGTCCACATTCTGCGGGCTTACCAATGATGGATCGCCAATCGTCAAAATTCCTTTTTCCTTACGTCTTTCAGAGATCACTTCGATGTCTGGTGTCTGAACCAAGGGGTTCGTTGGAATCTCTACCACCAGACCTGCGATTTCG
>JAKSBQ010000225.1 GCA_022361075.1 Opitutales bacterium | reverse complement strand
ATTAAATCTATTCCGGGCATTCAATATGTTGAGCTGCAGAATGCAGACCAGTGCTGTGGGTCAGGAGGGTCATATAATATTGCCCACTATGATACTGCCCAGAAGATCAATGTTCAAAAGGTTAAAAATATCATAAATACAGGAGCAGATCTAGTCTTAACAGGTTGCCCGGCTTGCATGATGCAGTTGTCGGATGGGTTGAGCCAGGCCAACAGTTCAATTAAAGTATGGCATACCATTCAGCTTGTAGACCTTGCTTACCGGGGGAGGGCTGGTAATGGATAAGATTATTGGAAAAGAACTTTTGGAAATCGTTGGAAGAGAAAATATCTCAGCTGAATATGAGGACAGGATCTGTTATGCTTATGATGCAACTTTTAAGGATTCCCTGCCTGATGTCATAGTTAAACCGGGTACTACAGAAGAAGTAGCTAAAATACTAAAGCTGGCTAATCAATATAAAATACCTGTTACACCAAGAGGTGCAGGTACAGGTCTTTCTGGAGGCAGTGTGCCAATAAATGGGGGTATAAGTCTTGTACTGACCAGGCTTAATAAAATATTAAAAATAGATGTTCAGAATCGAAGTGCTTTAGTTGAGCCGGGGGTAATTACCGAAGACTTGCAAACAGCAGTCGAAGAAAAGGGACTTTTATACCCTCCTGATCCTGCCAGCAAGAAAATATCTACGCTAGGCGGAAATGTGGCGGAAGGTGCAGGTGGTCCGCGAGGAGTAAAATATGGGGTAACCAAGGATTATGTTCTCGGATTAGAAGTAGTACTTCCCCAAGGTGATATAATTAAGATCAATAATTCAGTGGACGGGGAGACAGAGGACTTTGATTATACCATGTTATTTACAGCTTCAGAAGGGACGTTAGGGATCATCACCAAAATTGCTGTAAAGCTTATTCTTCCTCCCCAGTATCAAGAAACAGTATTAGCAGCCTTTGATAACTTAGAGCATGCCGGAGAAACTGTCAGTGCTATAATAAGGGCGGGAATAATTCCAACCACCTTAGAGATAATAGATCAGGAGACAATAAGAGCAGTTGAAAATTATCTCCACACCGGCTTGCCCACTGACGCCGCAGCGCTTCTTTTAATTGAGGTAGACGGAGCAGAATTAGAGGTTAAAAGACAATCGGCAGAGGTGGCAAAAATATGTAACCTAGCCAGTAGAAATGTTAAGGTTGCCAGTACAAAACAAGAAATAGATAAGCTCTGGCAGGCTCGCAGGTCAATTTCAGGAGCATGTGGTATGCTCAAGCCTACAAAGTTGTCGGAGGATGCCACAGTACCTAGAAGCAAGATACCGCAAATGATTAAAGAAATT
>JAKSBQ010000192.1 GCA_022361075.1 Opitutales bacterium | reverse complement strand
GGATGGTGATCGCGTCACCACCGATTCGCTCCACCGACGAAATCTTCATTTGTGGCGTGGATCGGGGCATGTAAATCGACGCATGGGTGTTCAGCTTTTGGGCTGCGAGCGCGACTCCCTGAGCGTGGTTACCTGCGGAAGCGCAAACGACTCCCTTGTTCCTTTCCTCCTGAGATAGCAGATACATACGGTTGTATGAACCTCTCCATTTGTAAGCATGGATCGGAGACAGATCTTCCCTCTTGAGATAGAGTTGAGCGCCTTCCTTCTCGAGTTCCATTCGTTCCAGTGGTGTTGAGGATGCTACTTCGTAGACACGTTTACGCGCATCTAGAATGGCTTTGATCAGATCATCGGTCGTGGGGAAGCTCATGGGTCCTAGATTATGGGTCTGGAATTGAATGGCAAATTTACTCTGTTTTCAACCACTGCATAACCCTATCCACTATGGTCTCTGGAGTGTTTTCAATCGAAATTTCGAATGCTTCAGGCTCGGGTTCCAAAGTTGAAAACTGATTCTCGAGCAAAGATGTTGGCATGAAATGATCTCGGGCCGCCATGCGTTTGAGAATGAGATCAAACTCGCCTGATAAATGCACAAACCTGATCTCGAGGTCGCAGCCACGCAGAATCTCTCGGTAAGCATTTTTAAGTGCGGAACACGCGAGCACTGATCCATCAGGATTTTCTTTCAGCAATTCACTTAGCCTCTCGAGCCACGGCTTTCGGTCCTGGTCGCTTAGCGCGATGCCCGATTTCATTTTGACTACACTTGAATCGGGGTGGAAATCGTCTGCGTCGAAGAATGGAATTTTCATTCGATCAGCGATCAACTGCCCAACCGTTGATTTTCCGCAGCCAGAAACACCAAATACGACGATTGACACTGGCATTGATGAGCTCGAAGACATAGTCGAAAACTAACCAGTAACCTTTCGATGTCGAGAGATCGATAGCTTAAAAAATGCAAGATAGATGAATGTCATGATTAGCAAAATCACTGGAATTGACCTTATCCCAAACCAGTCGACAAGATATCCGATTGAGTAGGATGTTACTGAAACGACTACGGTCATGAAGACAAAGTAGAGTGCGGTGACTTCGGATGCATCTCCTGGAAGCATTTGTTTGAAGACCAGAAAAATAGTGGGGAACATGCACGCGTAGACTGTTGCCAAAAGTACGATGCACACGATTGATGCCCACTGAGAGTTTCCGGCAATTACCCATGTAGCAAGGGTTGCGCCAATGAGGCCTCCTCCGATTAGAACGGTAGTCTTGGGTGGAAAATGGTCGATGATGAGCTGAGCCAGTATTCGTGAGATCGAGAAGAATACCCAAAAGAGTGATACTGTAAAAGAACCTGTAACGAACGGAGAGCTGTAGGATTGATCCCAAAAATAGGGCAGCCAGGTAAAAGTTAAGCCTTCAAGTGTTGCGTAGACGGCACCTGCAACAAGCATGAACCAGATGGCAGCACTGAGCTTGAGCGACAGTCTTTTACCTGAATGTTCTGAACCTGCGGGAGCCTTTGCAGGTGTGAGTTTCATCGCGTTGATGATGGTCAACGGTAAGACTCCTCCAAGGGCGAGCATCGGATAGATGAGTCTCCAGTTATCTAAAACATCAACAGCCAACGAGACGAGAAGCGGTGATAGGATGGCGCCGATCCCGAAATAAAATTGCAGATATGTGAGCCTGCCAGCCTGCTTCTTTTCTGGCATTTCGGCTACTCCATCGAGAGCGTAGGTGTTCACTCCGATCTGGTAGAGTCCAAGCCCGAATCCCATCGTTAGGGTGGAGCTGATCAGAAGAGGGAAGGAGGTAGACATCCATCCAAGCACGCAAGCAATGAGGATCATAATCGCACCAATGGTAAGCGCTATGGAACGCCCGATTTGGATCCAGGGAATCAAACCCATCGCCATCGCAGGCATGGACGCTCCGAAGTAAGCAGACATGAGTAATCCGATTCGATCCGCATCAAATTGGAGTTCCTCAGCAGCGATGTTTAACACTGGGCCAAGGTACCCTATGACGAGGCCGACCGACATGAATCCGACAACTGCGGTCCACTCCTTTCGATTGATGGATAGCATGGCAAAAGATCCATCATGAACAGACTTCTGCGCTGAACTACAATCTTTTTAATTGGGGTGAGTGAAGTTAAACACTCTTACTCCCTACACTCTGCCTTTTTCAACCGTGTTACCGATGCATTGAAGATTCTCGGTCAACATGTCGGTGTTCCATGAGTTGGTGATGACTGCTGAGACGTGTGGGTTTGAAAGCACGAATTGGTAGGCTTTTATGACGGCGGACTGCTCACCTGGAACCATCGCCTGTAGTTTTTCCTCACGCCACGCAGGTAGGGGCTTGAGATCGTCAAAATGAGTGCGCACGGCTGCGGCTGCTTTCATCGCGACAAAGCCCAAACCTTTTGAGTGAGCTTCCGAGAGAATGGCGTCCATCCCGTTGTGATTGATGATGTTGTAGGTAGCCATGACGAGGTCGTAGGTTTTCTCATCGATTGCTGCTCTGGTGATGTGATCGTAGCAGGTGTGAGTGCTCACTGCCGCAAAGCGGATTTTACCCTGTTTTTTCATTTCACGAAGCACTTCCAGCATTTCAGGTTCTTGGATTGCTTCCAATGATGCAGCGCCGTGTGGGCAAAATAACACATCAAATTCATCAACACCAGTCCTCATCAGACTGCCTTCCAAAGAATCGAACATCATTTTCCGGAAACCTCCGACACCTTCAACTTTATCAGCGCCATACAATTCCTTTATCGCAAGGATCCGATAGTCTCTTACCAGTTCATTTTCGTGTCCCGGGAAATATTTAAAGAAGACACCTGGTTGGCTGATTCCCCTTTCACGTGTTATTTCATCAGCTCGTTTATTGACGCGCTGTTTTTTATCTTCAGGCAGTCCTGTAAAAAAATCACGATACTTGCGGTAGCGAAATCCAGAAAAACCAGAGATCTTCGTGGTGAGGAAGATACGACCGCGACTTCCCTCGTTGTTTTTGAAATACTGACCAATGGCTTTCTCACTTTCAGAATCCCTGCCGTATCCTGATGCGCTATCGATGTAGTTGATACCTCTATCGAGTGCCAGATCGATAAGTTCATGATTGTCTCTTCTCAAAGGAATTCCACCAAGTACCAACTCTGATACCATCATGCCAGTTGCACCCAACTGACGGTATTTCATATCTGGATGATCGTTGCGTCTCTCAGGAGCTTTGTTTTCCCGAAACTGTGTTTTTTTGGCGAGTTTTGAGTCCTTATTCGATGGGGCCGCGCTTGCGCTTGCAATGAGGGTGGATCCAACGGCGGTAGAGGTAGAGGCCTTGATAAAATCTCTTCGGTTCATGAGTTTTCCCTTACTTGATAATGATTAGTTTCGAGCTTATCACCCAGTGTGTGGTTAACGTAAAAACATGTCGATGTTTCACAAATAAAATTCTGTGAACTGTTCAATTTGTTAGGTGAGTGACATTACGATGAAACACTGCCTCTTCGAGAATCGATCCAGCTTTGATCCGCTACTCTGGAGATCTGCATGGCTTTTTCCATTGCGTGTTCGAGGTCTCTGGCGCTTCCTGAGGCCACGTAGCACTTTGCAAGATCGTAACGAAGTTTGCGATAAGTGGGCATGAGGTGAATTGCCTTCTTCAAAAGTTTGATCGATTGGCGATAGTCTTCTTTTTCCTTCGCTTCAAGAGCAAGTTTGTGGAGGTGAAATGGATTGAGATGAGCATTCCGTTTGGCCTTCTTTTCATGAGAAACAGCCTTCTTCGGATTTTCAGTCTTGCGGTAAAATTCAGCGAGAAGGTAGTGGATTGAAGAGTTCTTTTTCGCGAGACGACTTGCCTCGATCAAAGACTTTTCCGCACGCTTCATGTCCCCAACCTTGAGCCAGTAGATGCCATCATTTTGTAACACATTAGCATTGCTGGGATCCATCTCAATAGCGAGATCGAGAAGTTGTCTTGATTCCGACAATTCGGACTCTCCAAGTGCCCGGCTTGCGAAGTTGTTATAGTAGTGTGCAAAGGCTCTCTCATCGCTAATCGGATTCGCAATTTGTCCACCTGCGTCCATGTAGAAGTCTAGCCATTCGATGACATAATCTTGAGTCTCACCATGGACGACTATGTTGACATGCCCGGACTCTACAAACACCTCACCGTCTTGGGCCCATGAGGGTGCGAAGTCGACCTCGTTAAAGTGGGCATCCAATCCGGCATTTCTCGCTAAAGTGACGAAGAGAATGGCGAAGGTTAAGCAGTTACCCTGCCGTTGCTCAAAAGCTTGTGCAGCATTGAGAGTCAACCTTGGGACGTATGAAAATTCGTCTCCGTTTTCTCCAAAAAGGGCATCGAGCAGGTGATTGATCTTCTGCTGAGTGGTCCAGAGCTGGTCTATTTGAGCCTCCTCAATCAGCTTCTCCATGTCAGGAGTAGCCATTGTGTTTGGTTTTTCGACTGCAAAAGAGGCAGTACAATAGAAGAAATAGGCAAACACCGACCAAATCAATAGAGGTGATCTGAAAAACCGCTTATTCATCATACGAGTATACGTTAAGTGAATACATTTTTGTCTAATTGAAAAGTGTATTACGATTGGAGCTGTCAGGGTTATTACAATTGGAAATGTTCTTTTGTGGACAATGCACCTTCTTATCACACAGAACAGAAACGAGTTTTAAGTGAGGTCACCGGCTGGGATTCGGATTTTGCAGTTTGAGTTATTACTCGATCTGTTTCTTTATTTCGAAGAAATGAGTCAGGAAAAAGATAATCAGCTCGAATCGTTTATCGCTGCCGAAATCGAGGAAGTGATCCAATTGCGAAGGAGACTTCACCAGATTCCTGAACTCGCGTATCAGGAGTTCGAAACGTCGAGGACGCTGATCGATTTCATCAAGGATGTTCCGGGAGTTGAAATTGAGTCAGGTATTGCGGGGACAGGCATTGTTGCAACCCTCGGCCGGGAGAAAACAGGAAGATGCGTGGCTTTCCGGGCAGACATGGATGCGCTCCCGATTAAGGAAGAGACTGGACTCCCCTATGCCTCACAAAACGAAGGCCGCATGCATGCTTGTGGACATGACGGCCACAGTGCGATTCTCGCGGGATTGCTTCGAGTGCTTGCCCGATGTAGCGATCAGTTGAAGGGACCAGTGAAGTTCGTCTTTCAACCTGCAGAGGAGGGGGGAGCCGGAGCCCAGAAGCTGGTCGATCACGGCGTACTTCAGAACCCGAAAGTGGACGCCATGTTTGGACTACACGGTTGGCCGACAATCGAGCTCGGCAAAGTCGGTACCAAGGAAGGTGCTTTTTTCGCCAGCACCAATATTTTTGATATCAGAATTCAGGGAAAAGGTGGCCATGCAGCTTATCCACACCTTACGCTTGACCCGATGCCAGCAGCAGCTGCGATCGTTCAGGCTCTACAAACGCTTGTCTCCCGCACTACGGATCCCCTGGCACCTTCAGTGCTTTCCATTTGCGAGATCAAGGGCGGAAGTACCTACAACGTGATCCCTGAGCAGTTGACCATGAAGGGAACTTTAAGGTGTTTCTCTGAGGATCATCGTGCTGAGATGCTGAAGCGAATCGTTGAGATGACGGAGACCGTTGCTGCCGCTTATGGAGCATCTGCAAATGTCGTCATCCGTAAGGAAGCTTACCCGGTTCTGAATAATGATGAAGCACTCGTCGCGTTCTGGAAATCCGTCGCCTCCGATACGATGGGTGAATCTGCACTTGTTGATGCACAACCCACCATGGGAGCCGAGGATTTTGCATTTTATGCGCAAAAGGTTCCTTCGTGTTTTTGGGTATTGGGGGTAAAAGACCCGGAAGCCGCTGATTGGCCTCACCTCCACACGCCAACTTACAACTTTAATGAAGAGGCTTTAGCGATAGGAATCAGACTTCAAGCCGAAGCAGCTTTGGCGTTTTAGGATATGTAATGGAGATAGGGGGAGCAGTGGAGTTGGGTCGAACGCCCAGCCCAAAAGAAAGCCCGGCTTTTTGTGAAACCGGGCTTCGCTAAGGAGAGACTAACTACATGCTGTGATGATTATTGTGGCGCCTGAGATACATGAACCCGTTGATGGTTTTGAGCTCAATCGGCAAACCTCC
>JAKSBQ010000352.1 GCA_022361075.1 Opitutales bacterium | reverse complement strand
TTCCTCAGCGTTGTCTTCGACCTCAATCGTGTCTTGTTCGACCACTACATTTGCGAGAAGACCTTCTAAAGATTTGAGAATTTTTCGGGTCCAAAACGACGCCTCCTCACCCTGTTTAAAGATCATCAATAGTTGTTTCGGAGCGCTCATGTTCGGTACGTGTAACAAACAATTGAGGGCAGGGTAATCTTCTTTTTGAGGAATATCTACAAGATCAATCAGGCAATGGGTCTTCACCATATCACCAGAAGTCTGGATTACAGATAAAGCAGTTTTAGAAATCTTGAAGTTATGGCTGCGAGTGGCCTCCAAAACACCGTCCTTCGCATCGACGCGATCTTTCCAGAAGTTGATTAGGTCGGATTCAATGTAGGACGCAAAATTTACAGGTGTGACTTTCACTTCGGTTTGCTTAGATGGGTCGATAACTAATTGATTGATAATCAATAACAATAGTGTATGGTTGCGATTCTGACTGAAGGATAGTGACAAAGTCGCGATTTGTCGTTAAAAAAATACACAATTCTATGATAATCCGTAATTTATCGGATAACTACCATCCATGGCTTTTGACAAAATTATAGTCGTAGACGATGAAATGATTATCCGGAAGTCGCTTGAGCAGCAATTGCGGAACAAGCGATATGCGGTGGCCAGCGCTTCGACCATAGCGGAATGTGAAGCCTATATGGCGAAGGATCAGTTTGACCTGATTTTGTTAGACGTGAGACTTCCCGATGGCGACGGAACTGAATTATTGGAGAGAATTGCGGAAGACCCGGAGAAGCCTATGGTCGTTATGATGACTGGTTACGGTTCGATTGAGTCTGCCGTACATTGCATGAGGCTTGGGGCTTTTGACTACGTGATCAAACCTTTCTCCCAAGAGCAAATTGAGGTGATTCTTAAGAAGGCAGAATCCTACAGCCAGTTGGTAAAGGTAAGTAGGTTTTTTAACTCTGAGGCGGTATCCAAGAGTGAAATCATCGGGAACTGCCCCAAAATGAAGGAACTCAAGAATGTGATTCGCAAGGTCGCTGCCACGGAAGCAACGGTTCTCGTCACAGGAGAGAATGGGACAGGGAAAGAAATGGTTGCGAACGAGATTCACCGTCTGAGTTCATTAGCAGCAAATCCTTTCATTCGTGTAAACTGTGCAGCCATCTCTGAAAACTTGATCGAAAGTGAGTTTTTCGGACATGAAAAGGGTTCGTTTACAGGTGCGACCCAAAGGAGAGAAGGGCGTTTCGAGTTAGCAAACAACGGTACCATCCTTTTGGACGAGATCAGTGAGATCTCCCCACAACTCCAGGCAAAGCTTCTCCGTGTGCTTCAGGAAAAAGAATTCGAACGAGTGGGTGGCAACAAGACTATTCGAGTGAATGTGAGGGTCATTGCGACTACAAATCGAGACCTGATGAAGGAGGTTGCGGACGGAAATTTCAGGCAAGATTTGTTCTATCGATTGAACGTTTTTCCCATCCATGTGCCTGCCCTCAGAGAGCGTAAAGATGACATCATGTTGTTGGCCGAGAAGTTTTTGCAGATTTTTTCAAGAAAACATGGGCATAAGGTTAAAGGATACTCAAAATCTGCCGTAGAAGCTTTAGTAGGCCACGATTGGCCGGGAAATGTCCGAGAACTTCAGAACACCGTCGAACGAGCTGTGATACTAAGCGATACCAATAGTTATATAGCCCCATCAAACTTGGGTTTGATTCGCATGACTAGTCAACCGTCTGCTTCTACGGCTGTGATCGAACCAGGTGAACATGCAATAGAGGATTCATCTGATTCAATTAGTGATGATACCAGACTGGAAGAAGTGGAGCGCAATCACATCCTCAGAGTTCTGGAAAAAACGGAAGGCAACCGCACTCATGCTGCCGAGTTATTGGATATTAGCATTCGCACCCTTCGTAACAAGATTAACCAATACCGGATCGATGGACTGGATGTTCCCGAGCCTGGTTCCAAATAATTTAGCAATCCTTAGTCCTAGAAGATTATGTCAAAATTAATAGATATTCCAGAGGAAGAGCTCGTCGGAATGATGATGTCGTCCGTGCAGGATGTTTTCAGCACAATGCTCAGCCTTGAAGTTGATCTCGATAAGCACGAATCCTCCATGCCCACCGAAGAGCATGTGACTCCAGCTTATAATGCAGATTCCGAAATGATCGCTGCGAACATTGGGTTCAGTGGTAAGATTTTCGGGATGGTTTACCTCTGCATGGACATTTCACTTGCGAAAAACTTGACCATGCAGCTTCTAGGAATGGACGAAGTTGATGACAACGACCACGAGACGATCAATGACGCACTGGGAGAGTTGGCTAACATGACGGTCGGGGGGTTTAAAAATCAATTGAGTCATAAAGGCTACAGTTGTCAGTTAACCATTCCATCTATTTTGAGAGGAACGTCGTTTACCGTGGAATCGACGTCTCAATCTCAACGTGAAACTTTCTATTTTGACAGCGAAGGCAGTAGTTTCGTAGCCGACCTGTTTATTCGAAAAGGAGAATAATTAAACCCTCTACCTATTTTAAGAACCGATGAGCAAAAAACTCCTAACAATTGATGATTCCAAGGCTGTTCGAATGATTATCAAGAAGGCCTTCAAGGATTTTGATATTGAAATACCAGAAGCCACCAATGGAGTTGAAGGGTTAGCAGCTGCAAGCAGAGAATCACCGGATATCATCCTTTTGGATATCACTATGCCGGTCATGGATGGTATCGAAATGCTTACCAAGCTGAAAGCAGATGCATCCCTTAAACACATTCCTGTGATCATGCTCACCGCGGAAGCAGGAAAAGAAACGGTCTTGAAGATCGCGAAAATCGGTATTCGCGACTACATTGTAAAGCCTTTTAGTGAAGATACTCTTGTCGAAAAAGTAGGGCGTGTCATCGACTTGCGTCCAATATCTGAACAACAGGAGAAGCGTAAGAAACTCACTGATCCCCTCAACATCTTGCTGGTTGAAGATAAACCTGCGATTGAGGAGCAGTTTAAAGGTGGGTTAACCCACGATAATTGGACAATCAACTGTGTGACCTCGACTGGTGAAGCGATTGATGCGGCGCAGGAGACTCAGCAGGACATCATTATCATCAGTCTTTCACTTCCGAGGGACCAAGGGATCGAACTTTTTAGAATTCTGCGATCGAATCCGCGGAACAAATACACGCCCATTTTTGCTTTAATCGTAAAAACAGATACACACGAGCAATCGAGGGCGCAGGAGACGGGATTTACAAATATCATAACGAAGCCGATCGATTTTCATGAGGTCGAAACTAAGATCGCAAATGCGGCGAATCTTGATACTTCTGAAAAATACTTCCAGACAGAGTCTGATTACCTGAAGATCATGCTTCCATCGAATCCAACGACCCACTCTATTAATGAAGTGAATGGCTTCTTGATCGACAAGATTTCGAATGCGGTGGATTCCGGATTGAAGAAGGTGATTTTTGATGTTCACGAGCTCGAAGTTCTCAACATGAACGTCATCAAGCTACTTCTGGATGCAATGAAAAACTGTCACGAACTGACGCTTAAGTATTCCATCATCGGAAATGCAAAGATTGAGCAGGAGTGTAAGGCCTTTGAGGAGTCCAAAAGCTGGAAGATCTACAACACTGTTGAAGAGGCGCTTGCTGAAGCTTGAGGCAGAACTTGCTCCCTTTTAAAAAATCCCAAAGCTTCGGAACGTTCCGGAGCTTTTTTTGTGTGCAGTGGAAGTTGGATAAGGCGCTTATTCACACAACAGGGGGCCGATTATTATGTGGAATTTCTTGATTTGGATCGATTGGGTCTAAGGGTTGGGATTGCCCTTCGACAGGAGGAGCAATTGCGGGCGAAGGTTTATAAGTGGAATCTACTTCAGGTGTGCTGAAATCATCAGAATCAACTGTATCCAATGTTCCCTGAGCAGTGGATCTAGTCCAATCGTCTCCGGACCTCTGCATGATAACGATAATTTTCACACCATCTACGGTTTCGATTGTGATCTCGGCTATAACGTTTCCGTCAGCATCTTGGTATTGGATCACATTCCCTTCTCTCACGATAGTAACCCCTGCCGCTAATTCTTGTCCGTTCGGTAATGTTAACGGAGCGGAGTGATTTTGAGCGAAAGCAACGCTAGCCAACGCTATTAGAAGGATTGAACTGATAACTTTGATTGCTTTCATAGCTCCAAGAATGATTTTTGCTGCAAGGTGTAAGTGATTTTTGGAAAAATACAACGGAAGAAATTTTTCGTATACTGATACACCCCCATTTTGGGAATGCGCTATCTAATAAAATAGGGAACGATCCAAACTTCGATACTGGATGGCCTCCATTAAGTGGTCACTTTCGATGTTGAGTGATTCGGCCAAATCAGCAATTGTTCGGGCAACGCGCAGGATGCGATCATACGCTCGGGCGGATAGATGAAGTTCTTGCATTGCATGCTCAAGAAGTCCCGAGTCGTTATCCCGCAGTTTGCAAAATTGCTTGATCTCTTTTTGTCCCATCCCGGCGTTGTTGAATATGCTATTGTTTCGGAATCTTTCGGACTGAGTTTTTCTTGTACGAATAATTCTTTCCTGTATTGAGGCAGAGCTTTCGCCAGGACGAGCGTGCTGCAGCTCTTTAATCGTGAGACTGGGAACGTCAATGTGAATGTCGATACGGTCGAGCAGAGGACCGCTAATCTTTGACCGATATTTTTGAATCTGCACGGGCGTGGAGCGAATGGGCTGAGTTTTTCCGTCTCCACCACACGGCGTGGGGTTCATAGCCGCGACGAGCATGAAGGAACACGGTAATGCGACTTTTCCTCTACTTCTCGATATTGTAACTACACCGTCTTCCAGAGGCTGTCGAAGAACTTCGAGTGTGGATCTTTTAAACTCGGGTAGTTCGTCCAGAAATAGCACGCCGTGGTGGGCTAAAGAAATCTCTCCTGGGCCTGGAATGGTGCCTCCGCCTAACAAACCGACATCACTTATAGTTTGGTGTGGACTGCGCACAGGTCTGCAGATTTCCGATATCTCATTTCCAATCGTCAGACCTGCGCTGGAGTGGATGCTCAGTATCTCCAAATACTCGTCCAGACTTGGTGGAGGCATGATGCTCGGGATACGTTTGGCGATCATGGACTTTCCTGAACCCGGGGGGCCTATCATGAGCAGGTTATGATTTCCCGCTACCGCGATTTCGATAGCCCTTTTAGCAGCGGTCTGACCTTTGATGTCCTCGAAGTCTAGTCCGCTATTTGCTAGGTTCTCTGCCATTTCTCCAAAATTACTCACCAACGGTTCGTCCATGACTTCTTCGTTTATCAATTTGCAGGCGTGTGAGAGACTATTGACTCTATACACCGATACTCCCTCTACGATGGAAGCTTCTTCAGCGGAGTGAGGGGGCAGCAGCAGTACATCTTTACCGGTCTTTTTGGCCAGGATTGCCATCGGTAGAGCACCTTTGATGGGTCTCATTTCGCCAGATAAGCTGAGTTCACCGGCAACCATCCAGTTGGCGGGTGGCTGTTTCTTGAGTTGATCTGTTGCAGCGAGTATTCCAAGAGCGATGGGCAAGTCGAAGGAGGGTCCTTCTTTTCTAAGGTCGCCCGGAGCTAAGTTGATGATGGTTTTCGTAAAGGGTGTTTTGAA
>JAKSBQ010000446.1 GCA_022361075.1 Opitutales bacterium | reverse complement strand
TGATCTGATTATGATGCCGTGCTACAAATGGGATCGGGCCATTGTCGTGCCGAAGGGCCACGCGCTGACACAAAAGTCGGCGCTGACGTTGGAGGATATCGCCGCGCACCCCATTGTCACTTATGTGTTCGGCTTTACCGGGCGCTCCAAGCTCGATGAGGCATTTATCGAAAAGGGCCTGGCCCCGAAAGTGGTGTTTACCGCCGCCGATGCCGATGTCATCAAAACCTATGTGCGCCTCGGGCTGGGGATCGGCATTGTGGCCAAAATGGCATACAACGAGGAGCTCGACGGTGACCTGGTGGCGCTGGATGCCAGCCATCTGTTCGAATCCAGTATTACTAAAATCGGCTTTAGGCGCGGTACGTTTTTGCGCGGCTTTATGTTTGAGTTTATCGAGTTATTCGCTCCGCACCTGACCAAGGACATTGTCGAGGAGGCGTACCAGCGCCATTCCAAGCAGGAGCTCGATGAGTTGTTTGAGCATATTGCGTTGCCGGTGTATTAACGGCTGCCGGTGTTGGTGGTGGATTGTAATCCACCCTACGCGGATCAGCCGGATCTCGAATCGAAGGCAATCAGCCTGGGCTTGGCAAAGCCGTTGAAGGTGGACGCGCTGGTAATAGTATAGGCACCGGCGTAGACGATATAGACAAAGTCATCGCTCTGCAGATCCACCGGCAACGACACTTGCTTGCTGCAGATGTCAACGGCATCGCAGGTGGGACCCGCCACCGTCCAGTCGGCGACCGCGCCGCGCCGCTCGGTGATCATCGGGTAGCGAAAGCCCTCCGCCATTTCCATTAAACCACCATAGGTACCGGTATCCAGATAAAGCCAGCGCTGGCCCGAGCGCACCGCGGTGCCGATAACCCGACACACCAGGCAGCCCGCCGATGCCACCAGGTAGCGGCCCGGCTCGGCGACCACCTTCAGCTGCGGATCCAGCGCCGCCAGCTCTTCATTGATGACCGCAGCGATGGTTTCAATCGTCGGCACATCACTGCCGATGGCGGCCGGGAAGCCGCCGCCGATATTGAGCAGTTGCGCAGTGATGCCGAGTGCCTTCATCGCCTCGAACACAGCGCGCGCCGTTCTGATACCCCTGCGCCAGTTGTCCGGGTTCAAGCACTGAGAGCCGACATGGAAAGTGACGCCGACCAGTTGCACTCGGTGTTCCGCGGCGGTGCTTAAAATGGCGTCGATTTCGCGCCGACGGGCGCCGAATTTTTCTTCGAGCGGCCACATCGCGCCGTCATTGCTGGTGTGAATACGCAAATAACAGCGGGCATCCGGGGTTATGGCGGCGATCTTTAATAATTCATCAGTGCTGTCAACGGCGTACCACTGCACGCCGCGATCAGCGGCGTAACGGATAGCGGCGGGGGACTTGATCGGATTGGAATAAAGAATGTGTTGTGGCTTGACACCCTGTGCCAACAGCAGGTCCAGCTCCCGGGTAGAGGCAATTTCGAAGTGGCTGCCCTGTGCCAGCAAGGTATTCAATACGCTACTGTCGGACAGGCATTTTACCGCGTAGTGGATGGCGACGGTCGGCAACGCGGCCCTGAAGCACCGGTAGTTGTCCACCAGGCGGGCCTTATCAAAG
>JAKSBQ010000382.1 GCA_022361075.1 Opitutales bacterium | reverse complement strand
GACTTTGATTTTCGTCGTTGGTTTGCTGGACGATATTTATCACCTTCAACCGGGTGTTAAGTTGTTGGGGCAACTCATCGCCGTTTCGCTGGTGATATTACTCGGTCTGGAGTATCGGTTTAGCTCGCTTCATTGGCTTGATATTCTCGTGAGTTATTTGTGGTTTGTGGGGATTATCAACGCAGTGAACCTGCTGGACAATATGGACGGTGTTAGCTCAGGAATCGTCATTATTGGCTCGATAGGCGTCTGTCTGATGGGGATATTTGGAGATTATGAGAGCATCCCTCAGTCGGTTTATGTTGGCGGAGTTCTTTGTTTCTCAGTATTTGGTTTTTGGTTGCTCAATAAACCACCTGCCAGAATTTTTATGGGTGATTCGGGGAGCTTGTTGATAGGGTTTGTTTTCGCAGCAATCAGTGTTCCATCTGAGTTGAACGGTTACCTGATTCCCGCGGAGGCCGAGTCGATATCAGACAATATTTTGAGGCTTTTCGCTTCGATCACCCTGGCGGCGATTCCGATCCTGGACACATCATTAGTCACCGTGACTCGTTTGATGAGAGGACAAAGCCCGTCGGTCGGAGGTAAGGATCATTCGACCCATCGCCTGGCTGAATCCGGTTTAACCCACTGGCAAACGTTAAAGATCCTTTATCTGGTCTCTGCGGTATGTGTGTCAGTTGCTGTGTTCATGACATTGTACCCGGGGTTCGGCTACCTGATTTTTGCTATCGTTTTTATCGGGATGTTGATGATCGCAGTTTATCTCGCGAGTGTTCGGATTCAGGTGGCACCTATCAAAAAAGAAGGTTGGCAGCAATTGGTGACTTCGATCACCTACAGAGTTCCTCTCTTGAAGATGGTGGTTGATGTAGTGCTAATCGGTGCGTCCTTTTATCTCTCTTATCTGCTTAGATTTGATTTCCGACCCGATGAATCACTGACGCTTGCGATGCTAGAGGCGATACCTGTGGTCGTGATGTGCTGCCTTGCAGTTAACTTCCTGTTTCGGATTTATGAGTTTAGCTGGAGATCTGCAGTGTTTCAGGACGTTTTTAATTTTGCTACGGTTGCCTGTGTTGGAACCATATTAAGCATTGCCACTGCGACTTTGTTCTCGTCGTTTGGAATAGGTTACTCCAGGGGAGCTTACGTCATATTCGGGATTGTCTATTTTATAGCACTTTGCGGCTCGAGATTCAGTTTCCGTTTCATGGATGAAATACTCCTGAGATTAAGGATGCAGCAGTCTCCCGATGGCCAGATTCCGTTGCTTATTTATGGAACAACGAAGGAAACCAAATTCTTTCTGGACGAAGTCCTTTCGGATAAGGAAATTTGGGGAAAATACAAGGTGAAGGGTATTGTTCGTTCACTGGAGCTAGGAATTCAAAATGCACCACGAGGCATCCAGATCAAGAGCTCTGAAGAGTGGTTAAATGAATGGCAGGGGAGCCGACCTGAGATCATCTTGGTAGATGATGATGTTCCCAACCAAGTGGTTCAGGAGTTTGGGGAGAAATTTGGTGATCATCCAAGGATTAGACGTTACACGCGCAAACTAATAGATATTTCGTAAATGGAGGAAAAAAGAATAGCGGTATCGGTAGAGAACTTGACTAAGTCGTATCGGATTTGGAAAGACCCTTCGGCTAGGTTGAAGGCTCCGCTGATGGATATTGGTCGGAGTATAATCAATCCCTTCAGAAAGAGAGATGAAGTCAAACCGGCTGCTGGAAGAATCTTCAATGAGCATCGTTACTATCACGATTTTTGTGCGCTCCACGACGTGAGTTTTGAACTCCGGCAGGGGGATAGTATAGGAATCATTGGACGTAACGGTTCTGGGAAGAGCACCCTTTTGCAGATGATCGCTGGAACTCTCACGCCTACCTCCGGAATGGTGAAGACTGAGGGGCGTGTTGCAGCATTGCTGGAACTGGGTGCGGGGTTCAACGACGAATTTACAGGAAGGGAGAATGTTTATCTCAACGGCGCCATTCTCGGCCTGAGCAAAAAGGATCTTGATGAGCGTTTTGAGCGCATCGCAGAATTCGCCAACATAGGCGATTTCATGGATCAACCGATTAAAACCTACTCCAGCGGAATGAGGGTTCGGTTGGCGTTTGCGGTTCAAGCAGAAGTAGATCCGGACATTCTGATCGTGGATGAGGCGTTGGCCGTCGGAGACATTCGATTCACGATGAAGTGTATTCGACGGATGAAGGAATTGATTGAGAACGATACTACTCTGCTGTTTGTGTCTCACGATTTGGGAAGTATCGTGAATTTCTGTAAGGAAGTGATCTGGATTCACGACGGTCAGGTGATCCGGAGAGGTGATCCCAAAAAGATCGCTTTGGAATATACCAATTTCATGCACTATGGTGAGTTTAACAAAAGTGATGAAGATGATTTGGAAGAAGAGGAGGAGTCTGAAGAAGAAACAAAGACAAATTCCGTAAGTTTTAGTGGCTCAGATGTCGCGTCTTTAACTCCTTTGGATCGAGCAGATTTCCCAAAAAACATGATTTGGGAGGATCTAACTTCCTTGGAATGGGATGGAAATGGAGGTGTTCGGTTTTTGAGGTCTAGCTTATTCGTTCCTGAAAAAGATGGATCTATTCATCTTTTGGAAGGAGGAGAAACACTTGAAATCTTCCTTGAATTACAGGCTTACAAAAGAATCGAAGATCTTATTATTTGCTGTGATTTTTATGATTCTAAAGGAAATTTGATATTTGGAATCAATTCATGTTTTATTGAGCCCGTGGACCGGATAGTTGAGGAGGGTGATCGCAAGCATTTTGTATTCACGACGACTTTACCCTATTTGCGGAATGGCGAATATTCAGTCCTGTTTGGCGCATCAGAAGGCAATTATCTGGAACACACCCATTTGTGCGGGATTTCAGCGGCTCTTCATTTTAAGGTCAAATCGACTCGATTGAGTCAAAATCATCATGTAGTTTCTGTTCCCGGCGAATACCGTTTACTCGAGTAGTTGGATCACTTTCAGATTGTTTGATGAGGAACCAGCTGAGTGATTTCTGCTGGTTTGTTTTGGTACTAGATTCGGTTCTAAAGTGTTCGAATTGGCTAAATTAGAGGTGTTGTAAAAAAATACCAAAACAAAGTCTAAACTCACATCATATTCAGACGATAGCACTATGTAAGATGCGCGTTGAACGTAGAAGCATAGTGAATAACCAGAAGTCTCAGTTGATGTGAACCAGGAACAGGATAATAGCCAACAGCAGTATATGACCTTTTATCTGGGTCAGCATTTATTTGGAATTTCGATTCTCCTAGTGAGGGAAATCAATCAGAATCTGGATATCACCCGTGTATCCAAAGTTCCCGACTATATTAAGGGGGTTCTGAATCTTCGGGGTCAGGTTGTGACAGTCATGGATCTCGCGAAACGACTGGATTTTGATGATGTTGAAGATTCTGATCAGGCGAACTGCATTGTTTTGAAAACTCTCAATGAGTTAGAGTCGAATGAGACCTCCGTGGATCTCGAAGATAGTACGATCGCTGATAAAATAGGGCTTTACGTTGATCGCATCGGAGATGTCCAGGATATCGAAACCTCGGAGATTATCAAAACGCCTACGCAAGACAGCAAAGTGGATAAAAGATTTATCAGAGGAGTGGTGAGATTGGAGGATCAGTTGCTCATCATTTTGAATTTAAAGGAAGTTCTCAAACTTGAGATTAAAGGAGAATAAACAGAAACCTCATTCGGATATCGGAAACAGGAACATTACCCATGAAACACGAAATCTCAGATCGCAAACTTAGTATTGTGGTGGAAGACAACATTCTGTCCACCAACGTCGAATCCCTTTCTACTTCATTTAAGGAATTGTTGAATTCGAGCGGAGATGAGTTCAATCAGATTATTTTAGATCTTGAAGGAATCGATACCATCGATTCGCAAGGGCTGAATCTGCTGATCGGTCTATTTCAAGAGTGTAAAAACAAGAAGTGGGGATTTCGAGTAACCAACTGCACTGAAAACGTGAAGTGGTTATTTTCCATTTTTAAACTAACCGAAGTGTTCGGAGTAAATCAGTCTTAGTGGCTGTATTTTAATCCTTTCAGGAGTCTACTAACATGGTCGATGATGAACTTATAGATATTTTTATTCAGGAATCTAAAGAGCACCTAGATGCTTTAGAGCCTGAAATTCTAGAACTTGAAAATGCATCTAGTGACTCGGAAGGTGTGAATACCATTTTCCGTGGAGTTCACAGTATCAAAGGATCCTCCGGGTTCTTTGGATTTGATCAGATTGCGAAACTCAGTCACGTCATGGAAAACGTGATGGCCTTGGTGAGAGAGGGGGATCTGGCTCCAACCAAAATGATGGTGGACGTATTTCTTGAGTGCACCGATAAGCTAAAGTTAATGATCGACGATCCTCAAAACAGTGGGTCGATTCCTATTGATGATGATGTTGTTAGGCTCGAAGCGTTGATCACACCAGGTGAAGAGGGTGCGGAAGCGCCTGGGCCAAAAGTGAACCAATCCGTTGAGTTGCCGAAGTCGATGAAACGCTTCGTCTTGGATCCTTTATTGATCAAAAACGCCATTAGTCACGGACATTTGGTATTTGTTGTCGAATTGTACATGAACAAAGACATCAAAGACCATGGAAAGACTCCTTACGATTATTTCAAAGAGATCGAAAGCCTGGGTGAGTTCCTTGATGCGGCTTTTGATTTCTCTTCGATTCGTGGCCTAGACGACGTGATGGACACGGACCTGATGGTGCATTTCTTGTTTACTACGGTAATGGGATCACCGGACATGATCACCAGTGTTTTTGATATCCCCGCGGACCAGGTTGAGGAGATAGATGTAGGAGTATTGAAAGAATGGTTGGGTACAGACCCCTCCAAGGTTGAACCTGAGAGCAGATCTGAAGAAGTCTTCCTTGAGGTTGTTGAAGATGACGCCAAAAAGGAGACCGAACCAGCAATCGAAGCGGAAGCCGAAGCGCCAAAAAAGGAAACTCCGGCTGTAGTTAAAAAGGAAACCAAGGATCAACAGGCGAAGACGCCAGTACGAACCAAGAAGGCAGATGAAACCATTCGTGTGAGTGTTTCTTTGCTGGATGACATGATGAATCTGGCGGGTGAAATGGTCCTTAGCCGAAATCAGCTGATCCGAATTGCTGAAAAATCGGGACAAGAAGTTTCAGGTTTACAAGGGGTTATTCAAAACATGAATTTGGTAACTTCAGAGATGCACGAGCGCGTGATGCAGACACGGCTGCAACCTCTGGGGATCATCTTTTCAAAATTTAACAGAATCATCCGGGATCTCTCAAATAAACTGAGTAAAGAGATCAAACTCGATATCGAGGGTGAAGATGTTGAGCTCGATAAGTCTATCATCGAATCACTTTCAGACCCTCTGACACACCTCATCCGCAATACTGCCGATCATGGTATCGAACCACCAGACGAACGGGAAGCTGCCGGAAAACCCAGGATTGGTTCTGCCCGCTTGACTGCCAAGCACGTGGGTGGCCAGGTGATGATTCAAATCTCCGACGACGGCCGCGGAATTGATGCTGAGAAACTTAAACGGAAAGCGATTGACAAAGGATTGCTCACACCTGAAGAAGCGGATGCGATGTCCGAGAGACAAGCGTTTTCGATCATCTTTCTCCCTGGCTTTTCGACTGCAGAGCAAGTGTCGGACGTGTCGGGTCGAGGAGTTGGAATGGACGTGGTTCGGACGAATATTGAGAAGCTTGGAGGTTTCATCGATATCGACTCTGAGTTGGGGCGTGGAACCACCATTTCACTTCGTTTACCACTCACGTTGGCCATCATACCTGCGATGATCGTAGGAGCTGGAGGGTTAAGGTATGCAATTCCACAAGTAAATCTTGAGGAAGTGGTCCGCCTCGGTGGTCGAAACAAAACGGAGAGAATTCGCGGCACCCGAGTTCTCCGGTTAAGGGACTCACTACTCACTTTATTGGATCTGTCAGACGTTCTTGAGTTGGAGAATAATGAAACCACCAATGAAGAGAAGGTTGAGGATGAGGAAGTAGAGGATGAAGGCTACGTATTGGTCCTCAATCTGGACAACCATCAATACGGATTGGTTGTGAACGAGTTGTTTGACAGCGAGGAAATCGCAGTGAAACCGATAAGCACATTTTTTAAAGAAGCTGGCTGTTACTCTGGAGTGACCATCATGGGTGATGGGCGGGTAGCCATGATTCTTGATATCGCTGGAATTGCAGACCTTGCGAAACTCGATTTCGAGTCTATTGAAAATGCAGCTACCTCTTACGAGACGGAGGAACTTTCGGGTCTTGAGACAGGAGATAGCGAATCGCTTCTCCTATTTAGAAATGAGGGCTTCGAATTGTTCGCCATCAACCTCTCTACTGTGGCGCGGATTGAGAAAATCAGTGCGCAAGACATCGAAAATGTGGGCAAGGGAGAATACCTCAACCTAGGAGGTAAATCGATTCAACTGATCCGCATGCACGACCATATGCCAGTTGCCCAGCCTGAATCTTCACCAGAAGAATTGTACGTGTTGATTCCAAAATTGGTGCGAAAACCGATCGGTATCATCGCGACACAGATTGTGGACACAGTTCAAACTGTTGTTGAACTGGACAAAGAAACCATTACAGGCACTGGAATCCTTGGCAGTACATTCATCAATGAGTCGTTGGTGTTAGTCGTCGACATTTACAATCTGTTCGAATCGGTTGATCCAGAGTTATACCAAGTTCCTCATCTGGATGATAAGTACCAAAGCCTCAAAGTGTTATTGGTTGAGAACAACATTTTCTTCCGAAATGTTCAGCAGCAGTTCTTGACACAGATATTCGGGACTGTAGTGACTGCTCGAAATGGTGTGGAAGCTTGGGAAAAGCTCAACGACGACAACTTCCACATGGTCTTTACCGAGGTAGAACTCAGTGATATGGATGGGATGGAGCTTACCAGACGCATGCGAGCAACTGATAAACTCAAACACATTCCAGTGATTGCGACTGCGAGTCGAAATGAGGGTGTTTATGCGACGCTATCTCTAGAAAAGGGCGCAGATCGATTTATGATGAAGTTTGATAAACAGAAAACCTATCAAACGATCCAGGAAGTATTCGATACGAGGACTCCTTTGCTTGCAGCTGACTCAATCGCAGCAGAATAGGAACAAGAGATCACGATAAATGGTAATGAATTCTTCTCGCAAAATTAGAGTAGTTATAGCGGATGATACAGCCCTCTACAGAAAGATTTTATCAATGGCTGTGGAAAAGATCGATGCCGTTGAAATCGTGGGCGTTGCGTCTGACGGACATCTCGCGGTTGAAGCCGTAAAAAGAAATACGCCGGATCTCGTTCTACTGGACGTCTGCATGCCTCGGATGGACGGTGTGGAGGCTCTACGTGAGATTCATAAACTCTATCCGGATATAGCGGTTGTGATGTTCAGTGGAGTGACTACTGCGGATGCAGATACCACGGTGGAGGCCTTGGAAATCGGAGCACTTGAATTCATCCCAAAACCGAAGACTAAGAGTCTTGATGAGAGTATGAATTCGCTGAGCCAAGAACTGGCAAGGATCATTCGCCTGCTCAAAATCCGCCAAATCCGTAACCGCGTTTCCATCAATACGGCGAAGAGCACCAGTAGACTTAGTACCCAACAGGCGCCAGCCGAAACTCAGGCACCAGTCAAAAGGATTCGTAATTTTGGAAAGAGTGTAAATTTTGACTTTGGAAAGTCATTGATCGTGATCGGTGTTTCCACTGGAGGACCTAATGCGTTGAATCAACTGATGTCGGCGATGCCAAAGGAAGTCGGTTGCCCAATTCTGATCGTGCAACACATGCCACCGTTTTTCACAGCATCTCTGGCTTCATTCCTTTCAAAAAAAACCGGGTTGCAAATTAAAGAAGCCCAGGATGGAGAGACTCCCAAAGCGAATCATGTTTATATTGCGCCGGGCGGAAAACACATGGTCCTCAAGAAAACTGGGGTCGACGAATATCAGCTTCAAACAAACGAGGACCCACCTGTGAATTCTTGCCGACCTGCAGTGGATGTTATGTTCAAATCAGTAGCGGACGAATTTGATGGGAATGTTTTGTCTATCATTCTCACTGGAATGGGTGAAGACGGCGCTGATGGCGTAAAGTATTTAAAGGATCATGTGAAATGTCATTCTCTGTCTCAAGACGAGGCTTCTTGCGTCGTTTATGGAATGCCACGAGCAGTTGCAGAGCGAGGCCTTGCTGATGAGGTTCTCGATTTGGATGCTATCGCACCTCGAGTGTCTGAATTAATGCTGAAGAGAAAGGTTTGTTGATTGTCCTATGTCTATTAGTACCGAAGAGTTTAATTTGTTGAGGACATTCATCCTTGAGCACAGCGAGATTGAGGTAAAACCTGAAAAAACCTACCTAATCGAAAGTCGTCTGAGCCGGATGATGGTGGAGTTGGGTGCATCCAACTTTACGGAGTTCTATCATAACGCGAAGAGTGATACCTCCGGCAAATTAAGGGAACGAATCATTGATGCGATGACGACTAATGAGACATTTTGGTTTCGTGATACCAAGCCTTGGGAGCTCATGAAGCAAACGATTCTTCCTGATCTGATCGATCAGAAGAAAAAGCTGCCACCGGGCATCAAGATCCGAATTTGGTCAGCTGCTTGTTCAACTGGTCAGGAACCATATTCGATTGCAATGGTTTTGTCAGAAATGTTGGAGAGCGGAAAATTTCCTGGAGTCAAACTGAATGACTTTGAGATTATCGCCACTGATATCTCTCCAAGTGTTTTGTTTTTGGCAAATTCGGGGCGTTACAATCAACTGGCAATGTCCAGAGGGTTACCTGAAAGTTATAAAAGCAAATATTTCGATCAGCAGGGAAAGATCTGGGTGATAAAACCAGAAATTAAAAGCTGTATTACCTTCAAGAAATTCAATCTACAGGACCATCCTTCTGCATTAGGCAGATTTAATTTTGTTCTTTGTAGAAATGTAGCGATTTACTTTACCGATGTATTCAAGAGGGAGCTTTTTCGGAGAATTCACGGAGTGATCGAGCCTCCGGGATTCTTTTTACTGGGTTCTTCTGAATCTCTCGTCGGTTATTCAACGGACTTCAATATGGTTGAAGCCCAAGGCGCAATTTTTTATAAAAAGAAATAATCCAATCCCATGAAAATCCTGAGTGTAGATGACTCACTGGTAATGCTCCGCATTATTTCTGATGCGGCAAGTGTGATCGGTGCAGAAACTGTAACCGCACGCAATGGCTCTTTGGCACTAAAAGTACTCGAGGAGCAAGGCGAAGATATCAGCATGATCCTGTTAGACTGGAACATGCCTGGCATGACTGGCCTGGAGTTTCTCCAGAAAGTAAAAACTGATGATCGCTGGAAAGATATTCCAGTTATGATGGTCACCAGTGAAGGCAATCCTGACAATGTGAAGAAAGCTTTAGTTGCCGGAGCGACCAATTATCTGGTTAAACCGTTCGCGCAAGAGGATCTTGAGTCCAAGATCATGCAATGCCTTGGCCAGGGTTTTTAGTCGGCTTTCCCAGTGATTATTGAGAGATGGACATCCCCGAACAAGTAGCTGAAAAGCTGAGGACTTGTGAGCTTCCTCCGCTGTCTGATTTGACGCAAAAGATCATACATATGACTCAGGATATGTATGCAGATCCGAGTGATATTGCCAAACTGGTTAAGATGGACATGTCGCTGTCTGCTTCTGTGTTGAAACTGGCGAACTCAGTGGCTTTCGGATATTCGGGGAAAGTGTCATCCGTTGTTGAGGCAATCAATCGGGTAGGAGTCTCTAAAATGAGAGACATGGTCTTGTCTTTGTCCTTGGTTCAGCAGTTTAAAGAATTGGAGGGAATCGATTTTGCTCAATTTTGGAAGCATTCTTTGGCAGTGGCTCTCGCCTCTGAAGCTATCGAACGCCATTCCACCGGGAAGAAAATGAACAAAGACCACACTTATTCTGCGGGTCTTTTGCACAAGATCGGGATTGTGCTTCTGGCTCAGAATTTCCCAGAGGAATACCAGAAAGTTTTGCATGAAGTGGAGAAGGACGAAAAGGATCTCTGGGAACTGGAAAAGGAGATCCTCGGAGTATCTCACAACGAAGCTTCTCACTATGTATTTGATAACTGGCAGTTTCCTCAGGAAGTTTCGCATGCGGCACTTTACTATAACGATCCAGTTTATGCTCCTGACGCCCTTAAAGAGATCATTTACACCGTGCATATTGCGAACTTCGCTTGCCTAAATCAGGGAATCAGCGTCGGAATTGACCGTTTCCCAGAGAGTTTTTTCGACGATGCGTGGGAATACATGAAACTCCATGTAAGTGAAATCCCCGAAATCCTTGAAGAAGTCCATGACTTGGCGGATCAAGCGAGTGCCATCGTGAAAGCTGCCAAATGATTTTTAACGAATTGTTTTAATTAAAAAAGGAGACTCTGGTGAGTCTCCTTTTCTTTTTCTCAAATGCTTTTGAGAGTATCTAAACCGTTTTGTCCATGATATCGTAGATTCGGCTGACCATACTTTGTGGATCTTCCAGAAGTCCGGCTGATATTCTACAGTTGTCTAATACCTGAAGGGCTACCAATTTGCCGATATCTTCGTTTTCGGTTCTGAGTTTTGAAAGTTTTTGAATCAACGAGTGACTGGGGTTTAGTTCTAATTGAACTGGTATCTCCTGTGGCACGTCTTGATTCATTGCTTTCATAATGCGTCGCATGTTGGCGGTCATTGTTTTGTCCTTACTCACGACAAGGGCGGGATTGTCTACGAGACGTTTACTCATTTTGACTTCAGAAACGGACTCGCCATAGACCTCCTTGAGCCATTTACAAAGCTCTTCCTGTTCATTTTCGGGCAGCGCATCTTCTGAATTTGAAGAAGTAGATTCGAGCTCGAGCCCTTCTTGATCAGCAGAGAGGAGCTTTTTCTCCTCGTATTGCCCGACGTGGCTCATTACAAATTCGTCCACACCTTCATAAAGATAAAGAACTTCAATATTGTTGGACTTGAAAGCTTCGAGGTAGGGTCCTGCCTCAATGGATTCTCTTGAACCTCCGAGGAGATAGTAGATCTCTTTCTGGTCCTCTTTCATCCTTGAAACGTAGTCTTTCAAAGTAGTCGTTTTACCGGATTCAGTGAGGGATGATTCGAAGCGCAGGAGTTCGGTTAGGGATTCCTTATGAGTGAAGTCAGACGTGATGCCTTCCTTGATGTAGTGGCCGAACTCTTTCCAAAATGTGAGGTAGGACTCTTCATCTTTCTTCGCTTTTTCAACAAGGAACTTGATGAATCTTTTCGTGAGAACGGTTCCGATTTTTTGGACTAATTGAGAGTCCTGCATCGATTCTCTTGAAATATTCAGAGGCAAGTCGGCGCTATCAACGACCCCTTTGACAAAGCGCATCCACTCAGGAAGAAGACCTTGTGGGTGGTTATCAATTAGGACTTTCTTACAGAAGAGTGCGACGTCCTGCTCGGAATGTCTGAAACCAAATTTCTCGGGATTTTCAGTCGGGACGTAAAGAAGGGAATTGATGTTAATCGGTGCATCAGATGAGAAATGCAGCCAAAAGCGGGGTTCATCCCAAGCGTTTGCCTGAAACTTGTAGAACTCTTTGTATTCTTCATCGGTGACCTCGCTTTTGCTTCGCACCCAGATCGCCTGGACGGTATTCAGCTTCTCCCCATTAACATTCACAGGATACTGAATGTAACTGGAGTAACGTTTAATGATCGACTTGATGTTTTCTTCCTTCGAAAACTCGCTGGCCTCTTCCTTTAGGTGGACTACAATTTTTGTTCCACGGCGCTGTCCTTCTACTTCTTCGATGCTGTATTCACCGCTGCCATCGGAAGACCAGTGATATCCCTTACTCTCCAGACCCCAGGAGTGGGTATAGACGTCGACCGATTTTGCGACCATAAAGACACTGTAAAAACCGACCCCGAATTGTCCGATTAAGTTGGAAGCTGCTTCCGTTCCTTCTTTCAGTGCTTCAGCAAACGCTTTTGATCCAGAGTGCGCGATGGTTCCGAGATTCTCATTAAGGTCGTCCTCGGTCATGCCAATACCGAAGTCCTGGATGGTTATGGTATTTGCGGTATCGTCAGTGCTGACGTTTACTTCAAGTGAGAGATTGTTATCAAATATCTCACTTTCTGTGATTTGGATGTGACGTAGTTTTTCGAGTGCATCGGACGCGTTTGAAACCAGCTCTCGGACAAAGACTTCCTTGTCTGTGTAGAGGGAGTTAACGACAATATCCAATACCTTTGTTACGTCGGCGTTGAATGAATGTTTTTGCGTGTTAGATTGACTCATAAAGAACGAATTTCTTGGATAAATTTGTAACGTTGAAACTATTATTTAAGAAATTTTAAACCTTCAGCTATAAACGCCTTTAATTGAGTAAATCAACTATAGAATACTCCCAAAACGTAATGCGTCCATCACGATAGAAGCGAATCGAGTAATGATGGTTGTTTATGTAAACTATTACGGAAAAGAATGATATGAGTTCGGAGCAAGAAGAAGCGAAACGATATCAGGAAGAAAGAGACCTTCTGAAACGTCAAATTGAATACCACAACGAGCTGTATCATCAGAGAAGCGCTCCCGAAATCTCTGATGGGGAGTATGATCGCTTGAAGGTGAGGTATGAGGAGGTCATCCATAAACTCGGTCAGGATGAAGATCAATTAACCCTCTCCATTGGAGACGATCGCAGTCAAGGTTTTCAGAAGGTTCGACATTTGGAGGCAATGGGTAGTCTCGACAACACTTATTCCAAAGATGAACTGCGGGCGTTCACTGAAAGATTGGAAAGACTTCTGGGGAAAAGTGAGTTTGAATTCCTGGTGCAGCCCAAAATCGATGGCTTAGCGATAAGTCTTACCTACGAAAAAGGTAAATTTGTCAGAGCGGTGACTCGCGGAAATGGTGTGGAGGGAGATGATGTTACCCGAAACATGGAGTCTATCGAAGGATTGATTACCGAACTTCAGGGGGGGCCTCTTCCAGACGTTTTGGAGATACGAGGTGAAGTATTTATGACAAGCCATGAGTTTGAAAGGATCAACCGGCAGCGAGATAAAGAAGGCCTGTCAAGGTATGCAAACCCAAGAAATCTGGCGTCGGGTACAATCAAGCTTCTGGACAAAAATATTGTGGCTGAACGCCAACTCCATGTTCGGTTGTATGGCTTGGGGTTTTGCGAACCGTCGATCTGGCAAAATCTATCCGAATTCACCGATCAATTAGCGGAGTGGGGGTTTCCAACAGTGGAAGGAAGTGCTGTTTGTAGAGACTTACCCTCAATCTGGAATGCCATTGAGGACATTGGTTCTGCTGACTTGCCCTATGAAACGGATGGTGCAGTTGTTAAGCTAAATAACCTCTTGGACCAAAAGGATGCTGGGTGGACTGCGAAAGCACCTCGCTGGGCGATCGCCTATAAATTCGAGGCGGAAAAGGGATACACGAGATTGCTCAGAATTCAACTGAAGGTGGGACGCACGGGAGCGATCACACCTGTAGCTGAGTTGGAACCCGTCTTCATTGCTGGCAGCACAGTCTCAAGAGCGACGCTTCATAATGCTGACGAGGTGACGCGTAAAGATATTCGAGAAGGAGATTGGGTGGAAATCGAAAAAGCGGGAGAAATCATTCCCCAGGTGGTGAAAGTAGATCTCGAAAAACGAGAGCCGGACAGTCAGAAATACGTCTTTCCAGAGGAGTGCCCAGCTTGTTCCACTACATTGATTAAACCCGTTGGGGAGGTGGTTTGGCGCTGCCCCAATGCCCAGTGTCCTCCGCAAGTAAGTCGTCGGATCGAGCATTTTGTGTCGAAGCCTTGTTTGAACATTGATTCGATTGGCCCGTCCATTATTGAGCAGTTGATTGAGTCAGAGATGGTGAAGACATTGTCCGATCTTTATCGTTTGGAATTAGAGCAACTGTTGGCGCTGGAAAGGTTTGCAGAGAAATCTGCCACGAATTTGATCGATTCCGTCGAGAATAGCAAAAGCCAGCCTCTGTGGAGGCTTATTCATGGATTAGGCATCTTGCATGTGGGAGCGACCGCTTCGAAATTGCTTGCGAAGGAATTCGGTAGTCTGGCGCGAATATCAGAAGCAGATTATGATCAATTGATAGGTATTGATGGTATCGGAGGCGTAATCGCTGAGTCGGTGGTCCAGTTTTTCCAAGACGACGCGAATATAGCTCTTATCGCTGAGCTAAAATCCCTCGGACTAAATGTTGAAGAAGAGATTGAGACTGGATCATCGTCTAAGAATTTGGAGGGGAAAGTTTTCGTACTGACTGGAACACTACCCGATTTTGGAAGAAGTGAGATTGCGGAGCGAATCGAACAACAGGGAGGGAAAGTAAACTCCGGTGTAAGCAAAAAAACTGATTACGTTGTTACCGGGGAGAGCGCCGGATCAAAACTTGAGAAAGCTCGTTCCCTGGGAATCGAAATACTCGATCAATCTGGGATTCTGGCGCTCCTGAACGAAGATTAAAAGAAAAGGCCTAAGCCATTCCCTTCTTTCGCAATTCCTCTTGCAGCTTCATCTGAAACTCTTGAAGATCCTCCGGTGAAGGTTGGTAGTCTTTGTCTACACCAGAGAGCCCCAGACGGCCCATTTGATCAATTTGCCATTGGGCATTGATCCCGTCACTGAAATTGACGGATCCACTCACAATCGCTCCAGGCGTGACGATTTTGTCCACCTCGATCGAAACTCCTGTATCTTCAAGCTCTGGAGAAACTTCCTCAACAGTATCAGTGGCTTGATTCTCGACGGGTTCCGGTGCCGATTTTTTGAGCTCCAGATTAAGATCGTCTACCAGGAATCTGACCTCCATGAAGGTCATGGATATCCCAAACTCTTCGTTGAGCTGAGATTGTACCTGACTAAGGGTTTGCCCCTCCTCGATCCAGTGGGTTACTGCGTTTTTTTGAGATTCTGTAAGTTCCATTAAGACAAGACTAACAATCTTTGGATAATTGTTTGGTGAGATAATCAACACTCTGTTTTACAGAGCCGTCTTGTTCCATCATGTTCTCAACTGTCTTGCAAGCGTGGATGACCGTACCATGATCTCGACCACCAAATGCTTCTCCAATTTCCTGCAGAGAGCTACCAGTCATCATACGACTCAGATACATCGCAATCTGGCGTGGAAACGCGATATTGCTGGGTCGGCGTTTGCTGATCATGTCTTGAATACGGAGATTGAAATGCTCAGTAACTTTCTTCTGGATTTTTTCGATGCTTACTTGGTTTTGCATCTCTTCCTGAAGAATGTCTTCGAGAAGTGCTTCAACCTTCGGAATATCAACGGGCTTTTTAACAAGGGCAGTGTAGCTGGCAACACGAGTGAGCGCGCCTTCCAGTCTTCTGACATTTCTCGAAACTCTCTCGGCGAGGAAGTTCAAAATTTCGTCGGATACATCCAAATTAAGAGATCTTGCCTTTTTCGAAAGAATCGCCAAGCGAGTCTCCATGTCGGGGCTTTGGATATCAGCAACTAATCCCCACTGAAAACGTGAAATGAGCCTGCTTTCTAATTTTGAAATTTCGTTTGCTGGGCGGTCCGAAGTGAGGAAAATCTGTTTCTGGGCCTCAAACAGTTCGTTGAACGTGTGAAAAAATTCTTCTTGAATTCTTTCCTTTCCCGCAAGGAATTGTACGTCATCGATAAGGAGGACATCTACGCTGCGATATTGTTTACGAAAGCGAACGAGATTGTTCTCTTGAATGGAACGGATGAACTCATTCGTAAACTTTTCGGATGAAATATAAGTGATTTTGTATTCAGGTTTTTGCTGAAGAATATGGTGGGCCACCGCATGCATCAGGTGAGTTTTACCCAGACCAGTCTCTCCGTAGATGAAAAGAGGGTTGTAGGCTTTGGCTGGAGCGTTTGATACGGCCATACATGCCGCATGGGCAAGTTGGTTTCCGCCGCCGATGACAAAGTTGTCGAAAGTATTTGTGGGGTTGAGAGGAAACGATTCACGAACTCTTGAATTATTGGTAGCCGGACCTCTGTCAACTGAGGTCATTATGGAACGTGTTCTATTTACCGGAGTATTTTGAGGTGCAGTAAACTGTCCGGTTGGTTGGTTACTATTGCCGGAAACTCTTATTTCTAACGCTACTGCCCGACCTGCGATCTCCTCAGCCTTACGTGTTAAAATTTCGAGATAGTTTTCTTCGATCCATATCGCAGAAAACTCGGTGGGTGTTTCAAGAATCAGAGCATCAGATTTCTCTTCAACGCAAGCAAGTGGTTTGAACCACTCACGATACAGGTCGTCGTTGAACAGAAGTTTCATCTCCTGGTTCAATTGAGACCAGATACCTTTGGATTGATCAATAGATAGCGGGGCGGACATTCTCTTGTATGATTAAGGTTATTCACATTGATTTCAATCCCTTTCCCAAGTATTTATGCGGTTTCTCTACTTCAATGGGAATTTGTTGGGTATTTTAAACAGTGTTGTGAATAAGCTTTAAATTGCTGGGTTATGTTTTGTAAGTGTTTGGTGACTAGTAGTTTGAGGGAATTTTAGATTTTGTTGTGTTGCTGTCTGTGTCCTAAAATTGGCAGTAGTTCTTATTTAGGTCAGGGAAAGCATCATTTTCTATCGTTTAAGAGGGAATAGATCGATCCGTTCAAGACTATGTTTTCCACAAGTTATTAACAGATGATTTCTGAATAAAAAATTTATCGAAAACTCAAAAATTGGCATGTCATGCTTGGCTGCTCGTTAACAGTTGAAAATACGAATGTTACGAAGCTGTTACAGATATTTGCTGGTCCGATATCTGTGTTTTTTGGAAATTTTTTCAGAGTTTTTTTGAGAAAATTAGAATCGATTTTTTACTTAATTCTTAATCGTGAAAATCCCGAAAAATCGGCAAAATCCAACTGGTCTGGAGATTTCAATCGACATGAGAAATTCCAAGTTGCTGAATTTGAAGTTGTTAGAGGTTTTTGAGTGAAACATCCGAAGTAGGAGATTGTTCTAAAAACCGAAATTCAGTGTTGTTAGTTGCTGTAGGTAAGTAAGTTAGCTAAAAATGAAGTCCCTTGCTCCTAAGGTTTTCATACGACACCAGGATAATGGCCAAACGGAGTAGCTTCAAAAATAGAAAGGTTATCGTTTTCGAGGAATGGCACTTCCATTGGGATTCGAACCCAAATCTTCGGCTCCGGAGGCCAACATTCTATCCATTGAACTATGGAAGCATTCGACAACTGGAAAAAACTAGAGGGAAAATCCGAGGGAATCAAAAAAAAAGGCGGAAAGCCAAAAAAGCCCTCCGCCTACTCTCAAATAATGGATGTGTATTATACCAACTAAGAAAGGTGGTCGTAATCGCCCTTGGTGATTTTCCCAACTACTACGTAACTGATACCTAGTTTCTTAGATACAGCCATTTTGGTGTTTCCAGCGGCGACCTCACTTTTGACGGTATCTCGCACTTCTGCAGTAATGCGTGTCCGCGTGCGTTTTGATCCGGGAGTAGCTGAACTCAAAGAGTTAACGCGAATCGAATACTTTTCGATAAGAGCTTCGACAAGCTCTTTGGGGGTCTTATAGCCACTGTTTTCAAAAAGTGATGCTAATTGCTTTTGTTTTTCTTCAACTAGCTTTTGTTCTTCAATAAGCTTCTGCTTCTGATCTGCTATACGTTTTTCTTCGTTTTCCAGTTCCTTTAATTTTTTCTCGATACTGTTCATTATTAATCTGATTTATTGGAATAAAAGAGTGCCATAGTTAACTTCTACTTTGAGAAAATCAATCTAAATATATATAGCTTTTAAAATGAGTTATTTTAAAGAATAAATTGAAAATTGCGTGAATATATATTCGCACATGAAATTTGAAGATTTATCGTTTCGGGCAAATGGATATCTTCACTATCAAGAACAAATTCAAATAGAGGTTTGTATATGAGTTGTTATCTATGCCGTTTTCCAGACCATTTTACGAACTGATCAGGTGCTGGATGGTAAACCTCCTCTAACTGAGAATGGCTTACTGTTTTTGCAAAAACATTCTCCTGACCCAGTATAGATATATCGTATCCTTCAAAACGGGTTAGTTTTACTTTGTTTCCCCAACTCTTTTTTTGCTCAAATTCGATACAGTCCTCTGCATTTATCGAAAGTTTTTTGTCTTCCCATATTTCGATGGTATCATCGCTTCGTAAGTTATTTAGGCGTAAAGCATTCCAAAAACCTTTTTTCCAAAAACTCACGATCCACTTTTCTTTCCGATCCAAGTTTTTGGATCCAATGCAAGCAGATGCCAGATGGAGCGAGCTGTAGTTAAATATCTGGGAATTCGTAACTCCTAAAACCTT
>JAKSBQ010000210.1 GCA_022361075.1 Opitutales bacterium | reverse complement strand
GAAATACACTCCGAATGTATTGAATCAATACTCGGAAAGATATGTTCCCAACACTTCATTAATCGACACTGTCACTCACCGAAACGATGGTGTGACTCAAATGATGGTGAGCAACACTCACGATAAATTGGGCCGTTTGGTGAATGTTTTGTCAAACCCCAGCGCATCACTTGCTATCTCGGCCCTCTATGAATTTAATGATCTCAATCAACGAACACGAATGACTCGTGAGGACAACAGTTACTGGATCTATGATTACGATGACTTGGGGCAAGTGACCGATGCGCACAAAAAAGATTCATCGGGCGGCATGATCCCGAGTTTTGATTTTGGATTTAAGTATGACGATATCGGGAATCGAAAGTCTGCAACACGAGTGAATGAGGGTAATGCGCAGGATGTGATTCAGAAATACACTCCGAATGTATTGAATCAATACTCGGAAAGATATGTTCCTAACCTGATTGATGTCGTGGGCACTGCAAATGCGGATGCACAGGTTCTTGTGAATGGCAGGCAAGTAACACGATCAGGAGATCTTTTCCACAAGCAACTGGTGGTGGACAACACCAGTGATGTGCAGTGGTTTCCGCTCGATGTGATCGCCCATGATTCGGTGGCTGGAACCTATCGGAAGGAAAGTGGAAATCAATTCCTTCCAAAGAGTCCTGTTGAACCTCAGCATGATGAGGATGGCAATCTTACCCAGGATGCTCGTTGGGACTACACCTGGGATGGTGAGAATCGTTTGATTGCAATGGAAACACGTGCATTGACGGTTTCCGCAGGAGTGCCCCAGCAGAAACTGGAATTCGCCTACGATGGACAGTCGCGGAGAATTCAGAAGAAAGTGTCCAGCTGGACGGGTAGTTCGTGGATGCCGGACCAAGACACACGATTCATATGGGATGGATGGAATCTCATCACCGAGCTGGATGCATTGAATACTTACGCAGCGATCAATACCTACGTTTGGGGACTGGATTTGTCAGGCTCGATGCAAGGAGCGGGTGGCGTAGGTGGTCTGCTGTTTATCGAAAACACTAGTAAGGATTTTATTCCTGCCTATGATGGCAATGGCAATGTGTTGGCTTATGTTAATGCTATAACCGGTGAGACTGAGGCTGAGTATGAATACGGAGCTTTCGGAGAAACTCTAAGAACAGAGGGTGAAACTGCAGATGACTTCAATTTCCAGTTTTCCACCAAATACGTAGATGCCGAAACACGCTTATATTATTATGGTTACCGCTATTATGACCCTGAAACAGGCAGGTGGCCAAATAGAGATCCACTGCAAGAAGACGGAGGCGTAAACCTGTATGGATTCGTTGTCAATAATCCTATTAGCCTGATTGATATCTTAGGTCTTCAATTTATAGATGGAGGATTCCATTATGTGTCACAGGCGAATGTTCCAGCTCCCGCGGGTCAAAATGATTGGTGGGGTGCAACAAAATGGGTATCAAAGCAAGTTCCTGTAGGAAAGGATGAAATAGAAGAATTCCAAGGTAATGATGATGAGAAGTGCTTCTGTGCTAGGATAAAATCTGCTCAATCGTTTAAAATCAAAGTAAGCTCATATGTTGCTAACGATATTGTCGGTTCGAAAGTTACCCAATCTGGATTGAAAGCGATCATCGATCATGAAAGAAAAAGAAAAAGCTCTGTCGAAGATGCATATTATGAATATATAGACCCAATTGACAAAACATGGTACAAACAGTGCAATCCAGTTTGTTCCAAAAAAGAGGGGAAGGCTAAAGAGAAACTAGCAGATTGGATTAAGGATGTTCGGAAGGCTGCTTGGAATAAATATATTTCTTACGTGAGAAATTCAATGACAACGATTTCCAAGGATAACATAAATACTAATCATATTATGGACCCTAACGGCTTATTAGATGGATATAACCGTTCTTATACAGTTAATCCTCCTAAACCAATGAAAGTGAAAAAATGTCCAAAAGCTTAACTAGTTTTTTTCTTCTAATTATTATTGTATTTAAATGCTCAGGAAGTGATGCATTGGATGTCGATTTGAACATAGAAAATGTTTCAGAATCTTCAAAATTACCAAAAATTATATTATCCATTACCAATGAATCTTTAGTTGATTTGGACATTCCGATATTGGGAAATGTTCCAATCATCTCTATTGATTACTGGTGTGATCAGCAAGGCGTAGTTTTGGTCAAGTCTGAGTATTATAAGCTTGTTATGGAAGGTTTTCGTGTAATTAAAACAACTAAGATCAAATCTGGATCTTCCAAAACATATTCAATTGATTTGAAACACTTTGTTGCTTTTGCAGGAGACAATATAGGATCTCATGAATGGCAAGATGAGCACTTTGATTTTAATAAAGTTAGAATGTCTGTTTGCATTGATATCAATGATATCGATTACTGTTCAAATATGATCAGGATTTATTAAATAGCGGCATATGCTAAAAAATTAGAACCGTACAGGGCCAACCAATAGTCATATTTTGTGCCAACTAATGTGGTCTATGCAATTTAAACAGCTTCTTCAGTTACAACCCTTTCTATTGCTAAAAGATTTTGAAGAGCAATCAAAGGTGCAGAGTGTTCGTGCCTGAAATCGCCTCAACGACAACCCATGATTCGATAGTTTCTTGAAAATGCTTTTGCTTTTGATCTAGTAAACTCACTTGATCCATCAGGACATGCGAACACCAAGCCCTCCCCGTAGTGCTTTCCCGGCAACCAACGCATTATTAGAAAATGCTGAATTCGGTACGCATGCGACTGCTTAAACCAATGCTCGAATCCAACCTACAGATCTGCAAACTGTCAAAAGGTAATAGGTCAGCCAAACCCATGATAAATTGGAACGCTCAGTAAATGTATTATCAAATCCCAATGCATCTATTGCCATCTCAGCTTTGTATTAATTTGATGATCTCAATCAACGAACACGGATGACTCGTGAAGACTACAGGTAATGGAACTATGATTACGATGAGGGACAGCAGAGGGACCAAATCTATAGTTTAAATGTTTTTAATAGTGATGTATCTGTGTAATGCCTTGTGTTTAAACCCTGACTTCTCCAACCGAAATCAGAGTCCCATCGATCTCCCACAGAAATAATTTCTTATTGCTCAACTTCTGCGGCTTATTGTGGATGCGTCTTGGGATGCAAGATTGGATTAAAGTGAAGCGTTTTTAAACGGGTCTCAGGTTTGGTGGTCAGGGAAGGAATCTAGTATTTGGATTGATCCAGAGGTCTTTTTGCATATTACACAGGTCTGTTCCACTAAGATCATCTAACCTATCACGCCGCGACAAAGATGAAACGTTTGCACTTAGCAGTCACCTGCCTGTTCTTGTTTGG
>JAKSBQ010000235.1 GCA_022361075.1 Opitutales bacterium | reverse complement strand
GAAAAACGGACTAAAAGCTCAGGCGACAGGTCAAAGTGCATTTCCACTGACTAGTTTTTCGGAAACTGAGTTCAGGTTCGAGCAAGGGGGAATCAGAATCAAATTCGAAGAGACTGATTCGGGCATCAATCACGATCAATTCACGCTACTGCAAGGAGGAGGATCATTCCTCTTCAAAAAGGAAAAAAATGAATAAGCATGTTGTTATCTCCGGAGTGAGTAAAGGAATAGGGCGTGCCCTGACCCTTGAGTTGCTAAAACTTGGCCACAGCATCACTGGGTGTGCGCGAAACGCTGCGTCGATTGAAGAGTTGAATGATTTGGCTGGTAATAAGGGCTATTTCGAAGTGATTGATGTGGTAGATTCCGAAGCCGTGCAACAATGGGCTGGAAAATCAATTGGAAAGTTCGGCCCTGCAGATCTGTTGATCAACAATGCTGCGCTCATTAACCAGAACGCTTATTTTGTCGATGTGCCGGAAGAGGAGTTTGACCAAGTAATCGATGTAAACATCAAGGGAGCGGCTAATGTAAGCCGGGCATTCATGTCTTCGATGATAGAAAGGGGCTCAGGAGTCATCGTGAATCTATCCTCTGGTTGGGGTCGAAGCACTTCCCCAGAAGTTGCTCCCTACTGTGCGACTAAGTGGGCAATAGAGGGACTCACCAAAGCGATTGCTCAGGAACTTCCTCCGGGAATGGCCGCGATCCCGCTAAGTCCCAACACCGTGAATACCGAGATGCTACAAAGCTGTTTCGGTAATGAAGGAGCAAGCCATTCTCCTACGCCTGAAGAGTGGGCAAGGGTGGTTGCTCCGTGGATTGTTGAACTGGGCCCGTCAGAGTCTGGCAAATCCCTTTCGACTCCTATCTGAGGACCAGAAGACTTAGATTCCAAGTTCAGTTTGCGAGGAGGAAGCACTGGATTGGGGATCATTATGGTCGGGCTTTGAGTCGAGATCGTGCTTAAGGTCGTGAAGTTGCGAAACTTCCGTCTTCTCAGGGTGATCAAGTTCACGGATGATTTCCGCAGAGCGCAATTCGATCCCACTTTTACTCCGGGTTGAAGGTAATACTCCCTCAAATGAGATTTCAAAGACACGTTCTGCTTTTACCGTTCGTTGGGCTCCGTAGTTCGTTATGGTATTCTTCTGAAGCCATTTATTCCAATCCTGAAGCTCATCTCTGGCCAATCGTTTTTGGCATCGAGCCACTGTGAGATATTCTCCTCTGGATTTGGCCGAAAATATCAAGTTCATCGTATCAGGCTGGGATTCATTTGTGGCTTTTTCAGCAGCCGTGAGCATCAGTTTGCAGATACGTGGTGGCTTTCTCAGTTTCCACCAGGTACTGGACTGCCGTTTCGTGAGATATTCACCTCCAAGCCTCTTAATGATGAAACCATTGACAGCTTTATCATCGATCTTGTGTTTCAGGTTTTCGAGTTCATTCCACGAGGATACTTGTAAGCATTCGGATTTTTCAAAATGTGGAGGAGGTGTTTTAAGCAGACTTTCCAACGCAGAAATTCTTTCGGAAAGAGGTTTTTTTCGCAAATCCTGATCATCCAGATGCAAAAGATCGAACGCGATAAAACTCACTTGAATTGGCGAAGTGGTTTTCCCATCCACTTTGGATTTTCCAAAGCGTTGAAGCAAATACCCGTATGATTGGGGCGCTGTTTGATCGCCTGCGATAATCATTCCGTCGACGATACAGGCGTGATCGAGTGATCGTGCAGATAACGCAAGCTCGGGAAAGTGCTCGGTGAGGAACGAACCTTCTCTCGACCATATCAAGGAATCACTGCCATCCCACAATATCTGAACCCTGATGCCGTCCCAAAGCCACTCGATCTGATAGTCTTCAAGCTGCTCTTTTGATTCAAGCTGCCCTTCCCACTGCGCGGCGAGAGAGAAGGGTCGGGCAGTAACGGTATTCTCAAAAGGATCTGCTTTTCGAAGCGTGTCGACGAGCTCCGGATTCGGCGCCCAATCCCCCAGCAAGCAAGTGGCGATGACCTCGGGTGTTTGTCCGTAGACCTCAGCCAGGGCTTCGAAAAGCAATGGTTCGTTGGCCTTGTAGCGAAAAGTACCGATAAGTAGTTTAATAAGCAGCAATCTACTCGTTGGGTCCACCGAGTTAAGAAGTCTTGCAAGATTGTCAAAGTCTTCCGTTACCGACTGATCGTTGAGTCCGATAATTTTTTCAAATACCTCTGCCAACGATGATGGGGTATTGCTACTTTCACTGTTGTTTTCCCAAATCAGCTGATAGGTTTCGGCCAGTTCACCGACATGTTCCTTTGATTCTAGGATGAGCCAATCGGGTAGGCCGGTGCGCCGAGATAGGAAAAAGCGAAACTGTTCTGGAGATAAAACTCTCTTGGGGCGGCGACCTACCAGCAAATAGATTGCCGTTGCTGCGTCTGCGTCTTTTACGTTCAGAAAAAATCGCACACATTGACTCACTTTTGTTTTTCGATCCAGAGTGGACTGGAGGTTCTGAAGAAGCTGAGCAAATCCTTTCATCACATTACCCCCTTGCATCGTTTTCGAGGTCCTCCCAAGCGATCGCATCCACTCCCTCGCATTCCCGCAGATAGCGGGCAAAGGATCGGTTCTGGCCATGGGTGACCCATACTCTTTTTGCTCCTGTTTCTCGGATTGTTTGCACGAGATCAGGCCAGTCTACGTGATCGGAGACGACGAAACCATTGGTTGGACCAACTCTCTTTTTGGCATTTTGAACCATGTTCCAACCTGACGCGGAAGCGATGCGGTGAGGTCCGAGCCTATCAACAAGGTCATCAGTGAGTCCTGCCTGAGGAAGAATGATCAGTTGACCGGTCGGGTAGGGGCTGAGCTTCTTCCATTCTTTGATCGGAGAGGTTAACGGGAGCTGAACACCGTGTTTCGAATAACATTGGTTCATTTCCTCGATACTTTTGTGCACCCAAATGGGCTCTTTTTGATAAGGTAGAAGCCCGGTTAAAAGACGTTGTGCCTTACCCAAACTGTAGGCGAGTAAAACGGAGTTGAGATTTTGCTTTTGGTTTTGAGTCACCCACTCGTGGATCTCCGTAAAAACTTCTTCAGGATTCTTCCATTGGTAGACTGGCAATGCAAAGGTTGCCTCAGTGATGAAAACATCACATGGAACAAGTCGAAAAGGTTCACAACTGGAATCTGCCTGACGTTTATAATCCCCTGAAAACACCCATACTTTGCCTTCCGATTCAAGGCGGATTTGTGCAGAACCCAGAACGTGGCCCGCAGGATGAAAGGAGATTTTCACTCCTCCAATTTCAAATGATTCTTCCCAGGCGTGGGTGGTGCAATCGGACTGGTTTAACCTTCGATCGAGAATCGTTCCGGTGGCGTCCGTGCAATGAAAATGTCCGTGCCCAGACTTCGCGTGGTCCGCGTGCCCGTGGGAGATAAGCGCGAGTTTCACCGCTCGAACCGGATCGATGTAGAAATCACCCTTGGGACAGTAGATGCCTTTCGAGGTCTTTACCAAAAGATCCGATGTGATGCACATGTGTTCATGTTTGAGTTTTGGTTTGAAAAGTCAATAACCGAAGTCGCCACACTCATTGGGTTTTGGCATGATTTTCTCGATTCGGTCGACACTTTTTGTCACCACCAAATCGTATCAGCAGTGGTAGTTCCCATGAACTATTTTGTCTGAATCTAGTTTGTTGTGGACCTCAGTTTCCATTTGATTTGGTGTTTTTTGGGTAAATCGACATTGAATTCACTGATTACTTTTTGAAACGAATCAGGAATGAAATTGTAGGTAACATCATGCTTGAAAGTTTCTGTATACCACCTTACTCGATGAACAGGAGTTCCGCTCATGTGATAAACTGTTTCTGTCCCATCCCCTTCAATTTTTGTCATCTCATAATCCCAAAATTGCTTATTCAGTAGAGATAATTCATAGGCAATTTTTTCATATTTTTCCTTATTGGTTCGTTTGTAAAAAACTATAGTAGGCTTTCCGCCGGGTTTGTATTTTTGAACAATAATTTCTTTTTCCTTTATCCACCATTTTCTGCCTTCTTCTAATTGATCGCCTGTAAAACAATTGTGGCTCGGGGTCATCGAAAGAATAATCACAGGAGTATTATTGTTTGCATAAGCTCCGTTGTAGAAAATGAGGAGTATGAGGAACGATGACACGATTTTCATTTTGTTCTTTCTAACGTCAAGGTGAGGAACGGAGCGTAGCGGTACCGAGCTGAAAGCGACATCTTCAATTTCTCGCCAGCATCTTGTTAGTGGTTGATCTTCAACTCTTTCGCCATTTTGTCTAATCTTTTATCCAACGTCCAAAGTGGCGTATTTGAAAGAAGAGATGAGCATAGGATGTGAGTGTCAAAGTATCCAACACCCTTTCCAAAAATTTTATTCTTTTCGATGAAGTGAAGGACTTCTTCATGTGTTGTTTCTTCTACGGTCGGTAAATTACCGATCAAAGCCAAAAAATTATCTCTTTTTGAGATATTACCCACATGAAGCTCACCAATAACGAGAGGGTGAGTTGCAACTTCTCCTTCTTCTAACAACTCTTGAAGTAAAGCATTTCCAGATCTTAGAAAATCAATCCAGACTGAGGTATCGACTAGGATCACAATTATCTCCTTGGGATATCTTCAATCTTTGGAGAAGTTCCTCCCAAAAGCGCCAATCTTCTTGCACTTTCTTTTTGAATTAAGGCTTTGAGACCCTCGTGTAAAAGCTGAGTTTTTTCTTTGATACCAGTCAATTTTGCAGCTTTTTCTAACATCTGGTCGTCAATGTTAAGTGTTGTTCTCATGCATAAGTATCTGCACGATCTGTGCAGATGTCAAATTGTGTATTATTCACTTACGCCAAAGTGAAGGCTGCTAGTAGCGGAAAAAGTGGTAGTTCCTCTCAACCGCCTTGTCAGGATAGTTTCCCGACTATTTTATCGAATCGACTGTCCATGCACACGCTTATGTCTGTCGTGATGAACTGACCGTCCAGGAAGAGGCTGAATATTGTCGCCGGGGAAGGGCAGGACTGGGCTTGTTCCATGGTTTCCAGTTTGATCGCTTTTAGCGGTAGTTTACGATTCTTGGCAGTTTCTACTAGGGATTGATTGACATGGTATTCCGAGTATGGGCAACGGTTGGAATAATAAACCACAATACCCTTATGCTCAGGACAGGTTCCCTCTCGCGTCGATTCATTGAAACATGGGGTTGTGTCGGATGAGCCGAAGTCCAGGCGGATGAGACTGAATCCAGAAGGGATGCTATCCACTATCTCAAATCCTTGCCTCAGTAACCATTTGGTATCGCTCATGAAGTGATATTTCTTGGTACCAACTACCGTCACAAGGCCATCTTGGTTTTGCTGTTTAGCTGCTTCAATTGCTTCATTTAGCAGGGCTTTGCCGTGTCCATGACCTTTGAACTTACCGGAAACCCAGAAGCACCCTATCATCAGGTAATTGGGCGCCTTTACCGGAACCCATGCTTTCTCTGCAGGACCATACTCAATAAAGACCTTTGCTCTTTCATCAAGACGGCGAAAAACGTATCCATTGTCGAATTCAGCTTTGAGCCATTGTTTTTTTCGTTCATAGCTCTCAGCACATTTTTTATCGGAAAATGCACAGCAAATATGTTCGTCCTTTATATTATCTTTTGAAAGTGTCAGATACGGCATTTTTCTTTCCTTGTTGCTTTCTTTTCTGTCCTGACGTCCAGGTGTTGGGAGAAGTGAAGCCGAGTTTAATCAACCGCCTTGTTGTGGATTGGTTTATTCGTAGTGCGTCCACATTTTAAGAACTCGGACAACCTTCTCTTCTTCAAAAACCTCGTAGACCATTCTGTGTTGAATGTTGATTCGACGTGAGTAGCAACCTTTGAGGTCACCAATCAGAGATTCATATCTTGGAGGAGTCTGGAAGGGATCATTTTCGAGAATTCTGAGGATTACTAGGGCTTTATCTTTTAAACTATTTTTCTTTAATTTTTTGGCGTCTTTTTGAGCCTGTATGGAATAGACTATTTTGTAATTCACCAATCAAGCTCCTCTGAACAATTCTCTATTTTTTCATTTCTTGCTTCTTTGATAGATTCCGCCATTCCAGGAATTGAACTTAGATACAAAGTTTCTTCGATCGCTTTCCAATCATCTTCCGAAAGCAAAACAGCATTACCCCGTTTTCCGGTGATTTGGATCGGAGTGTGAGATTCGTTTGCTTCATCAATCAATCGGTAAAGCGAATCTCTTGCTTTGGTTGCTGATATTGTTGTCATAATTGCAAAACGTACGGAAAAGCGTTCTTTTTTCAATTGATTTCTTTTCCACACGACTGTCTTGTTGGAAGCCTTTTGTTCAATTCTTCGATAAAACTTTCTCTGTCTTTTGGCGAGATCAGATAGCTTGAGTGAACTGTTTCAATTTGAATTCTTTTAAGTGAGAGAGCTGGTGCTGAAAGTGGATTCATCGTGGGAAATATCTTAATGATTTTTTCAATCGGTATCCGATCTTCGTAGATGCCACACTTAATCTTTATTTCTTTTTCTTTAATTGTGTATCGGCATGGGATTGAAAGGGCGCCCATGACAACGGCTATGAAAGCTCCTGTGAAAATTCCTATCCATCCTTCCTTTTCTCCGATGATGATCACATAAACTCCAATGCCTACTGCAACCAAAGGAGCCAAAATCAAAATGGCAGCTAACCAAATATCAACTTTTGAGGGATATACAGAGGATTTCATTTTTTGTTTTTCCAACGCAGAGTGGAGGAACGAGTGAAGCGGCGCTTAACAAAGTTTCTTCACACGCCTTGTTTGAGGCCTTTGTTTTGGAGTTGAGGATCATCTTTCTTGGAGCAGATCCAATAAACTCTTCGCGGTTTGCTGGATCAATTCTTTTTGCGGTGGAGTGGCTTCTTTTTTTTCTTTTGGAAAGGTATTCCAACGCCCTATGGAAGGTGTTTCCAACGGTAATTGGAAAGGCTTACCAAGCCTCGATGGAAAGGTCGGCAGACG
>JAKSBQ010000065.1 GCA_022361075.1 Opitutales bacterium | reverse complement strand
TAGCTAGATGCTGAAGTCGGGTAACTCTAAAATCAATCACTTTTTCAGATTCAAAAAAGAGCCTTAATGTTCATTTTGAAATGTATTTTCGGGACTAGAATCCGGAAGGGTAAATTCGGTGAACCTTCTGATGATTGCTAAAACTGAATTTCTGGTAGTGTTGGTTATGTTAAAAATTAAACGAAGTCGGATCTTCAGAATCTAAGAGGTGGGTAAGGAATGGGGTTAAAATCACTTATTTTTCTTGATCATCCGAGCATATGTGACAATTGATGTTGGGATCTTGGTAAGAACTTAAAGGTATGGTAGTTGTGATGATTAGAAGAATATTTTCGTCGGTCTTTGTCTTTGCTGTAGTTACTGGAGCTCTTGTTGCTCAATCTGTTTCTATTCCTGAAGACAGAGAAAATTTTCATGTTTTCCTATTGATGGGACAATCCAACATGGAAGGTCATCCATCGACAGATGGTGCGATGGATAAAACTCCTCATCCGAGAGTGCTTAAATTGAATGCATGGAATAGTTGGGAAGTTGCGGTGGACCCCATAACCAACAATTACACTGAAGCAGTTGGACCAGGATTGGCATTTGCAAAGAAGTTGGCGGGGTTAAAGGAGGACGTTTCTGTTGGTTTGGTTCCGGTTGCATACGGAGGAACCAACATCACGCAATGGTCTAAAGGCTCCGATCTTTACAACCTGACTTTGCAGCTTGCCGCAGTCGCAGCTAATGAAGGGGTGATCAAGGGGGTGCTTTGGCATCAAGGTGAGCACGATGCTATTTTCCCATGGGATGCCGGGGCTTATGCGGATAGACTTTTTAAACTTATCGATGATCTGAGGACCGATCTTAGAGTGAGCGAATTACCTTTTATTGTTGGTGGTCTCACTCACAGTCCTGAGCATTTGGAAGAGGATTCTGGGAATCTTTCTTCATACGTTTGGAGACGTTTACATCGGGTGGGGACAACTGGTTTTAAGACTGGTTATGTTCGATCTGCAGGTGTTCCGTACATTGAGGATGATGATCTCCACTTCAGTTCTGACGGCCAGCGAATGATGGGCGAGCGCTATTGCGACGAATTTTTGAGGGTTGATGGTTTTTGGCAGGAACAAACCAAGGCACTACTTGATGAGGAAGCGATTCTTGATGAAGAAACGGGATGGAAATGGCACCCCTCAATTGGAATCTATTACGATGTGAATTTTCCATACATCAAGCACAAGCAATTGGGTTGGTTGATCCTTGATGCTTATGCAGACGGTTCCCTATTGTTTAGTTCTCCGATCAATGGCGAATTCCGAACACTTTTAAACGACGGCGATGATAACGGTCTTTATATTTACCGTCAGAATGAAAACCCTGAGATTATAGCACCAGGCGACACCTACTTTGTTAATCTTGTAGCAGAGCCGGGTTCCGAAATAGCAATTTATGATCACCAACTTGCGGAATGGTCTGAAACTTTGCTTGAGGCTCCAAAATTTGAGAGCGCGGATGATTTCTACTACAACTCTGAGAAGCATTTTATTGACGTGCAGATCGCTGTAGATCGTTTGAAAAATGGAAAACTTTATGGGCTCAATTGGATGGAGATGACAGAGTCTCTCAAAAATGCTGAGAAGAGTAGAATTTATACCATTTTATATGCTCAGGAATCATTTAAAGCAGCGCTTGAAATGGAGGAGAGTCCTCTTAAGGATTTTTGGCTGGAAAAAACGATGGAAATTATTGATCGAATCGACGCGATTTTCATTCAGGGACAGGACGCTTGGGCTCAATACACTGCTGACTTATTTTCATAAGTTTCTCCCGCGAGATTTTTAAAGGACTGCGGTTTTGTAATCCGCAGTCTTTTTTTTTGTATTTCCTTCCTTGTGTAAACGGTCGCTTCAGGCTGAAATGGGGTTCAGTGACAATGCAGGACAAACACTTCAAATTCAAAGGTGGAGCAAAGAAGGGCTTTTTTTCGAAAATTAGCGAATACAAGGCTTTGATGGTTGGGGAAAAAGGATTTTTTTTCTTGTTTTGGTTTGAGCTTCTGCAATTATTTTTATCCTCAGTTCCTGGAGCCTTAGGGATTCAGCTAAGAGCAATTTTTTACAAAACCATATTCAAGGAATTCGGAAGAGGAGTTGTTGTGGGTAGAAATGTGACTATTCGTCATCCGCACAAGATCAGTTTGGGTTCTGGCGTTGTTATTGATGACCATGTATTGCTGGATGCGAAAGGAACCGAAAACGATGGCATTACATTTGGTGAAGATGTTTTTATCGGGCGTAACAGCATTCTCAGCTGCAAAGATGGTGACATCATGATCGAAGCTCGCGCGAATATCGGATTCAATTGTGAGATCTTTTCTTCTAGTAAAGTGAGAGTAGGAGAAGCCTGTATTGTAGCTGCTTACACCTACGTAGTGGGAGGAGGCAGTTACAAGCTCGACTCCACGTCCGTGCCGATGTCGGCATTTCCGGACTTTGAAGGGAAGGGTGGTATTGATATCGGGGCTGGTGTTTGGCTAGGCGCGCATGTGGTTGTGTTGGATGGCGTGAAAATCGCCAATGACACTGCTGTAGCGGCGGGTGCAGTTGTGACCAAGGATCTTGAACCCATGAGTGTGTATGGCGGGGTTCCTGCAAAGCTTATTTCCAAACGAGACTCGTTATCAAGTTGAGTAATCCTTGAGCCTTTCAAAAAGAAAAGGTTCATACAGTTCTGTTTGAACTTCGTAGCTTAGTAAAATTCTCAACAGTTGGATTGTTAGGAGCAACACCAGAACGATTTTAGAGACTTTTCGGGGAAGTGCAAAAACTGTCATTTTGCTGGCGACCAGAAAAAGAAGGATGAATCCGTAGGGTAGGTGCCAGTTGTTGTAAGCGAAGTTGATTCCCTCTTCGTCTCGCCCGAGCAACATGACAAAATAAACTCCAAGGAGTGACAGAAGTATCCCTTTCCACGACCAAGCGAGAGTCTCACAGTTTTGATGTGAATTTTTAAAAGCCAATCCAGTTATTCGTGCGGCAATAAGAAAAATAAGGGAAGGAAGTAATATAAAGCCCCATAGTTGAATTTCGTATTTTGCGTAAAGGTACAAAAAGATTTTCCAACCATCCTCAATTCCGCGCGTGACAAGGATTTGATACTCGCCCAGAGCAAATGAATCTTTAAATGTCTGGAATCGAAACGTCAGTTCTTCTGACCAATCAGCTTGTTCTGCGTATTTCAGAAGAGTTTGTGCGAGTCCAGGGTAGGGCTCGTTGGGAGGAGACCATCTCGAAACTAAAAACTGCCTGGCGAGGGTGTCATGATCCTCGTAATTCGCATTTTTGACGACGTTCCACGGGGTTAGTAGTAGGACCACTATCATTGGAATGGATGCGATCCAAAAAGTCTCCTTTATTTTCTTCTTCCATACTTTGTGATGAAGCAGAAGCGCTGCAAAGGTCAGAGGATAGGCCAGTACCAGACTCCCGTGCATGTTTGCTGCGATTCCCCAAAGTAGCCCGATGAAAATCCATTTGGAACGATTTTGAGTTTCGAAAATCGCGAGATAAAGTCCAAACAAGAAGTAGCCACCTCCAGCCATTTTGAACCACGAATAATAGATGTTACAAATGAAGAAGAAATGGGTGATACAACAGGCAAGGATCAGTGCTCGATGGTAGGGGATTGCTTTTCTTAAAAAGAGTCCCAAGGGGATGAGTATCAATGAGTTGAAGAGTGCTGAAATTATGACAAAGGTGGAGAACCTGTTGCCTTTCGTAAACTCCAGTGATTGGAGGGCTTTGATGTGGCCTGAAGCGATAATTCCAGGGAGAATCTGACGATCATTGACATTATACGACAGTCGACCGTTGCCATAATACTCTTCGAATCCACCTTCAGACCCTATAGCGAGGCTGTTGTAGTATTGAAACGCGTTATCGTGAGTAACGGTAGTCGAAAAAGTTTTAGTGTGAGCAACATCGATAAATGTCAGGTGCTCTGAGGGCTTGAAGACTTTGTAACCGACTAAGACAAGAGCAAAGAAGGCCGTAAAATGATAGACAAGGAGAAGGAATTTATTGGAATTGAGAAAATTGAGGAAACGTCGACGAACCGATCTCTTTGATAACGCCAAAAGCGGAGCGATTTGGAAAAGCAAACGATGCCCACTTTGTGCCCATTCTTCTTCTGAAATCAAGTATTTGTGCAGATCAAAGAGTAGAAATGAAATTAAAGGAATCGTCACCATGAACCCAAAAAACGCAATGAATGCGTGAGCGTTTCGCTTGAATTTTGACGCTAGCAAGAGGGAGGGTAGCACCGTAACAGTCCAGAACATGATGATGAGAACTGAGAACTCCGAAAGGTGCCAGGCAATGGTCTTGATTGTGCTCCAAACAGTTTGGGATTCGGGATTGTTTGGTTGGAGCGAAGAAAAAGTGTCAGGGTCTGAAGTCGATTTTAGTGCAAACTCATAGATTTTGAATACACCTCCCGATGATCCTGGAAAATCGATTCTAAGAGCGGTAACGGCATCCGGATCCAGACCGAGTGCCTGGATCGATTGAATCAGAGGAATCCTGTAGATCCAGTATTCATGGTTGTCTCGAACAGATGATCGGATATCGATGCTTTTTTCAGGGGCAAACGCTTCGTGGTTTGTCTGAACAAATATTTGGATGATTCCAAAGTCTTGGAGAGGAGTGATGCGATTAGTTTGGATCGATAAAACTGAGTCTGGCGTAACAGAATCTGGATACGAAATAACCAGAAAAGGATCTTCTCCAGTGATGAGAAAATCACCATAACCCTGTGGCTTGAGTTCGTGGAAATGAACTCCGTATGGAGTCATTAGGTTCTGACTGAATGCCTCCTGGCCCCAAGAGCCTGAATGGTGGACAAATAGATTAAGGAGTATGAGAAACGCAGCTTTGTGACGAAGTGTGCAGCGAATTCTCATTTGTTAGCATTATCAAATCACGTCCGAGAACGCGGGCTTGAGCAATTGGAAGAAAGCAAATCCCACGCAGAACGTAATCCCTCCAAAGAGATAAAGATACAAAAGGTCTTCCATTTGCACGGGCAGATGCCAAAGCATGATGTTTCGGCCAGTTTCCACGGCACGAACAATGGGATTGGTTTGGAGGAATGGAAGGAGAAATTCCAAATTGGTCCCCAATACTTTGCTTGTGGAGTAAAAAATCGCACTAGAATAGAGTAAAGCTTGAGTCGCAAAGACCATAAATTGAGAAAGATCGCGAAGGAAAACTCCAAGTGCTGAGAAGAACCAAAACAGTCCCATTGAAAGTAAAATTAGTGGGATTACCAAAACAGGAAACCAAAGAGCGTGGATACTCAGACCTGTTCCAATAAATGTCTGTCCGAAAAGAAACAAAGTAAAACTAATCAGAACGTTGAGGAATAGCGCACCAAAATTCGCTACAGGTAAAATCTCGAGCGGAAAAACAACTTTTTGAACAAAATTTGGATTGTCCAGGATTGTAGTAGGGGAGAGTGCCAATGCGTCTGAAACCATGCCAAAGAGGGTTAAACTCAAGAATATTCCTAACCCAAAGTCTACTTTCTGTTCGTTTGGTATGACGTTATAGGAGCTTCCAAAGATGAAACCAAATACCAACGTGTAGAGCGCCATCATCATGATGGGGAGCAAGATGGACCAGAATACGCCTAAAAAGCTTCCTTTGTGACGTTCGTGGAAAAATCGCACTACAAACTTACTCATGAGCCCACGATTGATATGCAGGGACTTGAGAATGACCAAAGGGTTTAGATTAACCCAGAATTTTCCAGATTTAGCTAACGGAATCATTTGCTTTCCTAGTAGACGTAGCGTCTCGAACTATTGAAGCTTGTTGTTGATTCGGTTTAATAAGCTGATGGATTGAGCTTCGTCCCCGATATTACCAACTCGAATCGAAATACTTGTTAGGTTCGATTGTTTTTGCTTCAAAGTGATGGTCGTTTTGATGTCTAACGAGTCTCTGAAAACGAACCGAGCTGAGGTTTGATCGCTCACTTCTTTGATTTTGATTAGGTTCATTTCCGAAGCAGCTTCCTGGATTGCAGGTATCGCTTCGTTCACAGAAGCGGCGATGTGCGAATCCAGATTTCCTTTCAGGTAGGCATAAGCGCCTGCTCCGGCGCTAGCAGCTACGATCGCCACACATCCTGACAGGAGAGGGAGTAAAGATATTACCAATATGGTAGCTGTGATTTTTAGTTTTCTGGAAAGTGTTCTCATATCCGATCAGACTCAAACAATCGTGTGACCCCATTCAGTACTCCGCAAGCATGAATTCGCGAAAGCGCAGGATAATGGTAGAATTCGAAACCGGGCTGTGAACCCAGAGTTCTTATATGATGAGCTCTTCCAATACGCTTTATTAGTAGGCGTTTTTGTTTGCACTGAACGTTTTAAGCATGATGTAGAGGTCAAACCAGATGGACCACTTCTCCATGTATTCGATATCGAAAGCGATACGGGTTTGTAGATCTGTGTCGCCCCTCCAACCATTCACTGCCGCCCAACCAGTTACGCCGGGTTTGACAGTATGACGGAGATTGTAGTTCTGGATGTCATATTTGAAACTTTTGATGAGCTCCGGGCGTTCTGGTCGCGGACCCACGAGGCTCATATCTCCTTTGAGCACATTCCAGAATTGTGGGAGTTCATCGATATTGTGTTCGCGAATAAATTCACCGATTTTCAAACGTCTTGGATCGTTTTCTTGGGCCCACTGCGCTCCGTTTTCTATCTCAGCATCAAGCTTCATGCTACGAATTTTAACAATATCGAATGGCTTACCATTTTTACCTGTTCGCGTTTGTTTATAGAAGGCGGGTCCTGGTGATTCCTTTTTTACTCGAAAACAGAAGTAAGCAATCAAAGGAAAAAACAAAATTAACCCAGCTAGCCCCCCAGCGATATCAATCGTTCTTTTGAGTAGTTGATTGAAAGGATGCTCGATCGGCAGGTTGTACCCCGTCATCACCGGAACTCCTCCTATGGAATCGAATTCCAGTCGGGAGAGCAGGACTTGGTAGAATGAAGGAATTGCCATGAATTCAGTCATTTCTCTCATACACAGTTGTTGCAGTGAAAGAATCTGTTCTGAGGATAAGTCGAAATCGACTAGCAAAACCGCATCAAATTTGCGGGTAGTGAGTAGTTCTCCGATTTCTGTGAATTTACCATCGACTGAAACTTCACTCGGGGGTTGTTCTTCAAATTGCCCGTTCGAGGTCGAAACCGTGGAAAAGATGCTGATTGGATGTAGGGGATCCCCATATACCTTTTCATACAATTCTTGAGCTGTTCTATTCCAGCCAACGGCCAACACTCGTTTTTTGAATAGATAGACGTTCGAAGAGTTGGCTAGTAGAAGGGCATAAACCCACCTCCAAAAGATCAGTGAAGCTGAAATTGTAAAACTTGAGACAATTACAAAGCCTCTTGAAACTTCAGGGTCTACTTTAAGCATAAGACTGATCGAAAGAAAACCCAAAGACCAATAAAACATAACCTGCAAAATTCGTACTAAATTCCTTCTGAAACCGAGTAGAAATCTGGGGCTGTACAACTTGAAATGGCTTAGCATGATCAACAAGACGATCATGCCCAGCAAGAATTGGGGTGCGTAATACTTTATAAAAGAAATCTCAAACGGAACCTCCGCTTTGGATGGATGTAGAACGATAAACCTAAAGAGCCATGCTAGGATCATTGCTGAGAATCCAGCCAAGACATCTCCTAGAACTGCAATTAGGCTAAAGCGTAGCAGCAATCTCTCTCTCGATTCTTTGCGAAACACCGATTGAGATTCGATCCGTTCGTAATCAATAGAATTAGATGTATTGGATTTGAGATCGTTTGTAGGCATATCCGCGCGTGAGGCGATTATGTGACTTTTTTCTGAATTAAGGAAAACTGGTGCGCTTATTACTCAAGAGACACATGGAAATGCAAATAGAATTATAAAATCAGATGAAAAACCGAAGAATTTGCCAAGGATCTTACTTGGTGCGAATGCGATTCAGAGGTAACTTTTCAAGGAGCAAAATGGAAAATGCGATCAAGCAAAGTAATGCCATATTTTGAAACAATAACTCAATTGAAGCATGCACTACTGCCCCAATCAGAGTCGCTACCAGAACAATATGAGTGGCACGAATCGTCCTTATCCGTTTTACAAATCTTATCACTGGCCTGAGGACGAAAGAAAGAAGGATTGAGGCTCCAATAACGCCAAGTTCGCTCAAATATTGAAACCAGTCATTATGAGCGTCCTCCCAGCGAAGCCTGACACCATTGACATACTGAACTTCCGGGTAGTCCTTTAAATAATATTCAAATACGTATCGCCAGCTTCCGGCACCCCAACCATACCACTTTCTGTGTTCGAACATTTGCCAGGTGATTTTGCTCGGCATGAGTCTTCCGCTAAAATCGTTGTTTTTGGCGTCTTCTTCAACTTCGTTGAATCTAGCAATACTGATTTCGAAGCCCGGAAGATCCTTGACGGTGTAAATCGCCCCAATGCTCAGTGCGATGAAAATGAAAACCGCTCCCCACTTTAAAAGCGGACTCTCTGATTTTCCAAAATGGATCGCCAACGAACTGGCAACGAATATCCCAAACAATACGGAACCAATAGCGATTCCCCCTCTTGAAAACGAGGTCCACAAAGTTCCGTATTGAAGGAAAATGCCCAGCATTACGATCAGATGCGGCCCCGATTTTTTCATCCGTTGTCGCATGTCGCGAAGGTGATAAAAATAGAGGGCGATGGAACTTCCCATCATAACATATAGTATCGCAGCACCACGATTTTTATAAGGAACCGAGCCGAAAAAATTGGGGTGAACTTCCCATGTCCAAAAGATTCCTTCTGCTGCTGTGTTTTTTTGAAGAATCGCGAGTACGCAAAATAAGATGGATTGAATCCAAACCGTCCAGAGAAGGATTAGGACTGATCTTCTTCGATTTAAGCCGATGTAAGAATAGCAGAGAAACAGCCATGGAGCGGCCAAATACATCAGCATTCGCCAAGGATTTAAATTAGAGAAAGGAGTAGCAAGGCTGCTGGGCAACCAACCCACGTGATCTTTTGCTACCAGTTTCCAGCTTTCTGAATTTGATTCGTAGGTGTAGGCAGTGTTGAAACCTTGGATGGTGATGTAAGTCATCAGGAGAAGGCCGGACCAAAAGAGGGGATATCGGAGAAGCTCACGTGCTGGAAAAGAGTCAATGGGGGCGGTTGATTTATCGGATGGCAAAAAGCAAAGAATAAAACCGGTTACAGAAAGCGAGGCGAAGAGGAACTGAGACCAGAGGTGAGTCAATGCAATTGCCCAAATGGAAAGACTTATTTGGCATAAAACTAGAGCTAACAAAACTTTTTCTTTTGGAGAAAGTGGAGTTCCTCTTGGCACTGAAGAAGCACCTCTGCTTTTGTTGAGCATTGAGCGTTGTTTGGACTCTAGCATCAACTTTTACTCTCGAACACAGCAAATAATGTCAAATGGGATCAGAAAGAGCTGAATACTTGGTCTGTGCTACTGCCTAAAACGAAAGCTCTGTGTCACGAGATTTTTATTGTTCAAAAAAGATTGGACGGGCGGATCTTCCTTTATTGACTCTTTTTTAGGAAATATGAGTCAAATCGTATGTTCTTTTATACATTTTCTGACTTTTAAGGCCTATTTCTCACCGTTTGATCATATTTATTAGAATGAAATCTCAGAGGTTGACTCAAAAGATTCACCAAATACGGGAGCGTACTTGTGCGAGGGTGCCCTCAACAATTTATCTGATTGGAGTGACTATTGATATTATCTGACTTTTCCTTCCTATTCTTGTTATAAAAGGCTTGAAAGATCTTTTCCCAGAGTTCTCTGTGACCTCTACAGTAGTCGAATTTCAAAATGAGTGATTATAATATAACCCACCTAAGGCAGCTCGAAGCTGAAAGCATCCATATCATGCGTGAAGTGGCTGCAGAGTTTTCGAATCCGGTGATGCTCTACAGTATCGGTAAGGATTCATCTGTGTTGCTTCACCTGGCGCGCAAAGCCTTCCATCCGGCAAAGATCCCATTTCCACTCATGCATGTGGACACGACCTGGAAGTTTCAGGACATGTATAAATTTAGAGCGAATATGACCAAGGACGTTGGTTTTGACTTGATCGTCCATAAGAATCTCGAAGGCGTCGAGGCAGGAATCAATCCATTTGATCAAGGCTCTGAAAAACACACACAGATCATGAAGACCGATGCTTTAAAGCAGGGGCTCAACAAATACGGATTTGATGCTGCGTTCGGTGGTGCTCGACGTGATGAAGAAAAGTCGCGGGCTAAGGAGAGAGTCTTCAGCTTTCGTAATCAGTTCCACCAGTGGGACCCAAAAAATCAGCGTCCGGAGCTTTGGGATGTTTACAATACCAAGATCAATAAAGGAGAATCCATTCGAGTGTTTCCAATGTCTGATTGGACTGAGCTCGATATCTGGCGTTACATTCAAATTGAAGAGATACCGATTGTACCTCTTTACTTCGCGGCTGAAAGGCCTGTCGTGGAGCGCAATGGTGTCCTGATCATGGTAGATGACGAGCGTATGCGCCTAGAGCCTGGTGAAGAGCCAGTGATGAAAAAGGTAAGGTTCCGGACTCTGGGATGTTATCCACTTACAGGTGCGGTTGAGTCTGAAGCAGAGACTCTTGAAGAAATCGTTCAAGAAATGCTGTTAACTACCACCTCCGAGCGTCAGGGCCGTGTGATCGACTACGACGGTGCCGCTTCGATGGAGGACAAAAAGAAAGACGGGTATTTTTAGTCAGGCTGTAGCCTGCCTAGAATGGCAAATGGGTAATTGCGGATGACAAAAGAACTTAAAGATTTTGAGGATGTGCAGATGTGGAAGGGATTGAAGCAGCTGGCGAAAGAAATCTATGAGGGGTTCGTCTCATGCAACGATTACTCTTTTGTTGATCAGATCAAAAGAGCTTCTGTTTCGAGTAATGTAGCGGAAGGGGCTGAGCGTGGCACTTCGACTGAATTTGCCCGTTTTCTGGATATTGCCAAGGGCAGCTGCGGAGAGGTTCGTAGTATGCTTCGGTTGGCTGGGGAATTAGATTATCTAAAAGAGGTTGATGCAGATAAATTAGCAGAGGATTGCATCAAGATATCAAAACAACTCGGAGGTTTCTCAAAATACCTTCGGAACAAATCATTAGCTTTAAAATAGCTATTCGCTATTAGCATTTAGCCATTAACACCATGAGCGATAACCAAAATTATAAAGTTCGCGAACAAGATTTAATCAAAACAGACATCGGCGCCTATCTAAAACGCCACGAGGAAAAGGACATGCTTCGCTTCCTCACCTGTGGAAGTGTGGACGACGGGAAATCTACCCTTATCGGACGACTTCTCTATGATTCGCAGATGATCTATGAAGACCAGTTGGCGGCTGTGATGAAAGACTCTAAGGTGCATGGCACAACAGATGAGGAATTTGATCCTGCCTTGTTGACAGATGGACTTAAAGCAGAGAGGGAGCAGGGAATCACAATCGACGTCGCTTACCGCTATTTTTCCACTGAGCGACGCAGTTTCATAATCTGCGATTCTCCCGGCCACGAACAATACACCCGCAATATGGCGACTGGTGCGAGTCACTGTGATCTGGCGATTGTCCTGATCGATGCACGACACGGAGTGATGGCTCAGACCAAGCGTCATAGTTTCATCGCGTCACTTTTAGGGATCAAGCACTTGGTCGTTGCCGTGAACAAAATGGACGCAGTGGATTACTCTGAAGAAGTTTACGAGCAGATTCGCAAGGATTACGTAGCATTCGCCGCAAAGTTTGAGAATATCAATATCCACTTTATCCCTATGTCGGCACTCAAGGGGGATAACGTGGTTGAGCGAAGTGAGAATATGGATTGGTTTGATGGTAGGCCTCTTTTGAGTTACCTGGAGAATGTTGAAGTTGCGGCAGACCGAAATTTGATCGATTTTCGTTTCCCTGTCCAGTACGTGCTTCGCCCTAACCTGAACTTTCGCGGCTTCGCCGGCACCATCGTGTCAGGTGTCGTTAGAGTAGGGGATGCAATTAGTGTCAACCCTTCTGGTAAGACCACCAAAGTAAAAGAAATCGTCACTTACGACGGAAAAATCGACGAAGCTTTCGCACCGATGGCGGTGACCTTAACGACCGAGGACGAAGTCGATATTAGTCGAGGGGACATCTTGAGTCACCCCAATAATCGCCCCCATACGGAGTCGGGTTTTGATGCTCAGGTGGTGTGGATGAATGAAGTGTCACTAAAATCTGGCAAAAATTACCTGATGAAGGCGGGTACACAGACAGTTCCGGTAACTCTGGACGGAGTTCGCTACAAATTCGATATCAATAATCTGAACCGAGAGGATACGGACACCCTGGAAATGAACGAGATTGGTCGTATTGGATTCACTGCCCACCGAGCGTTTAGTTTCGACACCTACTCCAGAATTCAAAAGACGGGATCTTTTATTCTCATTGACCAATTGTCTAACGCGACTGTTGCAGCAGGGATGATCATTGAGCAACGTGCCCAAGAGAAAAAGGAGGTTTCCGGTGAGCACAATATCAACTGGGAGAAGGGAATGGTGAGTCAGGAAGAGCGTGAAACGCTCATGGGACACAAAGCTTCGACTATTTGGCTTACAGGTCTCAGTGGGAGCGGTAAATCGACTATTGCGCAAATCCTTGAGTCTAAGCTGGTTGCAGCAGGTAAAAAAGCCTACATTCTCGACGGTGATAATATCCGACACGGCCTCAATCGTGATTTAGGATTTAAGCCTGAGGATCGAAAAGAAAATATCCGGCGGATCGCTGAGGTCGCCGCTTTGCTCAACGATGCAGGGATTATCGTGATCACCGCATTCATTTCACCCTATCAGGAGGACCGGGATATGGCGCGCTCAATCGTGAATCGCCGTCTCGAAGATTCATCAGGGAGTGTTTTCCACGAAATCCATGTGGATACGCCGATTGAAGTCTGTGAAGCACGGGATGTGAAAGGTCTTTACGCAAAGGCTCGGAAAGGTGAAATTCAGAATTTCACCGGGATCACCGCACCTTACGAGGTTCCTGAAAGTCCTGAGCTATCGGTTAGTACCGAAAGTGCAACTCCAGCTTCTTGCGCAGATCTGATTATTGAAAAGCTAGGACTTTAGGTTCTAGTTGCTAAAAATCAGTCGAAGAGGGCAGCTCTCGAATCCTCGGAGCGCCCTCAGACTGAAATGTAAGTTAAACCTTTGGAATTGTTGAGAATTTCAGAGGTTTGAAGCCTCCGTTTCTTGGTGCCGATTGTGTGTCGACACAAGCGGTCAAGTTGCTTAGAAAATCAGCAATTGTAGGTTATCTCCACAGTCCTGATTGATGAGTCCTTTTAGAAAAATGTTGCTGCTTGTAGTAAGGGGGCTAGCGACAGCCTTGAATTTTGCAGTGGGTTTAGCGTTATCCAATTTTGTCTCGGTCTCCGCATTCAACGCATTTGGCTATCTGCATTCCTCACTTAATTTTTCCTCAATGATGGGAATGCTTGGTTTCAACACGCTTGCATTGAAAAAAGCTGCAGAAACTGAGGACAGAAAATCAGGAGTGGGACTTTTGTTCTCTCTGATTCTAATTTCCGGATTACTGACTCTGCTGGCGGCCTTGATCGTTTCAACCTTCATCAATGACAAGTTTTCGTCTGTTGGGTATTTGTTTTTTCTGATGTTTCCGTTAGCCGTTGCTTGTTTTACGGCAACTAGAATTATCTCCGATTGGAATAAGGGGAGGGAAAGGCAGTTTGTAGCGGTTTTTCTGGAAAGCCTCGTTTGGCTTCTGTTGTTTTTACCCCTGGTTGTCCTTTTTAGGGAGCAAATGAAGCAAAATGTGGGCCTTATGCTCCACAGTTATTTTGTTGCAATGATTTTGGCTTCAGTTGTCTCGTTTTTCTCCATTAGAAGGATCGGGCCAAAGCGCACAGATTTATCTTTGAGCGAAGCAGTTGGCGCGGGGAAACGACTGATGTCTTTGTCGAAGCTGTCTTGGCAATATTACGTTCTGCAATTGTGCAATGTTGCCCAAGTTTACTTGTTGATTTTTTATGCGGAGCGATATCTTGTGCCGCTTGAACTGACCGCCCTTTTAATCGCAACAAGATTTGGCGGTGTCATGGTGACCGTTTCTGGGGTTCTTGTTAATATTTACGCTCCAAAGTTCGTAAAAATGTATGATTCAGGAAATGGTGTGGATTTGGTGAGACTTTTTCGTGAATCAAAGTCCATTAACGCGACTCTTTTGATACTTATGTTGGCTTGTTTTGTCGTCTTTGATGAATTCATCCTTTCTTTGTTTCACGACGGTCTAATCGACCCCAAATACAGCGTTGTTTTTCTTCTCACACTGATTCCTTACGCTCTTCGAATTCCTTTCGGTCTTCAAGAATACTACTTGAGCATGACCCAAGGGAGTGGGCTGGATGCGATTGTTTTTGCCTCGGTTTTAGTAATTTCTGTGACACTTCTCCTTCACATGGATAAGAGCATTGTGAATCTTATTGGGGTGATCTCGTCGGGGGTGCTGATTCGTTCGATTACGAATTCGGTATTCACTGTGCGGAAGATCAATAACTGCTTGAAGTCATAACTGAGCAATGCAGAGGATAAAAAAGCCCAGTCAAAATAACTCCTTCGGAGGAGGGGTTTTTGTGCTTTCCATCTATTCCTTATGTGCATTTTTCTTAATGCAAAGTGTGTTCTTTGGCTCTGACTTAAGGCCGGATGAGGTGAACTTTTTGGCGGATCTTTATTACCGTTTCAGGGGCAACGAATGGTTTCTCGAAACTTGGTTTTTAAGATCACTCGTCTTCATTCTGAACGTGTCCATTGTATTGATTCTTTCGAGGTTGCGATTGATCGATAAGAGGACAATGGTTATTGCTTTTGTTTGGCCCCTAACCGCGTTTCTTTTTTCAAAGCTTTATTGGGAATTTTTTGTTTTTCCTCTTTGTTTGGTGCGACTGGATTTGAGGGTGAAAAGTGAAATATTTTTCATCATCTCGCTTATCATCGTTTTTTTTCTATCTTCGGAAAACAATCTGGTGGTGCTGATTTTTTTCAGATTAGCGGTTTTGTTCAGCAAAACGGGCCTGAGATGGTATATCCCCTTGATCGGAGTGATTATGGGTTTTCTGATCAGCTATCTTATTGAAGTGAAAATGCTCTCTTCGATTCCCTGGGTAGGAAGTGTATTCGAGCGTTTTTACTGGACCCGGCAAGTGGCAAATCCGAATTACAGTATTTTTGAAACTGTGGGTGTGTTTTTTGTCTCATTCCACTTCTTTACGCTTCATGAGTTGAGATGGGAAGTGGACGCTTTCTTTTCGTTTTTCGTAATTTCCCTGCTGGGTTATCGATTTATTCGAAACGGGAAAAGAAATGATTTCTACTACATCGTTCTGCTGGCTTCTTTCATTTTGGCGATTACAGAGATTACGCATGCCTTTCAGAATGCCAGATATTATTACTTTTTTATTCCGGTTCTGTCTTCTTTCTTGGTTAGATCAGACGTTTATGCGTTGTGCGGAATCGGGTTTTTGCATGTGATCACGAAGATACTCGTTGAGGCCGTATGAAAGAAAACTTAGGGGTAGTGATTGTTTGCAAAGATGACCCATCTGGGTTGGAAAATACCCTGGGCAGTTTGTTAAGTGAGGAGGTTTCAAGGCAGCTTAGTGTCGTTGTCCAAGACGGTTCTAGTGTGGAGATTCTTCCTCCGAATCTGCGTTCAGAGTGTGAGAGGGCTTTTTTTGAATTTACCTATGTAAACGAACCTGACCAAGGTATCTACGACGCCATGAATAAGGCTTGTTCCTCTCTCAGAACAAAATACGTATGGTTCCTCAACTCAGGTGATGTAGCTTTGAATCTAGGTATGTTGCTTTCATCACTGAAAAAGAACGATTCTGTGATTCATGCCTACGAATGGCTTTTGGACGGGAAAAAAAAGAATTTCGATTTTGATTTTGGAGTCATCAGAAAAAGAATTAGGTCCACATGGTGTTTTAGGCATCAATCAATCGTTTATGACACCGAATTTATTCAGCAGATAGGTCTTTATAATCCTTTTTATAAAGTATGTGGAGATAGAGATCTCATGGTCCGCATCATCAAGAAAATAAGAGCGGAAAATTATTCGTTTTGGGATTTTCCTATCTCAGACAATGCCAAGAGCGGTTTGAGTAAAAGTCGCGTATTTGAACGAGAACTCGAAAACATCATGATAAGTGTTAGGCATAGTGATTTTTGTAAAGTTCCGAGGACCTTGTGGAACAGTGTTGTGAGGATCGTTTATCACTTTTTTATCAAACAAAGCCGGTCATGGTAGATTTCATTTTTATCGGCCCCGACAAGAGTGGTTCGTCTTGGTTGTCTCGATTGTTTGCAGTATCGAGCGAGGTTTATATTCCTCCGGCTAAGGATCTCTATTTTTTCGACAAGTATTATACGAAGGGAGTTTCGTGGTATGAAAAATATTATAGGGACGCCGGTTCTAGGCTAAAAGGAGAGATTTGCCACGATTATCTCTTTTCAGGCGACGCCGCTGTTAGGATCAGGGATTACAATCCTCAAATAAAGCTTTTCTGTTCGTTGAGAGATCCAATAGACCGTAGTTTTTCTCAATACCTCTACCTTTTGAGGAGTGGATTAACCCAAGAACCCTTTGAAGAATGCATAAAGAATATACCGAGAATTTTGGATAATTCACTCTATGCAAAACATCTGGAATGTTACCTTGAGATATTTGATCGGGCTAATTTGAGGATCTTCTACTTTGAAGATCTGGTTGCTTCCCCTGAAAACTTTGCAGATTCCATCTGCGATTTTCTGGGAATCAACGACATTAGACCGTTGCCTGAGCCGGAACGCGCTGCAGCAAAAGCCAAAAACACGAAGATCGCTCACGTTGTTAAACGACTCGCTATAGTCGCAAGGAATCTTGGTTTTGCGAATTTAGTAGGAAGGGTTAAATCAAGTAAAATCCAGAACCTGTTCTATACGACTTATGGTAAAGGAGAGGATAAGCCTCAGATGAACCACGAAACACGAGCCTTTCTTCAAGACTATTTTCAAGAGGACACGCAGAAACTCAAAAAACTTCTGGGGCGTGATGAATTACCTTACAGCTTGTGAAGATTAGCTTAGCACATCATTGGTTGGTCTCTCATCGGGGTGGAGAAAAGGTCCTTCAGGAATTTTGCAGACTGACGAAGTCAAAAACTCTCTACACCTTGGTCGAAACGTTGGGAAGCTCCGGCGATTTTTCTTTTAAAGAGATTAAGACTAGTTTTTTGCAAAGAGTTCCATTTGCAAGAACTAGATATAAGAGCATGCTACCGCTTCATCCAGTGGCGGTCCGAAGGATGAAGGTAAAGGATTGCGATTTCTTGCTGTCCACCGACGCGGCTGTGATGAAGGGGATTCAAGTCCCGGCCGGAGTTCCTCATGTATGTTATTGTCATTCACCGCCTCGTTATCTTTGGGAGATGCAAGAGACTTATCTTGAACAGAGCAAAGGCATCAACTGGTTGAACAAGTTAGTTTTTAAGGCCGTTACTCCTTACGTCCGAGACTTCGACAAAAAAGCCGCGAAAAATGTCACTCAATTTATCGCGAACTCCGCGTTTGTCGCAGAACGGATCAAGAGATGTTACGGTCGTGATGCGACTGTGATCCATGCTCCAGTTTCATTGGAGGATTTCAGTTACAGCGAAACCAAAGAAGATTACTACTTAGTCGTGTCCCAATTGGTGCCCTACAAACGAATCGATCTTGCGGTTAAAGCGTTCAATGAGAACGGGCGAAGTTTGATTGTCATTGGGGAAGGGAGTGAATTAAAAACCCTGAAGGAGTTTGCGAAATCCAACGTGAAATTTCTAGGTAGACAGCCATTTTCGGTGTTGAAGGATCACTATTCCCGAGCGAAGGCGTTTGTTTTTCCCGGTATTGAAGACTTTGGAATTACACCGCTCGAGGCCATGGCATCCGGCACCCCCGTGATTGCTTACGGTGAGGGCGGGTTGCTCGAGACGGTTGTCCAAGGCGAAACGGGAGAATTCTTCTTTGATCAAACTGCTGACTCTTTGAACGAAGCAATTGAAAAATTTGAAAACTCAACGACTGCGAATGCTCAGGCTTGCAGAAGGAGAGCAGAAGCCTTTTCTCCTGAGGTTTTCAGGGCCAAAATGAAGTCGTTTTTGAGAGGAAGTTACCCTGGTCTTTTCGAGAATTTTCAATTCGGGGATGAGCGCTGAAAAAATGGAGGGTGTTCGGAAATGAAATTTCTTATTCTCGGAACCGCAGTGGTGTCCGCAGCATTCCTTTGCGTGGTTAAACTGACTTGGTTCGGCGAGAACCTTGGAAACGCGATTCATGTAAGAAGAGAAATTGAGGCTCTCGGGTATCTTCCGATCGCGGAAAATGAATTTATCGGTGGAAAAGTCGAAAACGAATTCAAGGCCGATCAGATGCTTCATTTTGACCTTGGTGGAGGCGTCTCACTTTTTGCTATGCTCTGGAATCACAACCAATTGAGACCCTCAAGATTGGCAATGCATGTCCCGGATAACTGCTTTATTGGGAACGGGATGGAGATTTCGCAGAAATCGAAGAAGCAAATTCATCTCGAACTCCCTTTTGCTGAATATCGTGAATTTGATACGAATGGGAGAAAAGTCTACGTCGCCTATTGGCATTTTGTAGATGGCTCCGTAATCGATTATCAGAGGTATGGAAATGGAAGAACCATTGAATACTTCGCGGACAATTGGAGAGGACTTTTGGGAAGGTATCAAAACATGGCTTACTTTCGACTAGTGAGTGAAAGTCCTTTCGAAGGTCTGGAGGAACACGAAATCTTCCAAAGTATCTTGCTTGAGATCGAGAGAATATGGGGTGAAATGAAACGCCAAGCTAGTTAAGTTACCTCTTACCGGGCCAGGGTTAAATGACGCTTTGATGAACTTTTAGAAATTTCGTTCGCAATTATCTTCCTACTATTTTCTATTTTTCTGATCACAAATTATGAAGGTTGTCCGAACTGAGATTGAAGGTCTGTACATCATCGAGCCAAGGGTGTTTGAGGATGCTCGAGGGTATTTTTATGAGAGCTACAGTGCATTGAAGTTCAACGAACAAGGAATTGATACGAATTTCGTTCAGGACAATCAATCGAAGTCGAGTTACGGAGTGATTCGAGGGCTTCACTATCAGTTGCCTCCACACGCTCAGGTGAAGTTGGTAAGAGCTGTAGAAGGTGTAATTTTCGACGTAGCAGTAGATGTACGAGAGGGGTCTTCGACCTTTGGTAAATGGGTTGGGGTAGAGCTCAGTGCAGAAAACAAAAGGCAGCTCTACATCCCTCATGGTTTTGCGCATGGTTTTTCCGTGCTTTCGGAGACGGCGGTGGTCCAGTATAAGTGTGATGATTACTACGCTCCGGAAACCGAGGGTGGGATCATCTATAATGATCCGAAACTTGGAATTGATTGGAAAGTTCCTTCCGAAGAAGCCAACGTATCGGAGAAAGATCTAGAGTTGCCCACCATCGAGGAGGCGAACTTTAAAGGGAAATTTCTAACCGAAAGTTGATGATGAAAAAGATTTTAGTAACGGGTGGAAACGGGCAATTGGGAAGCGAATTGAAGGAGTTGTCGAATGACTACTCTCAGTTCGAGTTCATCTTCACTGATGTTGAGGAGCTGGACATTACGAATGAAGAAGCAGTTGATCAGGCATTTGCTGAGTCGAGTCCTAATTTTGTTCTTAATTGTGCAGCCTACACTGCGGTCGACAAGGCTGAGTCTGATCTGGATCTGGCAACGAAGATTAACGCTACAGCTCCGAAATTATTGGCTGAGGGCTCGAAGAAGTATGGCGCGAAATTAATCCAAATTTCGACAGATTACGTTTTTGATGGGACTTCTCACATCCCCTACACCGAGGAGGTTTCAACCTCTCCAAATTCGGCATATGGTGATACCAAATTGGATGGGGAAAAGTATGTAGAGTCGATCGCGGAGGACTACCTGATCATTCGCACTTCGTGGCTTTATTCTTCATTCGGAAATAACTTTGTGAAAACGATGATTCGTCTCGGAAATGAGCGAGAGGAACTCGGAATCATTTTTGACCAGATTGGAACTCCCACCTACGCCGCGGATCTAGCGCAAACAATCATGGAAGCGGTGGCCAAGATCGATTCAGGGGATGTGGTGGATTATCGAGGAGTTTATCACTTCTCCAACGAGGGTGTTTGCAGTTGGTATGATTTCGCGAAAGAGATCTTTCGCCTCGAAAATATTGAGGTGAGGGTGAAGCCGATCGAAACATTGGATTATCCGACCCCCGCTAATCGTCCGCACTACAGTGTGATGAATAAGAAGAAGATCAAGCAGACCTTCGGGGTCAGGATCCCTCATTGGGCGGACAGCCTGAAGATTTGTTTAAAAAAGTTGAGGGACTAGTATCTTAGGAAAGGTAAGCCTTTTCTTTTTCGATGCTTATTCCTTGGCGTAATTCGTAACGCTTGTAACAAAGTCAGCGGGAATGCCGAAGTCGAACCGTTGGCCGTCTAACATTTCATACGCACAGTAGCCTTCTTCCTGGCGTTGAAGTTCCTGAGCGTAGGTCATCTGAAATTCACCTCCCTGGCGGATATCGTCACGAATCATTCGCTCAAGCACTTCATATATTGAGGGTGCCAGGGCGTGCATTCCAAACCAGCCTAGAAACTCATCGTTTTCGAGTCCGTCAACCCGTAGTTTGACGCGAGCAGTTGGAATGTCCGGTTTTTCGATAATCAAATCGACATCCACCAATTGACGATTGTTCATTCGCCGCTTTCCTGAAATGGTTCCATAGCCTCTGAGTTCTTCAGGAGCGATTTTGTTCACTGCCGAGACGGACCTCCCTCCGGTTTCCTGAAACCTCTCAATGAGTTGAAGATGGCATGATTTTTCTTTGCCGCGAAAGAGGTGGTCTCCCAGACACATCAGGACGGGGCTTTCGGCCGCAAATCGTTTGGATTGATAAATTGCATGCCCGAAGCCTTCTTGTTCGGTTTGTTCGACAAAATAAAGTCGATCAGCCATTGATGCCATTTCATCAGCTTCAGATCTGAGATGTGGGTATTTCTCAAGGCGTTTAAGATAGACATCTCCAGGCCCTTTGAAATAATCGAGCACCATCTCTTGTTCGCCTGGTTGAGTGATGATGCAGATCTCTTGAATTCCGGCTTCGACCAGGTCTTTGATTTGATAATGGAGTAGTGCACGCGCAATACCATCAGGAGCAACGATCGGAAACATTTCTTTTTTGAACGCGTGAGATGCAGGAAAAAGACGTGTGCCGAGACCGGCAATCGGAACAACTGCTTTAGTAATCATTGAAGAGAGAATGAAGTTTTAAGGTGTTAAGTAATTGGTGCTATATCGTTCTCGCCCAACCTGTTGCTCCGAAGATGTATTTACATGCTCCAAATTCACTTGCTCCGGGTGAAGTTCCCTCGAAAACGTCAGGATATTGACCGGTGAGACGTTGATATTGTTCACAGATTCCCGGGACTTCCCGCTTAAGAGCATCTTCTTCTCCGAATACAGCAACCGTGCCTCCCGAGCCGCCGCCGGTGATTTTGGCACCGTAGAGGCCTTTGTCTGCTCCGCGTTTCTTTACTTCTTCTACGATGAAGTCTACTTCTTCAACAGAAAGTTCACAGTTGTTGACGTAGCTTTCATGACATTGATACATGAGTTCTCCAGCTTCTTTTAGTGCTGTGACCCGTTCTGTCTTGTTACCCGCTTCAGCCTTTTTGAGGGCATCCATGAAGCTTAAAACACGTTCGTTTTCATAAACAGGGTGGGAGGTTGGCCCCCTCACTTCATAAACTGCATCAGGTTGAACTGTGGTGATTGAGTCTTCGTGGTTTTTGAATTGCTCAATAAAGTCGGATCCCTTCATGGACTCAGGAAGGATATGCACGTAGTTTTTCTCGAAATCCTCAGTGCTTAATTCGGTGAGATGAGAAAGGCGGCTTTCCCCTTTCTCTTCGCGGTGTTTATTGATCATCTTTCGACCCATGAATGCTCCAATCCGGACGCCCCCATAATCTGCGCCTGCGACGGAATGCTTCACTTTGGAGTTGATTCCAACAAAGGCGGTTCCTGTCGGTATTTCAACCTCACCCTCCACGCTGCCGGGTCTGCAAAGAATGTGCGTCAAGCTCCCATGCTTTCCACAGGTGACAGCTATCTGGTCCATGATTCCACATGGTGCTCCGACAACCAGGTTTTCTGCGATTTGCGCTAGTTTAGCGATACGAGAATCGGTGAGATTAAGATCAAGATAAGACTGAAGACAGGAAATGGTGGCAATCTCAACCGCAGCGGAACTTCCGATCCCTACATTCATGGGAACACCGCTGAGAAGTAACAGGCTGAAACCAAAAGGAAGGTTAATCGATTCTTCCTTGAGTAGTGTGAAAATGCTTCCTCCGATGTAGGCGGTCCAAGTAGTGAGGGGATTAGAAGAGCAAAGTTCTTTAATTTCGGTGTAGGGTGCATGGCCTTCACCCAGTTCGAGGTAACTTAGAGGCAGGCGCGTCTCGATTGGTAGGTTTCGTCCTTCTGCAAGGATGGTTCGAATTCTAAGCGTGCGGTCCGTTCGCGGTTGAAGTGCGATGACCATTCCTCGTCCGAGAACTCCTTCGCAAACATTCGATCCTGAGTAGTCGGCGATGCCGCCCATGACATCCAGGCGGGCCGGAACTCGGGTGAGATAGATTTCGCCACTGTTGAAAAAGCCAGCTAACCCTGTGGGATCTCCGTTTGGTTTTTGGAGGAGGCGTTCAAACTGTGCGATTTCGTAAAGTAGTTCGTTATTCATACACTAAGAAAAGATAGTGGGATAGCATACATAGGCAGAGCCATACATCTGCTAGACGAAAAGCCAATGGCTGACAAGCACTTATACTCCTCTATTTTGCCTTGTTAGTTTGATTTTCCATCCACTTGGTGGAATAAAAGTTTCCAAAAGGTTGAGATTTCTTAAAAGCTTAGACGTGCCTTGGGAAGATTCGAAGATAAAGAAGCAATTGGGGATTCCGTTTTGGAACGGAAGCTCGCGCACGCTTATCGAAAAACTTCGAGCGCAAGGTGGTTTACTAACTGTTCCCTCTGGACCGGGATTGGTTGAGTCCAGAAAAGATCATCGATATCGACAAGCTCTTCAAGACACTGACGCAGCTGTTATGGATAGTGGGTATCTGGCGTTGATCCTTAAATACTTTAGAGGTGTTAAAGGGTTTGTGAGGATATCAGGACTGCAAATCCTGGAAGTTTTGTTGGACCACCCAGAGGGAAACTGCCAACTTCTTAAAGAAGAGAAAATTTTGTGGGTCGTTCCAGACGAAAAAGAAAAACTCAGAATCGAAAACTATTTGTCTGATCGAAAATTCGAAAAAGACTATCAACGGTATTATTTGGCTCCATTTTATGAGAAAAATAAGGACGTCGAAGATCCAATCCTACTATACACAATTAAGGCCTTTGAACCCAATTGGGTTATCTTATGCATTGCCGGGGGAAAGCAGGAGAAGCTTGGTTTATACCTAAGAGAACGGCTGTCTGCTGAGAAGCAATTACCAGCTATCCTTTGCACCGGAGCAGCGATCGCTTTTTTCACTGGGGGCCAAGCTCGCATTCCAAAGTGGGTCGATCGTATGTATCTGGGATGGGCTCACAGGATCTTATCTAGTCCCAGTAAATATTGGGAACGATACATGAACGCCGTCAGACTTCCTTTTGTTCTCAAAGACTGGGAGAAGTGAGGGTTTTAATGGCCCGGGAGGAGGGAGTCGAACCCTCGACCTTCGGTTTAGAAGACCGCTGCTCTATCCACTGAGCTACTCCCGGACGAAAACGAAATAAATTATCAGCCTAGTAATTAAGATCAAGAGAATAAGCTGAAAGGGGTTATTTTAGATTGATAGTTCTTATTGTAGGTACCGCAATTTCATTTTAAACGATTTCCGTACATGAAGTGAGCGGGGTTCCTCACGCCCCGCTCGTCCTCCAATGGGGTGCCTCTAGGACACCTCCTATGCACGCATCAGGGCTCCTCCAACCCTATGTGATGCGTCCAACCTCGTGTGTAAAGTCACATGATTTTTCTCATCTATCAACAAAAAATTTCACAAAAATCACGAAAAAGATACAAATGCGGGAAATTAAGAATTAAACTTACGGAATCGGGATTTTTCTCTGTTTTTCGGAATGAAAAGACTCACTTTTAGTTAAGTGAGAATTTTACATGTTAACTCTGTTATCGCAATATCGTGGTTTTTCGAACGGGGTAGATGCTGAGAGTTATTTTAAGAATTTTCTTTTTCAGCTTGATGAATTGTGAAATAATGTTCACTTGTTTGAGAGCCTAAAAATACAAATATGCGTGACCAAGATTTTAAAACTGACGAGGGCGAATTCATCCGGCTTAACGGGGTAAGGCAGAACAATATCAAGAACATTGATGTACAGTTTCCTCTAGGGAAAATGACCGTTGTGACCGGCCTAAGTGGAAGTGGGAAGTCTTCACTCGTTTTTGAGACATTGCATGCAGAAGGTCAGCGGCGCTACGTCGAAACTTTTAGCGCTTACACTAGGCAATTCCTGGATCTTTTAGATAAACCAGAGGTCGATGTGGTCGTCAATATTCGCCCTTCAATCGCGATTCAGCAGAGCAACACAGTAAAGACTTCCCGATCCACTGTGGGAACCATGACCGAGCTTTGTGACTATTTTAAGGTGTGGTTTAACCACCAGTGTGAATGCTTTGATCCGGAAACGGGTGAGCTAGTGGTAGATGAACATCCGGAATGGATTTTTGATCAACTTCCTGAGATCGGTAGTGAAGCGTATCTGGTAGTGGCTTTTCGGATTCAGAAGCCAGAAAAACTAAAGTGGAACGAGCTTATTTCTCCAATTGTATCCCAAGGCTATCAACGCACACTTCTCGAAGGGAGATTTCAAAAGTTGGGGGATGTCGACTGGGGAAAATATGAGGGGAACGAGATCATTGTGATTCAAGACCGCATCAAAGGCCCTCATGAAAATGCTTCAAGATGCATTGATGCTTTGACTACCGCTCAGCATTTTGGATCCGGAGAAGTGGATCTGTATGATGTTGAAGGGAGTTTGCTGAGGCGATATTCCCGAGGGCTTCATTCCACCAAGTCCGGGAAAACTTTTAGAGACAAAAGCTCGGCATTGTTTTCTTTCAATTCGCCGCTTGGGGCATGTCCAAAGTGTCGGGGATTTGGACGAGTGATCGAAATTGATTACAACCTGGTGATACCTGATCGAAGTATTTCGATCAAGGATGGAGCGATACGGGCTTTCTCGGGTGAGGTCTATCAGGAAAGCCTCAATGATCTTCTAAGGGCTTGTCGGAAGAAGAAAATCAAAACTTCGGTGCCTTGGCAGGATATGTCCGAATCGGACTTGGAATTTGTCATGAATGGCGAGCCGGGATATCAACCCGGAGATTTCGACAAAAATGGGTCTTGGTACGGAGTGAAGCGGTTCTTCCAGTTTTTGGAGTCTACCACCTATAAGATGCATGTGAGGGTGTTTCTTTCCAAATACCGTTCTTACGTGACTTGTCCGGACTGTGGCGGCACGAGATTGCAACCTGAATCTTTGAATTGGAAATGGGAGGGATACCGGCTTCCCGACCTTTATCGGATGCCTATTCGTGATTTATATCAGTTAGTTTCCGAGAAATCCGAACACGTTGGCAATACTCAGGTAGACATCGCGAGAGAATCAATCCTTAACCGGTTAAAATATCTCAACGACGTTGGGCTTGGATATCTCAACCTGGACCGAAGCTCGCGCACGCTGAGTGGCGGAGAAGTGGAACGTGTGAATCTGACGGCTTGTTTAGGTACGCAATTGACGGACACTCTGTTCGTTCTCGATGAGCCTTCGGTGGGATTGCACTCCAGAGATATCGATCGATTGATTCGGATCTTAAGACTTCTCACGAGTCTTGGGAATACGGTTGTCCTTGTTGAACATGACGAAAGGGTCATTCAGGCAGCGGATCACTTGATCGAAATGGGCCCTCGCGCGGGTTCAGGTGGGGGTGAATTAGTCTTTGAGGGTACGTTGCATGAGATGAAACAAAGTAGGCCGTCTTTAACGGGAGCCTACTTATCAGGAAGAAAAGCTATCAATATTCCTCAGAAGAGGCGGGTGGTGGATCTTGAGTCTTTCCCACTCGGCGATGAAAATCTTGGCACTGCAGAAAAAAAACAGGGTTTTTTGACGATTAGAGGTGCTAGTAAGCACAACATCAAAAACCTTAATCTCACGTTACCACTTAATCGATTCGTTTGTCTGACCGGAGTGTCCGGATCGGGGAAGTCCACCTTGTTGAACAACGTGATTTATCAGGGTTTGATGCAGACAGCTGGTAGATCTGTTGAAAATCCCGCTCGTATCGAGGAGTTGCTGTGTGATTTTGATCAACCACCGATTTTGGTGGATCAATCTGCGGTGAGCCGGACCCCTCGCTCTAACCCAGCGTTGTTCGCGGATGCCTGGGAGTTGATTCGCAAGTTGTATGCTTCGACTGAGGGTGCGAAAAGCCTCGGTTTTACCCATTCGGAATTTTCCTTTAATGGAGGAAATGGAAGATGTGAACACTGCCAGGGACTCGGTTATGAAAAAGTTGAGATGCAGTTTCTTTCGGACGTTTATGTCAAATGTCCAGTTTGTGAAGACAGAAGATTTAAGAAATCGGTTTTGGGAATCGAATGGAACGAAAAATCAATCGCCGATGTTCTCGAAATGGACATCTGGACGGCTGTTGAATTCTTCAGCGAAAAACCAAAAATTAAAGAACGCTTGAATCCGCTTGTTGAAGTAGGGCTGGGATACCTGAAAATGGGGCAACCACTGAATACCCTTTCCGGAGGGGAGTCTCAGCGGCTGAAGTTGGTCAAGTATCTATCTCAACTCAATGCGAAAGAGGGTAGCTCCATGCTTCTCCTGGATGAACCCACCACCGGACTTCATAAGGAGGATGTGAATGTGTTGATTGATGTGTTACAAAAAATAGTCGATCACGGACACAGTCTTTTTGTGATCGAACACCACATCGATGTGATTCAGGCGGCAGATTGGGTGGTCGAGATGGGGCCGGACTCTGGTAATGCCGGAGGTGAGCTCGTGGCCGCCGGAAAGCCTGAGTGGATTGCTCAGACTAGTTCTGAAACCGCTAAATATTTGTTTGAGGACAGCAAAGCCGAAAAAACGTTAGCGCTGGTTGCGGAGGAGAAAGCTGCTTATCGAAGTGGAAATGGTTCGTCCGAATCTGAGCGATTTCAAGGAATATCGTTGCGAGGAGCGCGAGAGCACAACCTCAAAAATCTGGATGTGCAGATTCCCAATCAGACCATAACCGTAGTAACGGGTGTTTCCGGATCGGGGAAATCATCGCTGGCTTTCGATATCATTTTTGCAGAAGGTCAGCGGCGATTTATGGAATCGATGTCAGCTTACGCCAGACAGTTCGTAGAACAATTGCCGCGACCTGACATCGACGAGCTCAAGGGCATTTCACCAACCGTTGCGATTGAACAACGTGTCACAAGAGGAAGTCGTAAATCGACGGTGGCGACCATTACTGAAGTGGCGCAGTATCTTCGGTTGCTTTACGCTCGAATGGGCGTTCAGCACAGCCCAGTGACTGGAGATCCCGTGATTGCTCTACCGTTTTCAGAAGTTGAATCGCGGGCAACAAGAGACCTTGAAGAATGGATATCCAATGCTCCCGTTTCCGGAAAACTCTATCTGTGCGCATCGGTCATTCGAGGTAGAAAGGGACACCACCAGCCGATTGCGAATTGGGCGATTGGACAGGGCTTCGAATGGCTGCGTTGTGATGGTAAACTTGTGAAGCTTTCGGAGTTTGAAAAACTCAATCGTTATGAAGAGCACGACATCGACGTGGTCCTCGATGTGTTAAAGAAGAAGTCTACGAACGATGAGCTTAACGAGTTTGCTGGGCGTTTTTTGAGAGCAAATCAGATTGGAAAGGGGAGCTTCTTCTATCTTGATCACCTTGGAAAAGTCGTGGGGCGGTATTCCACCTCACGAGTCGATCCTGTGTCGGGAGTGGTTTACCCAGAACTTGATCCAAAGCACTTCTCATG